>NZ_LOMM01000055.1:0-217796 GCF_001605945.1 Enterobacter sp. SENG-6
GCGCCTGGTAAGCAGAGTTTTTGAAATGTAAGGCCTTTGAATAAGACAAAACGCTGCCTCATCGCTAACTTTGCAACAGTGCCGACCCTATTGCTGCGGAGCCATACTGCTGCATATAGCGATGAAATTCAGCCAGTGCCATAGGTGGCATGAAATAATACCCCTGCAGGAAATCAACCTTATGGGCGATAAGCCATTCGCGTTGACAGGCATACTCCACGCCCTCTGCAACAGTACGTAACCCCAGAATGCCAGCCAGATTAATGATCGATTCCAGCATCGGCAGCGTCTGATCTTCTGCATGGATCCCTTTGATAAAGATCTTATCAATCTTAATCACGTCCAGCTCGAGTTCATTCAGACAACACAGATTGGCGTATCCCGTTCCAAAATCATCCAGAGCAAAGAGGACACCCCGGTTACGTAACGAACGGATTAACTCTTTTATTGCAGGCGTGACTACCAGTGTCTGGTTTTCAGTAATCTCAATCATCAATTTTATTGGCAGTGATTCCGTTAATTCCAAAAAATTGAGGCATTCCCAATAGAAAACAGGGTTACTCAAATTTGAGGGGCTCACGTTAAACGCCACAAAAAAAGACTGTCCCTGCCAGGTAATATCGTGATTTAAATGACTCGCGACCTTATTCATCAGATAACTTGTCAGATCGTTTATTTGACCACTACTTTCCGCCAGCGGGATGAACTCACGTTGAGAAATGGCATAGTTGTGGCCTGAAGGCCACCGCGCCAGCACCTCAACGCCACGCAGTTCTCCTTTACTTCCGACGATGGGTTGAAAATAAGGCACAATCTCATCATTTTTCAAAGCCAGAGTTAATCTATTAGCTTCGTTGCTATCAAATATACCCTCTGTCATTGTTTGGCTTGTCTTGTTGTCATGTGCCCCCCATCGTTCTGCCAAAAAACCATTTCTGGAAAGATAAATTATAGTCTCATTAAAGTTATCAAAACTCAGGCGATGAGTTATTTTATCTCGATAACGATAGAGCGATTTTGGCGTTAAAGAATTTGCCTTGCAAAATTCTTCCAGCCCCATTTTAGTGAAAGAGGCGTAAATCATCTCTTGTTCAAAATCACTTAAATGGAATCTATCAACGTAGCCCAATGTTGACGGAGCGCCCCCCTGCACATTTGACATCAATTTAGTCTTTAGAACAGAAATAAGGCTATTACAGCTTACTTTAGCGTTAACAGACTCACTATTTTCACAGCCTCGATTGATACATTTACTTTTACTCATCGTGAGAACAACACTGTTAACATAGATAAACTGGCTGCTATTTCTTTGCAGCCATTTTTGTATTATACAAAATGGCACTCTGTTATCAATGATTAACAAACAGCTGTTGTACTGTGGCATTAAAATGTCTGAATCAGAAACAAACGTTCCAGAATCAACGAGTACCAGATTAGGCAGAAATGATCTTATTCCTGAGAAAAGATAAATGTCGTAACTGAGCAGAAAGACCTTTTTCGTGTTCATAATTATCACCGTAAAAGTTTAATTGAAAATCGCTTCCTTCTATCGTACAGAGAGAAAGATTATATTTGCTTTGGTTTTCGCAAAACATCCAATGCCCGGTAGACAATATCCGCCTTAATAAAACAAGAACAAGAAATGGTTAATCTTAATGGTCCCTCCCTCCGTTAAGATCATATTTTTTCCACAATGATAAGAATATTTCCGCAGCAGATACAGAAATTTTCCTTATCCTAATACAGTACAAATTAATGCACTTACATTCAGAACCAGACAAAATAAAATAAGAATAAAAAGAAAAATTACAGAACTAATGTCTGTGAAACTCACAACACGAAGAGAATCACGCCAAAGAGAAGTCTCATTGTCACGTTACTTTGCTCGACAGACCATCAGCGTGCGCCGTAGATCCCTGACCCCATAAACGTTATCGGTGATATGTATGATCTTGTAATAAAAGAGTTGTTGCTTAGACATGAGCAGGTTGGTTATTTCATCAGGCAAGTCATCGTTATCATTTTTTACCACCGCAATGCGTTGCGTACGCAAATAACCATCACTGTCTTCTCTAAGGAAGCTCAACGTAGTGGAGCGATTAATAGCATAATGTTTACCGTTAACATCCAGCACCCCAACTTGTGAGAAAGCACCTTCCTCTGCAGAGGAAATCCTCAAAACTAACAAAACCTCACCTTCAATGCTCACCCCCTCTTTTTGAGTATGGAGAAAAACATGGCTTTTAGCCGTACACACAAAAGCCGATGGAATACGAGGGCAATTAAGCAAAAAAAGAAATATCACCATGACCGCAGCGAACATACTAATAAAGATAATTTTCGCACTCATGCACCGTTCCTTTTTGCTCCATTTTACACACGCTAAAGAAATACTCTTTCAGTTTATTACCTGCCGATAAGTTATTGTCATCATAAAATATGATGACTTTATCTCTTCCTTCACAAATGGAACTGTGTTTTTGCCAATTTGGTGAATTCAAAAATCGGGATAACTTCACTGATGAATTATCATCTGTGGTGTAAAAATCACACGAGCCGGATTTCAATATATGTACAACCCCATCGTTATTGCGAAACATTAATATGAGAAAAAAAACCATAACTGCACAGACAGTAAAAGTGAAAACACACCATAGGATAAGCTGCGGCCACCGTCTATACTGCAAAGCCTTATCAACAATATCTAACTGGATGGTCGTTATTCTTTTACTCTTGATATCATCATTCACGCTGCTGACCCGGGCCTGAAAAAGGAACCCTTCGCGCGGGATCGTGACGATTATATTGTTCAAGCCTAACGATGAAAAAGCTTTGCGCAATATGCTCACGCTTTTATTAAGGCTATGCCCTGAGGGTATCATGCCATGTTTTCCCCAGACCTCTTCGATGATCAGTTCCCGGTTTACTTGCTTATAGTTATTATCAATAAAAAGTTCCAGTAACCTTGAGGTTGGTGCAGAGAGGATAATCCTTTCACCTTGCACACTTAATACCCTCTGCTCTGAATCGTATAAAACCTGACCGTTAATTATTTTTTTCATCCAGATAAACTCTTATTTTTATCTTTGACGAGATTCACATACGATACAGAATATATTCACACCAGATAGTTAGCAATACAAGAATAGTTTGTTCCAATTTTATGAGGCATGTGTAAAACATCCACTACCAACAGGGATATACTTTTGCAAAGCCACTATAAATTTTTTATTTTGTGCTTTCAGTTCGGGGCTTCGGTACGTTTCTCCCGGTAGAATATAGCGAATGGTCGCTTCATCATCGGTCGAATTGCACCCCTTTTGAACAATGATTTTAAAAAAGGTATTTCCTGTATTTTCAAGAACCCCTTTCTGCTCATCCAGCATATAATGCAAATTCATTTTTCGTGGCCGAACAACCAGAATGGTTTCCAGTGCGATAGCTGGTATCGCTTCGCTCTTTTTACCCCTGTTGCGCTCCGGGAAAAGGGTGATGGGCATTTCAGTAAACTGCACACGGTAGTAGCGCTCCTTGTCATCCTGCGGACCACGATAGAAAATCTTGAAAAACTCTCCTGCATCCGGTGCAAGCGAGAAATTAAGCGGTGCAAACAGTAATTCGCCCTCTTCGATAGCCTGGCGACGCTCCCCGCCAGGCCCGGGCTTATCAATTTTCACCGCCGAAATGCTGTAAATATTCTGCTTGTGGCTGTCATTAAAAACACGTTTGCTGATAAAGGATTTATCCGCCGCCATGTCAAAAATGGTTGAATCAAGATACAAGGCGCGTGCGGGCAGGCTAAATAACGCCAGGAGAGCCAAACCAGTAACGATCATAGCCACACGCCATCCGGTCATTTTGTCACCCCTACCCAGTTCGCCATGACTTTTATCTCCCCACTGGCGCTGACCACGCCTTCCCAGTCAGAACCTGATACCGTTAAAGCAGAGCGAGAATCGTCCATCGGAAAGAGCAGTGATAAACGGGTATTGAAGTAACTCCCGTCATCAGTGTTGTTGGCGTCCCAGGGCGTTTGTTGCCACAGAGCATCATTCAGGCTTATGGCCGCTTCACCACAGCTATTTCTTGCCTGAGTCACACTACCTGACTGGTTGTTATACTCAAGATAGGCCGGTATCGGCACACTTACTCCACCTTGTGCGGACGTAAACAGGCAGTACGGCGTGTCATTTAACGTTGTGCTATCGCCAATAACTTGCGCGGTAATGCTGTCAGCCTGGCGAGGGCCTGAAACAGTAACGGTATAATCCATTCTTATTGGCGTATCCTCGCCAATAGTGCCGCTACCGCTAGCAGACGTTGTATTATTAGATGAAATAATACTTATCCCATACTCCTTAGGTACGATATTAAGCTGTAACGAAGGCGTGAACTGGTAATAACCTGACTCAGGTGTTAGAGCATTAGTAAACGCAAAGGTAAACGGCTGGCTATTCGTAATACTGACGCCCGCATTGACCAGATTTTTGAGAAATGTCTGCGACAAAAAGAGGTACACATATTCACCGCTGGTGGTGAACACGTTGTAATACGCCGTCGATGCACTGAAGTTATACCATGTGGAGCCATTACCGGAATACCGCACGGTGGCCGCTGCAGGGGTAAATCCAAGCGCTGTTGAATCTACATACGCCCTGAACGTCAATGATGCCGTCAGGTTAGCTGTCTGCTGAAGATTATAGCTGACCATTTTGCAGATAACACCGCTCACGTTACTGACGACGCCCAACTCACAGGCACCTGAATCATTGGTAATACTCGGCGTGCCGTCGCTGGCAATCCACAGCTCCTGGAAGGCGCTGGTCGATTCCAGTGCCAGATGGCCGCGTTTGGTTAACGTGTAGTTTACGTAGTTCCAGCGTCCTGAGGACTCATCTTTGCAGCGCTCGCCTGCCGCGTAATCATAATTGACCGAGGTATAACAGCGATTGAAAACATATGTTTCGCTACTTCCGGTGGCCATATTGCGGAAATATTCGTAGGCAGAGTCACTCAGGGAGGCAAACCCATATGCCCCGCCGACCACACCGGCGACAGACCCGACCTGAGCATGGTAGAAACCGTTGCTGTCCGTTCCCTGACCCGTAATATACCCTGTCGTTGGGCACTGCGTTCCACTGTAGCAACGAATACCGCTAAACGGTCCATCGATTGGGGAATTATCAATCCACATATCCTGATAGTTATTCGCCGGTGCCGTCCAACCTACGTAGCCTAAATAGCCTAGACTTACCTGGGAAGTTCCATATTTCACCCAGGTATTCGACCCGCTGAAACGTGGATCAAGCGAGGAAGGAGTAATAAAGTACTCACCATCAATGGCATTTTCGATAAACATAAAATTATTACTGACAGATCCGGAGGATGTCGCCGTCAACGCTTTCGCTGTAAAGGGTGTTAAGGCACCGACAATGAGTAAAGGAATAATAATATTTGCACTTTTTTTCATAGAATTACCTCTGCGCCATTGTCGATTGCAGTGCACATTTAACATCACCCACCCACGCGGCCCCCCTGGCTTTATCCAGATCCAAATCGGCTTCACAGATACTTCCATTAGCTGATACCAGGGTAATGATGGGATACTTTTTATCGATATCGATCGCAAACTCACCTTTCCCGTCAGTCCGAGTTTTGCCTATGTGATTATGGATATCTGTGTTCACCGCCAGTTGCCCATCGGGATAGCGGACGCGACCAAATACGGTCACCATACTTTTCACTTCCGGTGCAACAACGCTCACATTCCCTGGATACAAGTTCATCGCGTGTTTGCGTCCGGAAACAATATCGAAGCTGTCTTCGGAGTTCCGGTCGTTCATAATTTCCAGTTTGTATTGCGCATACGGAGGGAGCGCAATAAAGGTCGATTTACTGCTCAGCAGGTAATTGCGGTTATTGACTTTTGCTGCCAGTTTTCCATCGCCTGCCAGACCCGTTTTAACAATGATCCCCGAGCGTTGTCGCTCATTACTCAGACCAACATCACCGCCAGCCCAGGCTATTGCCCCGAGAGAAGAGAAGTTCATGTTAGTCGAGTTATCTGCTGAACGAGTGACAGAGACCGTCCCGGCGTTATATTGGGTGCTGTAACTGACATTGCCATTGACGGAATAATCGTTGCCGTAATTCTGCTCTCCGCTCAGGCGCGTCGAGGCAGAAACGCCTGCTGAGGTGATTGGGCCATCTTTAAACTGTTTACGAGCGCTGATATTGCCCTGCGTCGCACCGTAACGATCGCGCGATGCGCCCACACTTAACCAGGAAACCAGTGGTAACGAGAAGTCCAGGCTGACATAACGCTCCTGACGACCGTCATCATTCGTGTTGTTATAGAAGTAGCGCTGTACACCCGCCCGCAGACCGACAGTGGCATACCGTCCGGCATAAAGTGTTGTGCTGTAATCTATGTTGCGATACTTATTGCCTGAATAGCGGTTTTCCGTCTGGCTTAGCGTTAGCGATCCTCCGTGTGGAATAACGCTTCCCAGGTTGATCGTGCCGCCAATGGAGTAGTTATCACGTTCTTGCACCGGCAAACGGTCACCAATTTTGCTGTCTTCCCGAGAGGCCCACACTGAGCCAAATCCACCGGGTGCGCTGACATTCACATTGCTGACATTTCGCCAGGTTCCATCATTTGCCAGCATCGTTTGCGCACCCACACTCACGTATTCGTTCACATTTAACGTGATATCAGTTTCGTTAACCGCATTGGAATCAAAACCGTAAAGCGTTGACTTCATATTCAGGCCGGAAAGCACCGCCAGCGTCAGAGAAGCCGCGCCCCCTCCAATCCAGCTCTGTTCACTGCCTAAGTCACGGTAATGATTGCGCTTATAACTGACGCGATCGTAATCAAGCGAGCCGCCAAAAACCTGCCATGAGATCTCATGCAGCCCCGCCGCCTGCTGGCGTGAGAAGATTTTATTTACGCGACTCATGCGGGTATTGACCGTGCGCCCATTGACGACAATATCCACCGTAACGTCGTACACCCCGTAAGGGAAACGGCTGGTGTCAATTTCGTAGCTGCCCATGTTAAAGTTCTGAACGCTCAGCAGGCGTCCGTCACGAAATACATGCACCTCCCCTGCTGCCGGTAAAAAGACCGTAATCGGGGTCAGCGAAAGGGAGGTATTTTCGACAACGGTGCTGCCTTTATTTCCGTAGCTTGCACCGTAGATTTTTCCGCCGTTTAAGGCGTTAAGACTGGCAATAGACTGGACATTCCACGTATCAAGCATTCCTAATGCCAGGCGATAACCTTCGTAATCGCGCTCGTACATCGCCCGATAAACGTTGCTGGAACCATTACTTTCACCAATACCATATACCGAACCATTAATATTAAAATGGTGCTCACGAAGTGACGTTGTATTATCCAGCGTTAAATAGCTGCGGGAACTTTTGCCGTTTTGATAATCATTGTAATAGGTACCAAAACTGTAATTGAGCACGTTAGTTAACCGGTCAACGCTTGACGGACCTAACAAGGAGCTGCGCGCCACAACAGCCTCGGTCAACGCGTCCCTGCTGACGATCATCTCCAGGTGGAACGATGAAATGTTCAGTTGAAGACGTGCTTCAGGCGTAAGGGCAATAGCGGTGTTGTCCTTAAATTTCACATTGCCTATTTTTTCTACCATCTCGCGCGTTTTATCCGCCAGCACAGCATTGTTAGGCAAGTCAGAAACCATTATCGATTTGACTGTAATATTCCCGTCAACCAATGAGATCACCGCATCAGCAATTTTTTGCTGGCTTTTTTCGTCCGTCTCTTGATACCGAATAAACACCGGAACTGTCATCCCTTGCTCCAGAGAGCGCGCAAAAGTACCAGGAATGACATAATGACCAATTTTAACGGGGGCGGAATGAACGGCCCCTGGTGTTAACGCTAAAGAGAGAAATACACTCCCTCCAATAAAATATTTAAATGACATATGCATCCTTACACTTCAGCATTTTATTATTGGCACCGGTAATGGCGTCGTGCATTACTTCACTGTAATAAATTGCTTGCCATGCCAAATGCCAATACGAGTGCGGCTGTTTGATACATCGCTTTTTTGAAGCCTTATTTTGGTTCCAGGCATAACGTAATAGCGTTCCCGGCATCCCCGCCCCTGGTCCTGAGTGGGATCCTTACACACGCCATAGGCAATCACGCGGAAAGAGACATTGCCTGTGTTGATGATCAAATCGTCCTGACGACTGTAGTTGAAGCGCTCATTACGCGGAGCTACAACTAAAATAGTCCCAATTTCCGCTGAAGCCGTTGCCGTCGCGGCTTTGCCCGCTTTCGTTGCTGCGCTTTCGCTCACAGGTTCATCAATCCATTGCAGGCGATAATAGCGTTCTTTATCATCCTCTGGCCCTTTATAGAAAAAGCGGAAAACATCTTTCGCGTCGCCTGGAAGAATAAGGCTGGCGGGTGTAGACAGTAATTCGCCTGGATTAATGCTTATTTCGGTGCCATCAGGCAACGGTGATGAGAGTCGTTTCACCGTAACGCTGACATAGCGTGCGGAATTCGTCGTGTTGATAATCTCTTTCGATAATGAACTCTGCTCGGAAGTCATTATCGACGTGATATCACCCACATTAATTGCCCAACTGGAAAAAGACGTAGCGATCCCCGCCAATATGGCAAAGGGTAAATATTTATTCATCAGTACATTCCTAAGAAATTCGGGAGAAAAATCTCCCGAATTTTTTCATTCATTACGCAGGCGTGGTCCAGGTCGCGTTGAACTGTACTTTCACATCGCCTGTCCAGTAGCCATCAGGCAAAGCAGAATAGTCAGTGACAGCTGTTGAACCATCAGACGTCGCAGAGGCGATAGAGAACTTAAAGCTGGACTGATCGCTCACGCGTTCAGCACCGTTATAAGCACCGTCAGCCATCAGACTTTCCAGACCAGAAGTTGATGATGCATTAACCAGAACGGTTTCAGCAGAACTAGAAAGTGCATTACCGTTCCAGGCAACACCGACATCCAGAGTAGATGCATCGCCGCTTGCATTGGTTAGGGTATTGCTAATGACCTGTGCAGTCAGTTCAAAGTCGGTTGCACTTTCCTGTCCCTGGATCGTAATGTCAAAAGCACCATCCTGAGTATTAAAAGCATTCAGACCTTCCGCATACTGGAATGTCAGGGAGTTCAGCGGAGTAACAACCAGCATGCTAGTTGTATCTTTTGTTGCTGTAGCATCCCATGACGCAGTGGCAGATGCAGTAACATCAGCCATTGCATTTGCTGCTGCGAAAACAGAAACCAGAGAGGCCACCAGTAATAATTTTTTCATTTTCTTCTCCTAAGAACAAACGCGCAACCTGGCACTTTTCATAATAAGTAACCGGGAAGCTCCATTTAATTGCGAGCGAGAATTGCCGCGCCGAAAAATTATGTTCCGAGATATTGTTAACAGCAACAGCATGAAATTATCAAATCCTCAACATCATTAGGAATTTTCTTGTCTGGAAGATAAGTAAATGCCTACAGATTAGAACTTAAAACCATAAAAATTCATAGTTAAGTTTTTAAATCTAAAAAATAATCACATTAAAGAATTTGCATCCATTCTTGCTTTTTGATGCAAATCAAAATTAAAAAAAAGATTCAAAGGATTAAAAAACATTTCAAATCAATAAACTATGAAAACCCTCAGAAAAGAAAAAACTTGTTAAAAAAATGCTACAAAAACAACCCATTTTAGTAAAAAATGAAATATTCCTAACGCAAATAAATAAATCAAGGAAAATTCTTATACGCAACCTAAAAGTAATAACGCACGAGAAATTCATTATTTTTGTGGTTATTCATAAAAATAAGAATATTCCGCGAATAATATAAAAATCCTGGTATTCGAATGATACGGTTTATTTCGCGCATTTATCACAACGTGTTGCTGTTCTTCGCCGCTTTCACTCAAAGCGATGAGATAGCATCTTATACCCGTGCACACGGTGTCACATTGCCCTCTCCGCCATTCAGACAATTCCCGACAGTCTTCCATATTTCCTCCATTTTTCTGCCGACTGACCTGACTAAACTAGTATCATTCCCCGAAGTGTTTCAGGATGAGAACGTATAACGATGAAAGGCAGTCATAAATTCCGCTGGGCAATCGCCGCTGGCATCATTATGGTGGTCCTTGCCGCCGCCTGGTACTGGCACACTCAATCCGCCGAGCCTTCTACTCCGGCAGGGGCCAGCAGTCAGTCAAAACGCCCTGCGGGCGGGGGTCGTCACGGTATGCGCGGCGGCGCGCTGGCACCGGTTCAGGCGGCCACCGCGGTGAATAAAGCCGTTCCTCGCTATCTCACAGGCCTGGGGACCATTACCGCCGCCAACACCGTTACGGTACGCAGCCGCGTTGACGGTCAACTCATGGCGATCCACTTCCAGGAAGGTCAGCAGGTGAAAGCTGGCGATTTACTGGCCGAGATCGACCCAAGCCAGTTCAAAGTCGCCCTTGCCCAGGCTCAGGGGCAGCTTGCCAAAGACAAAGCCACGCTCGCTAACGCCCGGCGCGATCTGGCGCGCTACCAGCAGCTGGTGAAAACCAACCTGGTCTCTCGTCAGGAGCTGGACACGCAGCAATCGCTGGTCAGCGAAACCCAGGGCACCATCAAAGCTGACGAGGCCGCGGTGGCCAGCGCACAGCTGCAGCTCGACTGGAGCCGCATCACCGCGCCAATTGACGGACGCGTTGGCCTCAAGCAGGTCGATATCGGCAACCAGATCTCAAGCGGTGATACCACGGGCATCGTGGTCATAACCCAGACCCACCCGATTGATTTAGTCTTCACCCTGCCGGAAAGCGAAATTGCGACGGTGGTGCAGGCGCAGAAAGCCGGAAAGGGGCTGGTGGTGGAAGCCTGGGACCGTACCAACAAGCAGAAATTGAGCGAAGGTTCTTTGCTTAGCCTGGATAACCAGATCGACACCACCACCGGCACCATCAAGCTGAAAGCGCGCTTTAACAACCAGGACGACGCCCTCTTCCCGAATCAGTTTGTAAACGCACGTATGCTGGTGGCGACGGAAGAAAACGCGGTGGTGATCCCCACCGCCGCGCTGCAGATGGGCAACGAAGGTAACTTCGTCTGGGTGCTGAACAGCGACAATAAAGTCAGCAAGCACCTGGTGAAAACCGGGATTCAGGACAGCCAGACGGTTGTGATCAGCGCCGGACTCTCTGCGGGCGACCGCGTGGTGACGGACGGTATCGATCGTCTGACCGAAGGCGCCAAAGTCGAAGTGGTTGAACCCGCGAAACAGGGAGCGAACTCCTGATGCAGGTCATGCCGCCAGGCGCAACAGGTGGGCCATCACGCCTGTTTATTCTGCGCCCTGTTGCCACCACGCTGCTGATGGTGGCGATCCTGCTCGCCGGGATTATTGGCTATCGCTTCCTGCCCGTCTCGGCGCTGCCGGAAGTGGATTACCCCACCATTCAGGTCGTTACCCTCTATCCTGGCGCCAGCCCGGATGTGGTGACCTCCGCCATTACCGCTCCGCTGGAACGCCAGTTTGGTCAGATGTCGGGCCTGAAACAGATGTCATCGCAAAGCTCCGGTGGGGCATCGGTGGTAACGCTGCAGTTCCAGCTCTCGCTGTCACTGGACGTGGCCGAGCAGGAGGTGCAGGCTGCGATCAACGCCGCCACCAACCTGCTGCCGTCAGACCTGCCTAACCCGCCGGTCTACAGCAAAGTAAACCCGGCGGATCCGCCGATCATGACCCTTGCTGTCACCTCTTCCGCCATGCCAATGACCCAGGTGGAAGACATGGTCGAAACCCGCGTGGCGCAGAAAATCTCCCAGGTCTCCGGCGTCGGGCTGGTAACGCTGGCGGGCGGACAACGCCCGGCGGTGCGCGTGAAGCTTAACGCGCAGGCCATCGCTGCGCTGGGGCTGACCAGCGAAACCATCCGCACCGCCATCAGCAACGCCAACGTCAACTCGGCGAAAGGCTCGCTGGACGGCCCCACCCGCGCCGTGACGCTCTCGGCCAACGATCAGATGCAGTCTGCCGATGAGTACCGTCAGCTGATTATTGCCTACCAGAACGGTGCGCCGGTACGTCTGGGTGACGTCGCCACCGTTGAGCAAGGCGCGGAAAACAGCTGGCTGGGTGCGTGGGCCAACAAACAGCAGGCGATTGTGATGAACGTGCAGCGCCAACCGGGCGCTAACATCATTGAAACCGCCGACAGCATTCGCACCATGCTCCCGCAGCTTATTGAAAGCCTGCCCAAATCGGTCACTGTGAAGGTGCTTTCCGACCGTACCACCAACATTCGCGCGTCGGTTACCGATACCCAGTTTGAGCTAATGCTGGCGATTGCGCTGGTGGTGATGATCATCTATCTGTTCCTGCGCAACGTACCGGCAACCATCATTCCCGCCGTTGCCGTGCCGCTCTCGCTGGTGGGAACATTTGCCGTGATGGTGTTCCTCGATTTTTCGATCAACAACCTGACGCTGATGGCGCTCACCATCGCCACCGGCTTCGTGGTGGATGATGCCATCGTTGTGATCGAGAACATCTCGCGCTATATCGAGAAAGGCGAAAAACCGCTGGCCGCTGCGCTGAAAGGTGCGGGCGAGATCGGATTTACCATTATCTCGCTGACCTTCTCGCTGATTGCGGTGCTGATCCCGCTGCTGTTTATGGGCGATATCGTCGGGCGACTGTTCCGCGAGTTTGCCGTCACGCTGGCGGTCGCCATTCTGATCTCTGCCGTGGTGTCGCTGACCCTGACGCCAATGATGTGCGCCCGCATGCTGAGCCATGAATCCCTGCGCAAGCAAAACCGCTTCTCTCGTGCCTCTGAGCGGATGTTCGAACGGATCATTGCCGCTTACGGCCGGGTGCTGGCAAAAGTGCTTAACCACCCGTGGGCGACGCTCGGCGTGGCGCTCGGCACGCTGGCACTCAGCGTCATGCTGTGGATCGTTATCCCGAAAGGCTTTTTCCCCATCCAGGACAACGGCATTATTCAGGGCACGCTTCAGGCGCCCCAGTCGGTCTCCTTCGCCAGTATGGCGCAGCGTCAGCAGCAGGTCTCTGACATCATCATGAAAGATCCGGCGGTGGAAAGCCTGACCGCGTATGTGGGCGTCGATGGCACCAACCCGTCGCTGAACAGTGCGCGTCTGCAGATCAACCTCAAGCCGCTGGACGACCGCGACGATCGGGTCAACGCCGTTATTGAGCGGCTGCAAACTGCCGTGGCGCGCGTGCCGGGGATTGAACTTTACCTGCAGCCAATTCAGGATTTGACCATCGATACCCAGGTCAGCCGCACGCAGTACCAGTTCACGCTTCAGGCCACCAGCCTTGATGCGCTGAGCACGTGGGTACCGCAACTGGTCAACAAACTCAAGGCGCTGCCGCAGCTTTCTGACGTCAGCAGCGACTGGCAGGACAAAGGGCTGGCGGCATATGTGAATGTCAATCGCGATACTGCCAGCCGGCTGGGCATCACCATGTCCGACGTGGACAACGCGCTCTATAACGCCTTTGGTCAGCGCCTCATCTCCACCATTTATACCCAGGCGAATCAGTATCGCGTGGTGCTGGAACACAACACCGATAACACGCCCGGCCTGGCCGCGCTGGACTCGGTGCGCCTGACCAGCAAAGACGGTGGTATTGTGCCGTTAAGCGCCATAGCCAGCGTGGAGGAGCGTTATACGCCGTTGTCGATTAACCATCTCGATCAGTTCCCGTCCACCACCATCTCGTTCAACGTACCGGACAACTATTCGCTGGGTGAAGCGGTCGAGGCCATTCTGGGCGCGGAGAAAGAACTCAACTTCCCGTCTGATATTCAGACCCAGTTCCAGGGCAGCACCCTGGCGTTCCAGGCTGCGCTGGGCAATACCATCTGGCTGATCGTGGCTGCGGTGGTGGCGATGTACATCGTCCTCGGGGTGCTGTACGAAAGCTTTATCCACCCAATCACCATCCTCTCTACCCTGCCGACCGCCGGGGTGGGTGCGCTACTGGCCCTGATGCTGGCGGGCAGCGAACTGGACGTCATCGCCATTATCGGCATCATTCTGCTTATCGGGATCGTGAAGAAAAACGCCATCATGATGATCGACTTCGCCCTTGCCGCCGAGCGCGAGCAGGGCATGTCGCCGCGAGACGCCATCTTCCAGGCCTGTCTGTTGCGTTTTCGTCCGATTCTGATGACCACGCTCGCCGCCCTGCTGGGCGCCCTGCCGCTGATGCTCAGCACCGGCGTCGGTGCCGAGTTGCGCCGTCCGCTGGGTATCGGCATGGTGGGTGGTCTGCTGGTGAGCCAGGTGCTGACGCTGTTCACCACGCCGGTGATTTACCTGCTGTTTGACCAACTGGCCCTGTGGACCAAAAGCCGCTTCCCGAAACGTGAAGAGGAGGCGTAAGTGAAGTTTTTCGCCCTCTTCATTTACCGCCCGGTGGCGACGATTTTAATCTCGCTCGCCATTACGCTGTGCGGCGTGCTGGGCTTCCGCCTGCTGCCGGTGGCCCCCCTGCCGCAGGTGGATTTTCCGGTGATCATGGTCAGCGCATCGCTGCCGGGCGCGTCGCCAGAGACCATGGCCTCGTCGGTTGCCACGCCACTGGAACGCTCGCTCGGGCGAATTGCGGGGGTCAACGAGATGACCTCCAGCAGCTCGCTCGGCAGCACGCGCATCATTCTGGAGTTCAGCTTCGACCGGGATATTAACGGTGCGGCGCGCGACGTGCAGGCGGCGATCAACGCCGCGCAAAGCCTGCTGCCGAGCGGAATGCCAAGCCGCCCGACCTACCGTAAAGCCAACCCGTCCGACGCGCCGATCATGATCCTGACGCTGACCTCGGACACCTATTCCCAGGGGCAGCTCTACGACTTTGCGTCGACCCAACTGGCGCAGACGATCTCACAAATAAACGGCGTGGGTGACGTGAGCGTTGGCGGTAGCTCCCTGCCCGCCGTGCGCGTCGGCCTGAACCCGCAGGCGCTGTTTAACCAGGGCGTGTCGCTGGATGACGTGCGCTCCGCCATCAGCAGCGCCAACGTGCGCAGGCCGCAGGGGGCGATAGAGAGCAACAGCCACCGCTGGCAGATCCAGACCAACGACGAGCTCAAAACCGCCGCCGAATATCAGCCGCTCATCATCCACTACAATAACGGCGCGGCGGTACGTTTAAGCGACGTAGCCAGCGTCACCGACTCGGTGCAGGACGTGCGCAACGCCGGGATGACCAACGCCAAACCGGCCATCTTGCTGATGATCCGCAAGCTGCCGGAAGCCAATATTATTGAAACGGTAAACAGCATTCGCGCGCGTCTGCCGGAGTTACAGAAGACCATTCCGGCCGCTATTGATCTGCAGATTGCCCAGGATCGTTCGCCGACCATTCGCGCCTCGCTTGAAGAGGTGGAACAGACGCTGGTGATCTCCGTCGGGCTGGTGATCCTGGTGGTGTTCCTGTTTCTGCGCTCGGGCCGCGCAACGCTTATTCCCGCCGTTGCGGTACCGGTGTCGCTGATTGGTACCTTCGCCGCCATGTACCTGTGCGGCTTTAGCCTGAACAACCTGTCGCTGATGGCGCTGACCATCGCCACCGGCTTTGTGGTGGATGACGCCATCGTGGTGCTGGAGAATATTTCCCGCCATCTGGAAGCCGGGGTAAAACCACTGCAGGCCGCCCTGCAGGGCACGCGCGAAGTGGGCTTTACGGTGCTCTCCATGAGCCTGTCGCTGGTGGCGGTATTCCTGCCGCTGCTGCTGATGGGCGGGCTGCCGGGGCGACTGCTGCGCGAATTTGCCGTCACCCTTTCAGTGGCTATCGGCATCTCGCTGATTATCTCGCTAACGCTCACGCCAATGATGTGCGGCTGGATGCTTAAGCGCAGCAAACCGCACTCGCAGCCGCGTCGCAAAGGGTTTGGCCGTTTCCTGTTGGCAATGCAGGAAGGGTACGGAAAATCGCTGAAGTGGGTGCTCAACCATACGCGGCTGGTTGGTCTGGTGCTTGTCGGCACCATCGCGCTCAACGTCTGGCTGTATATCTCCATCCCGAAAACCTTCTTCCCGGAGCAGGACACCGGCGTGCTGATGGGCGGCATCCAGGCTGACCAGAGTATTTCCTTCCAGGCGATGCGCGGCAAACTGCAGGATTTTATGAAGATCATCCGCGAAGACAAGGCGGTGGATAACGTCACCGGCTTTACCGGCGGGTCACGCGTTAACAGCGGGATGATGTTTATCACCCTTAAGCCGCGCGGCGAGCGCAATGAAACGGCGCAGCAGGTGATAGACCGGCTGCGAATGAAGCTCGCCAAAGAGCCAGGCGCCAACCTGTTTTTGATGGCCGTTCAGGATATCCGCGTGGGCGGACGTCAGGCGAACGCCAGCTACCAGTACACCCTGCTCTCTGACGATCTGGCCGCGCTGCGCGAGTGGGAGCCCAAAATCCGTAAAGCGCTGGCCGCCCTGCCGCAGCTGGCGGACGTGAACTCCGATCAGCAGGACAACGGGGCAGAGATGGCGTTGACCTACGATCGTGAAACCATGTCGCGGCTGGGCATTAACGTTGAAGCCGCCAACAGTCTGCTGAACAACGCCTTTGGCCAGCGCGAGATTTCCACCATCTATCAGCCAATGAACCAGTACAAGGTGGTGATGGAAGTGGACCCGCGCTATACCCAGGACATCAGCGCGCTGGATAAAATGTTTGTCATTAACAACGACGGTAAAGCGATACCGCTCTCTTACTTCGCCAGCTGGCGGCCCGCTAACGCGCCGCTCTCTGTGAACCATCAGGGGCTGTCGGCAGCGTCCACGATCTCCTTTAACCTGCCCACCGGTTCGTCGCTTTCCGAGGCCAGCGAGGCCATCGACCGTGCCATGACCCAGCTCGGCGTGCCCTCGACCGTGCGCGGCAGTTTTGCCGGGACCGCGCAGGTCTTCCAGGAGACGATGAATTCGCAGGTGATTTTGATTCTGGCGGCCATTGCCACGGTCTATATCGTGCTTGGCGTGCTGTATGAGAGCTATGTTCATCCGCTGACCATTCTCTCGACGCTGCCGTCGGCAGGCGTGGGGGCGTTGCTGGCGCTGGAGCTGTTTGGCGCGCCCTTTAGCCTCATCGCCTTAATCGGGATCATGCTGTTAATTGGTATTGTGAAGAAAAACGCCATCATGATGGTGGACTTTGCGCTGGAGGCTCAGCGTAACGGCAACCTGACGCCAGAAGAGGCGATTTTCCAGGCCTGCCTGCTGCGTTTTCGTCCGATCATGATGACCACGCTGGCGGCGCTGTTTGGCGCGCTGCCGCTGGTGATCTCCGGTGGCGATGGTTCAGAGCTGCGCCAGCCGCTGGGGATCACTATTGTCGGTGGGCTGGTGATGAGTCAGCTCCTGACGCTCTACACCACGCCGGTGGTCTATCTGTTCTTTGACCGCCTGCGGCTGCGTTTTTCACGTAAAAACAGAACCACGGTGACCGGGTAAATGACTGATCTTCCCAGTAACGTTCGCTGGCAATTATGGATAGTGGCCTTCGGCTTTTTTATGCAGTCGCTGGATACCACCATCGTCAACACCGCCCTCCCCTCAATGGCAAAAAGCCTGGGGGAGAGCCCGCTGCACATGCATATGGTGATTGTCTCCTATGTGCTGACCGTTGCCGTGATGCTCCCTGCCAGCGGCTGGCTGGCGGACAAAGTGGGGGTGCGCAATATCTTCTTCACCGCTATCGTGCTGTTTACCGCGGGGTCGCTGTGTTGCGCGATGGCGAATACGCTGGATCAGTTGATCATGGCACGCGTTCTGCAGGGCGTTGGCGGAGCCATGATGGTGCCAGTCGGGCGACTGACGGTGATGAAAATCGTCCCGCGCGAGCAGTATATGGCGGCAATGACTTTTGTGACCTTACCAGGCCAGGTGGGTCCGCTGCTTGGTCCGGCGCTGGGCGGCATACTCGTGGAATATGCCTCCTGGCACTGGATTTTCCTCATCAACCTGCCGGTGGGCATTATTGGCGCTATCGCCACCCTGGCATTGATGCCCAACTACACCCTGCAGACGCGGCGCTTTGATGTAATCGGTTTTCTGTTGCTCGCCACCGGTATGGCGACGCTGACCCTCGCTCTCGACGGGCAAAAAGGGCTGGGAATCTCCTCACTGACGCTCGCCATTCTGATCGTTATCGGGATGAGCGCCATTCTGTGGTATCTGTGGCATGCCAGAGGAAACGACCGGGCGCTGTTCAGCCTGACGCTGTTTAAAAACCCTACCTACCGGCTTGGCCTGTTCGGAAGTTTTGCGGGGCGCGTGGGCAGCGGCATGCTGCCGTTTATGACACCCGTGTTCCTGCAAATCGGTATGGGCTTTTCACCGTTTCACGCGGGGCTGATGATGATCCCGATGGTGCTGGGCAGCATGGGAATGAAGCGCATTGTGGTGCAGGTGGTTAACCGCTTTGGCTATCGCCACGTGCTGGTCACCGCCACGCTGGGGCTGGCACTGGTCAGCCTGCTGTTTATGGCCGTAGCGCTGATGGGCTGGTACTACGCCCTGCCGCTGGTGCTGTTCTGCCAGGGCATTATTAACTCCATGCGCTTCTCGTCGATGAACACCCTGACGCTGAAGGATCTGCCGGACGAACTGGCAAGCAGCGGCAACAGTTTGCTGTCGATGATCATGCAGCTCTCCATGAGCGTGGGGGTCACCATTGCCGGTTTACTGCTCGGCATGTACGGTCAGCACCATCTCAGCGTCGACACGCCGGTGGCGCATCAGGTCTTTTTATACACGTATCTCAGCATGGCGGTTATCATCGCCCTGCCCGCTTTCATCTTCGCCCGTGTGCCGGATGATACCCGTAAGAACGTCGTTATCCGGCGCAGTAAAAGGAGTGGATCATGAAATTCTGGCGTCCGGGCATTACCGGTAAGCTCTTTCTGGCAATTTTTGCCACCTGTATTGTCCTGCTGATCACCATGCACTGGGCCGTACGGCTCAGCTTTGAGCGCGGTTTTATCGATTACATTAAGCATGGTAATGAGCAGCGCCTGCAGGGTTTGAGCGATGCACTGAGCGAGCAGTATGCCCAGCACGGGAACTGGCGTTTTTTGCGCAACAATGACCGTTTTATCTTCCAGATCCTGCGCTCGCTGGAGCACGATAGCGGCGATGACCGCCCCGGCCCGGGCATGCCGCCCCACGGCTGGCGCACCCAGTTCTGGGTGATCGACCAGGATATGCGCACGCTGGTTGGCCCTCGTGCGCCCATCCCCCCGGACGGCACCCGGCGGGCAATCAAAGTGAATAACGCCACCGTCGGCTGGGTTATCGCCTCGCCAGTGGAACGCCTGACGCGCAACACCGATATCAACTTCGATCGTCAGCAGCGCCGGGCCAGTTGGCTGATCGTCATCCTCTCCACGCTGCTGGCCGCGCTTGCCACCTTCCCGCTGGCGCGGGGCCTGCTCGCCCCGGTGAAAAGGCTGGTGGAAGGCACGCATAAACTGGCCGCCGGGGATTTTTCCACCCGCGTGGACACGCGCAGCCAGGATGAGCTGGGCAAGCTGGCACAGGATTTTAACCAGCTCGCCAGTACGCTGGAGAAAAACCAGCAGATGCGGCGCGATTTTATGGCCGATATTTCGCACGAGCTGCGCACCCCGCTGGCAGTGCTGCGCGGCGAACTGGAGGCCATTCAGGATGGCGTGCGCAAGTTCACGCCCGAATCCGTGGCTTCGCTGCAGGCGGAAGTGGGTACGCTGACCAAACTGGTAGACGATCTGCACCAGCTCTCCATGTCAGACGAAGGGGCGCTGGCCTACCAGAAAGCACCGGTGGACGTGATCAACATTCTGGAGGTTATCAGTGGGGCTTTCCGCGAACGTTTTGCCAGCCGCAACCTGACCATTGACCTCTCCCTGCCGGACAGCGCGGTGGTGTTTGGCGATAAAGATCGTCTGATGCAGCTCTTCAACAACCTGCTGGAAAACAGCCTGCGCTACACCGACAGCGGTGGCGGACTGCACATCTCCGGCAGACAGGAAAACGGCCGCTTCGCCCTCACCTTTGCCGACTCCGCTCCCGGCGTGCAGGATGCGCAGCTGGAAAAACTGTTTGAACGTTTTTATCGCACCGAAGGCTCCCGCAACCGTGCCAGCGGCGGCTCCGGGCTGGGACTGGCGATTTGCGTTAATATCGTCGAGGCGCACAATGGCACCCTGCGTGCCGCCCATTCGCCTTTTGGCGGGGTTAGCATTACAGTAGAGTTACCGCTGGAACGGGATTTATCGAGAGAAGCATGACCGAATTACCGATTGACGAAAACACGCCACGCATTTTGATTGTGGAAGACGAGCCTAAGCTTGGGCAGTTACTGATCGACTATTTACGTGCGGCCAGCTACGCCCCGTCGCTTATCAGCCATGGCGATCAGGTGTTACCGTACGTGCGCCAGACGCCGCCGGATCTGATCCTGCTGGACCTGATGCTCCCCGGCACCGACGGCCTGACCCTGTGCCGGGAAATTCGTCGCTTCTCTGACGTGCCGATCGTCATGGTGACGGCAAAAATCGAAGAGATCGACCGACTGCTGGGACTCGAAATTGGCGCGGACGATTACATCTGCAAACCCTACAGCCCGCGTGAAGTGGTCGCCCGCGTGAAAACCATTCTGCGTCGCTGTAAGCCGCAGCGCGAGCTTCAGGTGCTGGACGCCGAAAGCCCGCTGATTGTTGATGAGAGCCGCTTCCAGGCCAGCTGGCGCAGCAAGCTTCTCGATCTCACGCCTGCTGAGTTCCGCCTGCTGAAAACACTTTCCCACGAGCCGGGGAAAGTGTTCTCTCGCGAGCAGCTGCTCAACCACCTGTATGACGATTACCGCGTGGTGACGGACCGCACCATCGACAGCCACATCAAAAACCTGCGCCGTAAGCTGGAGGCGCTCGACGCCGAACAGTCATTTATTCGCGCGGTGTATGGCGTGGGATACCGCTGGGAAGCGGATGCGTGCAGGATTGCATAGCTAAACGCCCCCTCACCCTCTCCCCAAAGGGGTGAGGGGCAAAGCTTTACCTCCCTGCCCCGCAGCGCTACAATGCCCGCCCTTAAAGTGGGGGATCTCCCCTTACCGCTGCACCTGGTGCACGCGGATCTGACCTGTCATCAGAACGAGAATAAACATGTTTAAACCGGAACTCCTTTCCCCGGCGGGAACGCTGCAAAATATGCGTTACGCTTTCGCCTATGGTGCCGACGCCGTCTACGCGGGCCAGCCGCGCTATTCGCTGCGCGTGCGCAACAACGAATTCAACCACGAGAATCTGCAGCTCGGCATCAACGAAGCGCATGCCCTGGGCAAAAAATTCTACGTGGTAGTCAACATCGCGCCGCACAACGCCAAGCTGAAGACGTTCATCCGTGACCTGAAGCCGGTGGTGGATATGGGGCCGGACGCGCTGATCATGTCGGATCCGGGTTTAATCATGCTGGTTCGGGAGAACTTCCCGGAGATGGATATTCACCTCTCCGTGCAGGCTAACGCCGTGAACTGGGCGACGGTCAAATTCTGGAAACAGATGGGGCTGACCCGCGTCATTCTGTCGCGTGAACTTTCCCTCGACGAGATTGAAGAGATCCGCACCCAGGTGCCGGATATGGAAATCGAAATTTTCGTTCACGGTGCGCTGTGCATGGCCTACTCCGGGCGTTGCCTGCTCTCCGGTTACATCAACAAGCGCGACCCGAACCAGGGCACCTGCACCAACGCCTGCCGCTGGGAATATAATGTCCAGGAAGGCAAAGAGGACGATATCGGTAATATCGTCCACAAGCATGAGCCAATCCCGGTTACGAACGTTGAGCCTACGCTGGGCATCGGCGCGCCAACCGACAGCGTGTTTATGATTGAAGAGGCCAAACGTCCGGGCGAGTACATGACCGCCTTTGAAGACGAGCATGGCACGTACATCATGAACTCAAAAGATCTGCGCGCCGTCGCCCACGTTGAACGTCTGACCCAGATGGGCGTGCACTCCCTGAAAATTGAGGGCCGCACCAAATCCTATTACTACTGCGCGCGTACCGCACAGGTGTACCGCAAAGCGATTGACGACGCGGCAGCCGGTAAACCGTTCGACACCAGCCTGCTGGAAACCCTAGAAGGTCTGGCGCACCGCGGCTATACCGAAGGTTTCCTGCGTCGTCATACCCATGACGACTATCAGAACTACGAGCACGGCTACTCCGTGTCCGAGCGTCAGCAGTTTGTCGGCGATTTTACCGGCGAGCGCAAAGGTGCGCTGGCCGCCGTGGCGGTGAAAAACAAGTTCACCAAAGGCGACAGCCTGGAGCTGATGACCCCACAGGGCAACATGAACTTCACGCTGGAACACCTGGAGAACGGCAAAGGCGAAGCGATTGAGGTTGCGCCGGGCAATGGCCATACCGTCTGGCTGCCGGTACCGGAAGAGGTGGAGCTGGAGTTTGCCCTGCTGATGCGTAATTTCAACGGTGAAAGCACCCGAAATCCGCATAGTAAATAGTCAACCAGGGAAATTTTTTCGCGCCGGGAAAATTCTTAGAATCGGATCACATACCGCTTCGTTCAATACGGGTATTATCCCCAGCGCTGAAAAACATAACCCATAAATGCTAGCTGTACCAGGAACCACCTCCTTAGCCCGCGTAATCTCCCTTACGTGGGCTTATTTTTTTCGCTTTAATAAAACCATTTGTTCTTACTCTTGCTCACATATTCACCACATCATTATAAGCACCGCATTTGCGCAGAAAGCTCCCCACAAACTCAGCGCTAATAAACCAGCACCCTGTTTCGTAAGATACGAGATAACGGGTCGCTATTGCTGCCTGGGCATCAGGAGACCCAAACCGAGACATGCGCGACTTAAACACGGGAAAATTGCGAAAAAGGGCATAAAAAAACCGGCATATTGAGTGCCGGTTTTATGGATTCATTCAGGCGTCAATTCTGCCATGAAATGATGTCGTCCAGACCTGAGAGCAGGTCTGGAAAATAGCTTTCATCAATATCGAAGGAATCCTCAAGCGTAATACTGTCAGCATGGTTTTCAGGCTTCAGTACCATGCTGACGCCAACAGCCCCCGCAAAATGTGCCTGATGAAACTTAAGCATAACCTGCTCAAATGCCGAGGTTAAATTAATATCCTTAAATTTCGCCCCTGTTTTTAAGGACTGATGGAAGCCATGGATATCATGCCTGAACTGCTCTAACTGTCCGACAAAAAACTCTGCAGCAAACGCTGTTTTTAAGGCAGGGATTGAGAATTCAACCCATACCATAATACGGCTATAAGCTGGCTCTTCGGGCTCAGTCAGCCTTTCATAAGGCGTTAATTTAAGGTGTCTGTCACCGCTTGTGATGTCTATCATGATCCCCCCTTACGGCATGTACTGAAAATGCATGATAGTCCAGTCAGTTTCTCTGACCAAAACCTCAAGACGATAAGACTTATAAATATAAGTGCCTTTATTTTGCCTGTCTTCCACAAGCTTATACATACGCGCTTCGTACCGGAAAAGCCCAGGCTTTTTTAGTGGGTCTGGCGTTCTGGTACCATAGCGAATGGCCTTTTCCTGAATCTGTAACGGCACATAACGACCTGGGGTCAGCATGTGTTTTGCCGATGACTCGCTCATCCTGAGGGCGCGCGCTGATAAGCCTAATTTAAGGCGGCCACGCAAGAGACTGATGGTAGCCTCACTGAGCCTCACCGTTACGGCGGTTTTGACACCACTCTCCAGTAACGCCTTACCTGCCCGAAAAAGACGAAATGCACCAAAGGCAATTAAAGCGAGGTCTGTTGGGTCAATCAGTGGGGCTTCTAATGGCGCTTCTTCCAGCCTGACAAACATGCCGTCGGCATCGTAAATCTGCCATAAACCGGGAGCCTGTGCGACAGAATAACCAATACACATCCCGCTTTCGTCATCAACAATGGGTTTTGAGTTCAGTGGAGGGTTGCGGGGGCGAAATTCGAAATATTCACCGGCGGGCAATGTTGACTGGAAGGTGTAGAAACGTCCTGGCGCGTCTGTAATTAATCCAACGCTCATTGTCATGATTTCCTTTTAGGCTAACTTGTGGGGTCATCATAATGGACGTTTTTACTTCAATCTACCTTGTCTGGCAGTGATGAGCACGATGTTTATGACGACAAGGGGTTCTTTGTCTGGATATAAACTGCATATTTTTGTCATTACGCTGACAGGCTTGATGAGCATCGTTTATTTCCTCTCGACATGGATTTCGCTTTTATTCGGCCCCGTTGACAATTACACGCCGCAAATAACCTCTTTATTGGGTCTAGGATTTTTCTGTCTGAACATCATGTGGATGAATACATCGATTTTTTACCGTTCCATTGCGCTAACGCTACATAACCGTGTCTGGCGTAAGCAATTGAAAATTGAGGCAAAGCAAATGTCAGGGCTCAAACGATAACCGCAAGTGACAGGAGCATGCTATGTAAGCGCTACGGCTTCGTTTGGCGGTATAACGGCCCCGCTTACGCGGCCTTATTTTTCCCTTTCATCCTGTTCTTACCCGCTTTTTTCCGCACTGCTATACACTCTTACTAACGCTAAAAAAGGGAGCAGCGAGGATGGCAACCTATCCAGACAGTTTATTGATTCTCAATGGTAAAAGTGCAGGCAACGATCTGCTGCGTCAGGCAATCACTGATTTGCGGGAAGACGGGGCGCGGATCCATGTACGGGTCACGTGGGAAAAAGGCGACGCGGCACGGTATATCCATGAAGGCCTGACGTTGGGTGTCGAAACCATTATCTCCGGCGGCGGCGACGGCACCATCAATGAGATCGCCTCTGCGCTTGTCGACCTGCCCAGCGAAGACCGTCCGGTGATGGGCATTTTACCGCTCGGTACCGCCAATGATTTTGCCACCAGCGCTGGCATTCCGGAGGAGTTGAGTAAAGCCCTGCAACTGGCGATCCTTGGCAAAGCTACCGCCGTGGACATTGCGCAGGTGAATGACAAAACCTGCTTTATCAACATGGCGACGGGCGGGTTCGGCACGCGGATCACCAGCGAAACGCCGGAAAAACTCAAAGCGGCGCTGGGCGGTGTCTCTTATCTGATCCACGGTCTGATGCGCATGGACACCCTCAAGCCGGACCGCTGTGAAATTCGCGGCGAGGATTTCCAGTGGCAGGGAGACGCGCTGGTGATTGGCATTGGCAACGGTCGTCAGGCAGGCGGCGGGCAGCAGCTTTGCCCGGAGGCGCTGATTAATGACGGTCAGCTTCAGCTGCGTATTTTCACCGGCGACGGCCTGCTGCCCGCGCTATTTACCACGCTGACGCAGCCCGAAGAGAGCCCAAACATTATTGCCGGAAAATCCGCGTGGTTCGAAGTGAATGCCCCGCACGGGATGACGTTTAATCTGGATGGGGAACCGTTGAGCGGGGAGCATTTCCGCATAGAGGTATTGCCCGGCGCGCTGCAGTGCCGGTTGCCGCCGGATTGTGTGCTTTTGCGCTAATCCCCTCACCCCAGCCCTCTCCCAAAGGGAGAGGGAGAGTGAGGCGTCAGGCGATCGTCACTTTGCTGTCCAGATAGACATCCTGAACCGCATTGATGAGCTTCACGCCATCCGCCATCGATTTTTTAAACGCTTTGCGGCCGAGGATCAGCCCCATACCGCCTGCGCGTTTGTTGATAACCGCCGTGCGCACCGCGTCAGACAGGTCAGTATCTCCACCCGCCGCACCGCCGGAGTTAATCAGCCCGGCGCGTCCCATGTAGCAGTTCGCCAGCTGGTAGCGCACCAGGTCGATCGGGTTATCGCTGGTCAGCTTGCTGTAGACACGGTCATCGGTATAACCGAAGTTCACCGCCTTATAGCCGCCGTTATTCTCGGCCATTTTCTGCTTCACGATGTCAGCGCCAATGGTTGCGGCCAGGTGGTTCGCCTGACCGGTCAGGTCAGCTGAGACGTGGTAATCCACCCCGTCTTTTTTAAATGCGGAGTTACGCAGGTACGCCCACAGCACGGTCACCATCCCGAGCTCATGTGCGCGTTCAAAGGCAGCGGAAATCTCTTCAATCTGACGACGGGACTGCTCAGAGCCGAAGTAGATCGTTGCCCCAACCGCTACTGCGCCCATATTGAACGCCTGCTCCACGCTGGCGTAGAGGGTCTGGTCATATTCGGTTGGGTAGCTGAGCGTCTCGTTGTGGTTCAGTTTAACGAGGAAAGGAATGCGGTGGGCATAACGCCGTGAAACAGACGCCAGCACGCCATAGGTAGAGGCCACACAGTTACAGCCCGCTTCAATCGCCAGCTCAACAATGTTCTTCGGATCAAAGTAGAGCGGATTGGCTGCAAAGGAGGCGCCTGCCGAGTGCTCAACGCCCTGGTCAACCGGCAGAATCGAGAGATACCCGGTACCGCCCAGCCGCCCGGTATTATAGAGCGTCTGCATATTTCGCAGCACGGCCGGTGGACGGTTGTTATCCACCATCACGCGGTCAACGTAGTCGTGGCCGGGCAGATAAAGCTGGTCGGCTGGAATGGTCATACAACGATGCTGTAAAAGGCTGTCGGCGTCTTTGCCAAGCAACTGCGCAATATCAGTCATAGCGATGCTCCCGTAATTCCGACGTCATGTCGGTGAGTGTTTATCCAGACCCACATTTTTATGGGCAGACTAAGCCTGGTACCGACTTAACAGATTTTCCAGCATTTGCATTTTTTTTCAGCACAATCTGCTGGCTCGATTCGTGTACAACAAAACTGTTACATTGATCAAAAAATCACCACAAAGGTATTTAAAAGGTATTATTGAATGGTATGTTAAAGGCGTACTCTCACTGACATGCAGGATTAAACAATGAAAACGAAAGTCCAACTGTCATTCATGATGTTTGTTGAATGGTTTATCTGGGGAGCGTGGTTTGTGCCGCTGTGGCTGTGGCTGAGTAAAAGCGGCTTTACCGCCGGGGAGATTGGCTGGTCCTATGCCTGTACGGCCATTGCGGCGATCCTGTCGCCTATTCTCGTCGGCTCGCTGACCGACCGCTTCTTTGCCGCTCAGAAAGTGCTGGCTGTGCTGATGTTTGCCGGTGCCATTCTGATGTACTTCGCCGCACAGCAAACCCAGTTCAGCACCTTCTTCCCGCTGCTGCTGGCCTACTCTCTCACCTATATGCCCACCATTGCGCTGACCAACAGTATTGCCTTCGCCAACGTCGATGACGTGGAAGCCGATTTCCCGCGTATTCGCGTGATGGGCACTATCGGCTGGATCGCCTCCGGTCTGGCATGCGGGTTCCTGCCGCAGATGCTGGGCTATAGCGATATCTCTGATACCAATATTCCGCTGCTGATGACCGCAGCCAGCTCTGCCCTGCTGGGCGTGTTTGCCCTGTTCCTGCCGAATACGCCGCCGAAAAGTACCGGCAAGCTGGATTTCAAAGTGATGCTCGGTCTGGACGCGCTGATCCTGCTGCGCGACAAAAACTTCCTGGTGTTCTTCTTCTGCTCTTTCCTGTTCGCGATGCCGCTGGCCTTCTATTACATCTTCGCCAACGGCTATCTCACCGAAGTGGGGATGAAAAACGCCACCGGCTGGATGACGCTCGGCCAGTTCTCTGAAATCTTCTTTATGCTGGCACTGCCGTTCTTCACAAAACGCTTTGGTATTAAGAAGGTCTTACTGCTGGGCCTGCTCACGGCCGCCATCCGCTACGGTTTCTTTGTTTACGGTGGCGCGGAACAATACTTCACCTATGCGTTGCTGTTCCTCGGCATTCTGCTGCACGGGGTGAGCTACGACTTCTACTATGTAACCGCATATATCTACGTGGATAAAAAAGCGCCGGCGCATATGCGTACGGCTGCGCAAGGCCTGATTACGCTGTGCTGTCAGGGATTTGGTAGCCTGCTGGGTTACCGCCTGGGCGGCGTGATGATGGAAAAAATGTTCGCTTACAAAGAGCCGGTGAATGGGCTGACCTTCAACTGGGCCGGAATGTGGACATTCGGTGCGATCATGATTGCCGTGATCGCCGTGCTGTTTATGCTGTTTTTCCGCGAATCGGACAAAGAGATCACCGCAATTGAGGTGGTTGATGGCGATGCTGCGCTGACACAAGGGGAAGTTAAATGAAACAAGAACGTATTCTCGGTGCTCTTTACGGGCAGGCGTTAGGGGATGCGATGGGTATGCCCTCCGAGCTGTGGCCAAGAAAGCGCGTAAAAGCGCACTTCGGCTGGATCGACCGCTTCTTACCCGGCCCGGCAGAGAATAACGCGGCCTGCTATTTTAAGCACGCGGAGTTTACCGATGATACTTCGATGGCGCTGTGCCTGGCCGATGCGATTATCGAATGCGACGGGGAGATTGACGCGGATGTCATCGGCAAACACATCCTGAACTGGGCGCTGGATTTCGATGCCTTTAATAAAAACGTGCTGGGTCCCACCTCAAAAATCGCGCTTAACGCCATCCGCGACGGCAAACCCGTCAGTGAACTGGACAACAACGGCGTGACCAACGGGGCAGCGATGCGGGCTTCCCCGCTGGGCTGCCTGCTACCGGCGACGCGGCTGGAACATTTTGTCGGGCAGGTCGCGCTGGCCTCCAGCCCGACGCATAAATCGGACCTCGCCATCGCCGGAGCCGTGGTGATTGCCTGGGCGGTTTCGCGCGCCATCGACGGTGAGCGCTGGCAGAACATCGTCGATGCCCTGCCCGGCATTGCCCGCTACGCACAGGAGGCGAATACCACCACCTTCAGCGCCTCGCTGGCGGCTCGTATTGAACTGGCGCTTAAGACTGTGCGGGAAGCACACGGCATCGACTCCGCCAGCGAGCAGATTTACCAGCTTATTGGCGCGGGCACCAGCACCATTGAGTCCGTTCCGGCGGCGATTGCGATGGTGGAGCTGGCCGGCACGGACCCTAACCGCTGCGCGATTTTGTGCGCCAACCTCGGCGGAGATACAGACACCATCGGGGCGATGGCAACGGCCATCTGCGGGGCACTGCACGGCGTGCAGGCGATTGACCCGGCGCTGAAGGGTGAACTCGATACCGAAAACCGGCTCGATTTTGACTACTATTGCGAAAAACTGCTGCACTACCGGGAGCAAAGGGAGGGCGTATGAGTACGTTAGCCCAACGTCTTGAAACATTACAGGCCACACGCCCGGTCACGGTGCTGGGCGCGGCGGTCATCGACGTGATCGCCGACGCGTACGCCCTGCCCTGGCGCGGATGCGATATCGAGCTGAAACAACAAGGGGTGAATATCGGCGGCTGTGCGCTGAATATTGCCATCGCCCTGAAGCGGCTCGGCATTGCGGCGCAAAACGCCCTGCCCGTCGGCCACGGCATATGGGCGGAGATCATCCGTAACGCCATGGCAAGACAGGATCTGCACAGCGCCGTGGAGGCCGAAGCGGGCGATAACGGCTGGTGTCTGGCGCTGGTAGAGCCTGACGGCGAACGCACCTTTATGTCGTTTAGCGGCGTGGAGAACCAGTGGCAGCCGCACTGGCTGGATGGGCTGAACGTCCCACCGGGTAGCCTGGTGTATTTGTCCGGCTATCAACTGGCATCGCCATCGGGCGAACTGCTTACACGCTGGCTGGAGTCGCTGGAAAACGTCACCGCGTTTATCGATTTTGGCCCCCGCATTGCCGATATTCCCGACGCGCTCATGGCGCGGATCATGGCCCTGAAACCTATCGTGTCGCTCAATCGTCAGGAGGCGCAGATTGCCGCGGAGCGCGCTGGCATGGACGTTGATACTTTAGGCGTGCAGTGGCAGCACCGTTATGGCGCCGCGCTAATTATTCGTCACGACAAAGATGGCGCAGCCTGGTATGAAGGCGACGCATCGGGTTATGTTCCAGCGTTTCCCGCCACCGTCGTCGATACCATTGGCGCAGGCGACAGCCATGCGGGCGGTACGCTTGCCGGTCTGGCGGCAGGATGGCGTCTGGCGGATGCCGTGACGCTGGGAAATGCGGTGGCGGCCTGGGTGGTCAGCCACCGCGGCGGGGATTGCGCGCCGACGCGCGAGGCCTTACTCCTCGCACACAAAGACGTATAGGTCGCTGCGACAGTAGCTGATGCTGTACTCAATCGGCCGGTGCTGCTGGTCAAGCGCAACCTGCTTGATCACCAGTACCGGTATTTTGTCATCCATACTGATATGCGCCTGAAACTCGCTGTCCGGCATCCGGGCGCTGACCCGGGAGCGGGTGCGTTGCGGAAAGATATTCTGGCTACGGAAGTAGTCGTACAGCGAGATGCCAATTGCGTCCGGGTCATGAATTAACTCAACCGGAACCCAGGACTCCTCAATCGACACCGCGTCATCGTCAACATAACGAATGCGCTTAAGCAAGAATACCTCGCTGTCCGGGGGTACCGACAGCTGGCTGGCCACCTCTTCCGGACACTTCACCACCCGTTTATTCACCCACAGCGTGTTAGGTTTTTTACCACGCAGCACCACCTGCTGGGAAAACCCGCGCGCTTCCTTGAGCGAATATTCAAAAATGTTATTGATCTGTGTCCCGTACCCCCGGGCGCGCGTTACCACGCCCTCTTCTTCCAGCGCCTGCATCGCTTTGCGCACGGTAATGCGCGACACCCCGGTTAACTGGCTCAGATCGCGCTCGCCGGGCAGAATATTCCCGTGCTCCAGCACTCCGCTGCGTACCGCATTTTTTACCGTTTCGGCAAATTTCAGATACAGCGGCATGTTGTCGGGCGCGGCGATCCGTTCATTCAGTTGAGCGATTAACCGGGTATGCGCTTGTTCCATCTCTGTTTTCTCAGGCGTGGTGTTTCCTGCCAGTATACTGGCTTACCACCATGCATGAAAATGATGAACCGGCCCAATACCGTGACCCACTTCCAGAGTATCGGCTTTTGCCAGCGCGGCCGAGAGCCACGTTTTGGCCTCGCGTACCGTATCGTCCCAGCTGTTGTGCCGTGGACGCAGCGCCGCCAGCGCGGCAGAGAGCGTGCACCCCGTACCGTGGGTATTTTTGGTATGCACGCGCGGGGCCGTGAAACGCAGTTCACCGTCGCGGGTAAAGAGCCAGTCCGGGCTTTCATCGTCATCGAGATGGCCGCCTTTCATTAGCACCGCGCCACACCCCATCGCCAGCAGGGCGTTCCCCTGCTCTTTCATCTCACGTTCGTTCTGCGCGTGTGGCGCGTCTAACAGTGCGGCCGCTTCCGGCAGATTTGGCGTAATCAGCGCCACCTGCGGCAGCAGTTTCTTGCGCAATGTCTCAACAGCAGAGGCAGAGAGCAGCGGGTCGCCGCTTTTAGCCAGCATCACCGTATCCAGCACCACATTTTGCACCTGATAACGTTGCAGCCGCTCGGCCACCGCTTCGACGATATCCGTTTCTGCCAGCATCCCAATTTTGGTGGTGTCGATGCGCACATCGCTGAATACCGAGTCCAGCTGTGCACCGACAAAATCAGGTTCGATACGGTAGACCGACTGCACGCCACGGGTGTTTTGCGCCACCAGCGCGGTGATCACCGAGCAGCCGTAAGCGCCAAGAGCCGAGAACGTTTTCAGGTCGGCCTGGATACCTGCACCGCCGCTTGGATCGGTACCGGCAATCGTCAGAGCATTAATTCGTTTCATGCCTGTGCCTCCAGGTTGTGCAGCGCATCAAGGAACGCGCTGGCAAAGCTGCCCGGCCCGTGAGACTGCGCAACGGCGATCGTTCCGGCACGCTTCATCCATCCGCAGGCAGCGGCAACATTATCCAGCCGCTCCCCCGGCAGGGAACAACTCGCCGCCACCACCGCCGAGAGCGCACACCCGGTGCCCACCACGCGGGTCATTAACGGATCGCCGCCCACAACCGTTCGGGTGCGCTGGCCGTCGGTGACGTAATCCACCTCCCCCGTCACTGCCACAATGGCATTGGTCTGGCGAGCCAGCGCCTGCGCGGCGGGCAGCGCGGCAGCGGCGGTGTCGGTGGTATCCACACCGCGTCCCCCAGCGCTCATCCCCGCAAGGGCGAGAATTTCCGACGCATTGCCGCGAATGGCGGCTGGTTTCAGGGCAAGGATTTGATGACAAAAGCGGGTACGGAACGCCAGGGCGCCCACCGCAACCGGGTCGAGCGTCCAGGGCTTGCCTGCCGCCACCGCGCTCTCAATAGCCCGACGCATCGACTGGGCGCGGGGGGTGGTGAGGGTACCGACGTTAATCAGCAGCGCATCGGCCATCCCGGCAAACTGCTCGGCCTCTTCGGCTTCAATCACCATTGCCGGAGAAGCGCCAAGCGCCAGCAGAACGTTGGCCGTAAAGGTTTGCACGACATCATTGGTCATACAGTGCGTGAGCGGGGAACGGGTTCGGAAGTGATGTAAAACGTGTAAATCGAGCAGGTCAGGCTGCATAGGTTCGCTCCTGCCTTGCGTGAAGAAGCGATGACCAGGGGAGGCATCTGACTTCCCTACGCTGGCATTATCCAGATCAGGTAATACGGGTATTTCTCAGCCTTCAACGAAGAAGGGCACCCCGAGTCAAAATACTTTTAAAACAAATAGTTAGATGCAAACATTTGCTTGAATTTAGTGTAACCGTAGCGAAGGCCACGGTGCAAGGGGTTTCTACAAGGCCAGTCGCATGCAGCATGTGGCCGCAGCTTATCGTAGGGAGATCATTCCTGTATTTTTTAGCTATACGTTTCGCGATAATTAAATCATTGTTACCTAAACACGATAAATTCGTTGTTTTTAAACCGTTACAACATGATATTTTTTCATGTGGAAAATATTTTGCAGAGGCAATCATAAAAGTTTCATTCAAAACAAATAACGAAATCAATAGAAAGGAAAACCAAAAGACGCTTTAAATAAATTAATTAAACAGGCGTAATAATGTAATTTTTTGACGAAAACAGATAAGCAAGATTAATGTATTCTTAGTTTTACCCAAGAACGCCCGTCAATCCCCATAAAAATTAACTCCTTGTTTTATAATGAGTAGATCAATCCGCTCTCAAACTCCCCTTTTTAGCCATGCGTGCCAGTATTGATGAAGATCAATAAATAAAACGTGAATATCCGGGATAGTTGCTGCGCGTTACAAAAAAAGTGATTTAGAAAAAATCACCGTAACCTCCTTTTTTAAATTAAATATAACAAGACGTTATATCCTCCCGCCAGGATAGCGAAATAATTTTATTGATGAGAGTTTGGAAATGAAATGTATTAAAACCGCCGTATCTGTTTTTATTTTAACTTCTGTTCCTGGCACAGCAGTTCTTGCCTCTACCTCGCCGGTTACATCCAGTTGGGGGGACGCATATATTTCCGCAAAGAATGAGCAATTTACTGCCACACCTGTTATTACCCTGCCGACGCAACAAACACCGGTTGCACCACAGCCAGTATTATTAGCCCCTCACCTGGACGGGCAGCATATTGAGCCTGGTCAGGCGCCCACGCCTGTTCTGCCGCCGCAGAAAACTCTCGTGAAACAAATTGCGGTTGACCCAATACAAACCTCTGTTGATGATTCTGCAACGGCGTTGAAAACCGCGCAGGCAACACATTTAGACGGTCAACACAACCAGGTCATTAATGGTCGTGATGGCCGTCCGGGCAAAGACGGCGTGACGACGATTATCACCCGTAATGTCACTGATACAGCCGCCGTTAAACAGATCAATACGCTGACTACGCAAACAGCCGGGCAAGCACAGGAGCTCAACGCGGCCCGACAAATGCTTATTCAGCAGCAAAAAAGTTCTAACGCACAGTTTAAAAGCTTTAAAGACGACGTGGACGATAATAAAAAAGAGTCCCGTAGTGGAATCGCCGGTGCCGTTGCTATCGCTTCAATGCCGCAAGTCGAGCGGGATCAAACGTTTATGGTGAGTGCGGGTGCCGGGACTTTTCATGACGAAAGCGCCGTTGCGGTAGGCGCGTCCTTCCATGCGGGTGAACATGCCATTGTGAAAGCGGGTGTCACCACCACAACGAATAACGATTATGCTGTAGGGGCGGGTATAGGGCTTGGCTGGTAATTAAAAACAACCACATAGAGTAAAACCATTAATCACAAGTTGCGTTTAAATTCCTGAAATAATTTAGATATCTGCTCTTGCAATGACATGCTTTGTTTATATCAAAGCAAGAGCGCAATTAAATGATCTACTGGGGTGTAAAATTAAAATCATTTACTGGTCATTAGCGGTGATAGTTATTTTAATGACAGTTATTATCATCACAGCATATATTAAAATCGAGACATTGGCGTAATGAAAAAAAAGATATTTACTGTAGTCATACTCGGCATAGCGTATTTTCTCGGTGGATGTGCAACAAAGGCGTCAAGGATGCAGGAGTGTCTTAATGAAGGCATTTCTAAAGACACCTGTTATCTCGCAGAATCACAACGCCAGGCAGCGATCAGCAACGCGTCGATGAATGCGGCTTTTGCGAATGCGGCTTATGCGGTGCAACATGCACAAATGACGCATAAGCACAGAAAAGAGCTTGCTCATTCAGGATGTACGCAGGTTGAGGAAGCTAACGGCGAATGCACTGCAAATTCAGATAAAAGTCAATCGCGTGATTTAAAACAGCTCTCCCGCGAGGCCGAAGCGGTAATGAACGGTACCATCGATGACGGTGCGGCATTCCTGCTGGGGCAAGGATGGAAACCAAACAACGGTAAATGGCATAAACAGGGATATACCTTAACGCTGGTGGTTGAAAAGGGAATTGTTGTGAACAGCCAGCTGTCAAAATGATGATCTAAACCGGCAACAATAAAGGGGTGAATGCCCCTTTATTGCAAACTCACCATGCGAATGAACGGGAAGTCGTCACTCCAGCTGCCAGGCTCCGGCTTCGAATAATAACGCTGAGCCACCCCAGGCAAATACGTTTATTTCCCTTCGCCCTGCCTCAGGATAAATTCGGCTGCTTAAACACGCGTCGCCTTCATTGACAAAAACTTCCACGGATGAACTGTCGAAGAACAGACGCAGATTAAGCGTATTATCCAGGTTCAGCGCGACGCTTCGTGTCCCGCACAGGCCATACTGCGGATAGTTTCGCTCAAGAACCAGACGCTGCATTTGAGCATCCACGTAGACGCGCAGCCCCTCTCCCAGACTCATGCCGTACTGCTCGGCACTGCTATTGGCACAATCCCACTGCAGAATAACCTCCATCGCGTCGCAGCGTTCCACCAGAGCCATCTGCTGATGAGTCAGCGTACTGACCGGCCAGGGGAACCACGCTCGCCGGAGGCCTTCGACCTCTCTGGCCGGTCGCATTTGCAGACGGTTATCCGCACTAAGCGTCAGTTCGCGCGGTAAAGAGAGCATGCCTGCCCAGCCGTCCTCCTGTTCCGGCTGGGAGGATTCCCACATGTCCAGCCAGCCGATAATGATGCGGCGACCATCAGGCGTGAGGAAACTTTGTGGCGCATAGAAATCATGCCCGCGATCCATCTCCACAAACTCACCTTCCCGCACAAAAGGCTGCCCGGGCTGCCACTCGCCCAACAGATAGCCGCTCTGGAAAAGATTACGATTTTTGAATCCTTCAGCGGCCATCCCCTGAGGCGAAAACATCAGCACGCGTTTGCCATTGAGCATGAAAAAGTCCGGGCATTCCCACATGTAGCCCATCTCTTTTTCAGCCACCGCCAGCACGCCCATATCCTGCCACTGGCGCAGATCTGCAGAACGATAAACGCGCACCTGGCCCGTCTCACCGTCCCGCGCACCGACAACCATGTACCAGCTCTCCCCTTCACGCCACACCTTCGGGTCGCGGAAGTGATGCAGGCCTGGCGGGGTATCAACGATCATTCCCTGCCGGACAAAATGAATGCCGTCACTGCTGGTCGCCAGACATTGCACCTGGTAGAGATTCGCCTCATCATCAGGATCGCCGTGGAATTTATGTCCGGTGTAAATCAGCGCCAGCGTATCGCCATCCACCACCGCCGATCCGGAAAAACAGCCATCCTTGTCTTCAGGCCCTTCTGGCGCCAGCGCAACGGGGAGATGCTCCCAGTGAACTAAATCCTTGCTGCGCGCATGGCCCCAGTGCATAGGCCCCCACTGGGTGGAGTACGGATGATGCTGGTAAAAAGCGTGATACCAGCCGTCAAACCAGACCAGGCCATTTGGGTCGTTCATCCAGCCAGCGCGCGCAGCGAGGTGGTAACGCGGATACCAGCGCAGATTGAGCCCTTCGCGTCTGGACTGAAGTTCCTGCTCTGCTTTAGTAATTGAATACGTCATTTCTCTACTCTTTCGATCAGATGGTGGAAGGTTGCGGCATGAGCGGGTCAGAAGAGGATTTACCCGAGCGCAACAGGAAGATGGAGATAAACGTGGTGCTGAAAACTAACAGCCCCATAATGAGATAGGACTGGGCGAAGCCGTATTTCTCATAGCTGTAACCCGCCAGCGGCGACAGGACCGAGGCGATCACTGAGCTGGTACAGGCAAAGCCCACCAGATAGAGGGTGGAAGAGAGCCGTTTATCAAAATGTAAGCTGTTGTATTTAAAAATTGAGACCAGCAAAACGGGCAGTTCGACCGCGTGCAATAGCTTGGTAATGGAGATCAGTACCGGCCCCTCAACCAGCCCCGAAGCCACCATACGCATCGCCATCACCATTCCCGCAAAAATCAGGCCATTCTTTGCGCCAAGGCGATTCACCAGCCATGGCGCGCAGAACATGCCCGCCGCCTCAAGGAAAACCTGGAAGGAGTTGAGATAGCCATACATGGCGTTTCCTTCCTGTAACGTCGGGAACTGGGAGGAGAAATAGACCGGGAACTGCTGGTCGTAAACGCCATAAATACAGGTGCCGATAACAAAAAATACCAGCGCCCAGAACCGCGGCAGCGTCAGCAGACGCAATGCATCTTCCAGCGTGACTTTACCGCCTGACACCGCTTCCTGCATGGCGTGCGGGGCGGAAGAGACCCTGAGACGCGCCAGCAAAACAAAAAACAGCAGTCCTGCAGAGCTTGCGACAGCGAAGTTCAGCTTCGGATTAATGTTAAACAGAAGTCCCGCGAAAAAGGTTGCCACCGCCCAGCCAAGCGATCCCCACATCCTCGCCTTGCCGAACTCAAACTGGCTCTGGCGGGCGACACGCTCGGTATAGGACTCCAGTACCCCTATCCCACCGTTAAACGTCAGGCCGATATAAATCCCGCCGAAAATACTGCCGAGTAAAACGTTAATCTGCAGCAGATAACCAAACAGCAAAAAGGCCGGACCAGAAAGAATGAGCAGGCTGGTCAGAAACCAGAGCAGGTTCTTGCGCAGACCAAGTTTGTCCTGAATGAATCCATAGCAGATTTGAGCGAAAAGCGCGGAGACAGAAAGCACGGCATAGATAATGCCGGTGTCGCCCGCTTTTAAGCCCACCTCTTGGTGGAGCCAGATGGAAAGCAAAGAGCCGGAAGAAGACCAGGTGACAAAAAAGAAAAACAGTAATGCGCTCAATAAGGGGTAGCTGTGAGAGTGATGCGTTTTCATCATGACATTCTCATGTTGGAGTAATGACAAAATGATAACGTTAACATTGAGCGCTACTCATGCGGTTTGGATCAGATTCATGATGTTAATCACGAAAGTTAACGTTAACATTACAGAAGTGAGATCGCGATCAACTATTCATCATTGATATTTGTCTGGCTCCACTCACACACCCACTTTCCTTTTACATCAGTAACTTAGTTGTATACTCTTTAACACGTGACATTAACGGAGTAAGAAAATGGCTTCCCTGAAGGACGTCGCAAAGCTGGCTAACGTATCGCTGATGACCGTCTCACGTGCGCTTAACAACCCGGAGCGCCTTAAACCGGAAACGTTGGCACGCGTACAGCAGGCTATTGAGCAGACCAGCTACGTACCCGATCTTTCCGCCAAGAAAGTACGCGGCGCGCATGCCTCGCCAAAAACCATAGGCGTGCTGGCACTCGATACGGTGACGACACCTTTCTCGGTGGAGATTACGCTGTCCATTGAAGAGACGGCCCGGATGCACGGCTGGAACAGTTTCGTCATGAATATGTTTACCGATGACAACCCGGAGGCAATCGTCGATCTGCTGCTCTCTCACCGCCCGGACGGCATTATTTACACCACAATGGGATTACGTCAGGTTCCTCTCCCGGCCAAGCTCCTTACCCTTCCCTGCGTGCTGGCCAACTGCGAAAGTATCGATGAAAAGGTCGCCAGCTATATTCCTGATGATGAACAGGGGCAGTACGCCGCCGTACAGGCGTTACTCGCCGCAGGCTATCGACAGCCCCTGTGCCTGCATTTACCCGCAGATCATCTGGCCACAACCCGACGCCGTCACGGGCTGGAACGTGCATGCCGTGAAGCGGGGCTCGACCCGGACCGTCTGGATCATAGTTATATGGCGTTTGGGGACGAGCACTATCGCGACATTCCGTCAGTTCTGCAGGCGCACATTCAGAATGGTCTTCCCCAGTTCGACTCGGTTATCTGCGGCAACGATCGTATCGCATTGATGGTTTACCAGACCCTGCTGGCGCAAGGGATTCGCATCCCTGAAGATATCGCGGTGATCGGCTATGACAATATGGTGGGCATTGGAGAACTCTTTCTTCCGCCTCTTTCAACGGTTCAACTGCCGCATTATGAAATTGGTCGCCTCAGTGCCCTGCATATTATTCACGGTGAAACCCATCGGGAAACCACGCGCGTTGAAAGTCCATTTTTAATGCGGAATTCCATTACGCATCGATGATGACCACCGCTTTTTAGCCCTGTCGCAGTAATAAGCAGGCTAAGGAGGCGGTCAACCTCCCTTTCAGGGAAAAATGGCACGATTTGTCACACTCTTTTTTATGATTTTACCCTCCGGGCAGTTAGCACGTAACCGGCTGTTTTTATTTGCCATAACGCATAATTTTCTTTCTCAAAACGGGGATATTCCGTCCCCTGTGCCCCATGTCACAAAACAGTAAACAAATTAACCATTGAGCCCCGTGGCAAAAGGCTCTATATTGGCGGCGTTTTTTTCAGGCCCCCATCTGTTTTTTAACTTTTTATTCAATCGTGGCTCATAACGAAGCGGCGGTTGTAGGAGTGATATGATGACGGATAAAGTCCGTATTGACACCGTAGATGCCCACAAAAGCAACGAAACCTATCTGGCCCGTCAGGCCGAGTTTGAATCTAACGTCAGGAGTTATCCGCGCAAACTGCCTTTAGCCATCACTAAAGCAGAAGGCGTGTGGATCACCGATGCAGATAATAAAGAATACCTTGACTGTTTAGCAGGCGCAGGCACCCTCGCGCTTGGCCATAACCACCCTGATGTGCTGAAAAGCATCCAAAATGTCATTACCAGCGGCTTGCCGTTACATACTCTGGATCTGACTACGCCTCTGAAAGACGCGTTTTCCGAATACCTGCTCTCTCTGCTGCCTGGTCAGGGCAAAGAGTACTGCCTGCAGTTCACCGGTCCATCCGGTGCTGACGCCGTGGAAGCGGCGCTGAAGCTGGCGAAAAAAGTCACCGGCCGTAGCGGTATCATCAGCTTCTCGGGGGGTTACCACGGTATGACTCACGGTGCACTGTCCGTGACCGGTAACCTGTCTCCGAAAGAAGCGGTAGACGGTATGATGCCAGAAGTGCAGTTCATGCCTTACCCACACCAGTACCGTTGCCCACTGGGTATCGGCGGTGAAGCGGGCGTGAAAGCGCTGACCTACTACTTCGAAAACCTGATCAACGACGTTGAAAGCGGCGTGCGTAAACCTGCTGCGGTAATCCTGGAAGCCGTTCAGGGTGAAGGCGGCGTGAACCCGGCTCCGGTTGAGTGGCTGCAGCGCATCCGTAAAGTGACTCAGGAACACGGCATTCTGCTGATCCTGGACGAAGTTCAGGCAGGCTTTGCCCGTACCGGTAAATTCTTCGCGTTCGAACACGCTGGTATTGAGCCAGACATCATCGTGATGTCTAAAGCCGTTGGTGGCGGTCTGCCACTGGCTGTGCTGGGTATCAAAAAGCAGTTCGATGCATGGGCACCAGGTCACCACACCGGCACCTTCCGCGGCAACCAGCTGGCGATGGCAACCGGTCTGACGACGCTGAAGATCCTGAAAGACCAGAACATCGCTGGCAAAGTGGCTGCACAGGGCGAATGGCTGAAAGGCCAGCTGAACGAGATGGCGAAACGCTATCCGGTTATCGGCCACGTTCGCGGTCTGGGCATGATGATCGGTATTGAGATCGTTAAACCACACGAAGCCGCTGACCACATGGGTTGCTTCCCGGGTGATGGCGAGCTGTCTGCACTGATTCAGAAGAAGTGCTTCGAAGCCGGTCTGATTCTGGAGCGCGGTGGTCGTAACGGTATCGTTCTGCGTCTGCTGCCTTCTCTGCTGATCAGCGATGATGAGCTGAAAGTCTTCCTGGATAAATTCGAGCAGGCACTGCTTGCTGCGGGCGTTCGCCCGGCGTAACCGGAGTTGTTGATTACGATGTCTGATTCAAACCCAATTTTGTTCTCCTCTGCGCAGAGCATTGAAGCTTACCAGCAGGCGATTGAACAAAGCACTCAGGCTGTGATGCAGTGGCTGAAACAGCCTGAGATGTATCAGGGCAAAACGGTCGCGGAACTGCGCGACCGCATTAAGCTGGATTTCAACCCGAAAGGGCTGGGCAACGAAGCGGCGATTGAACGCGCCGTGGAGTTTTTCCTGAAAGACAGTTTGTCCGTTCATCACCCGCAGTGTGTGGCGCACCTGCACTGCCCAAGCCTGGTCGTTAGCCAGGCGGCGGAAGTGCTGATTAACGCCACTAACCAGAGCATGGACTCCTGGGATCAAAGCCCGTCCGCAACCATTATTGAGATCAAACTGATCGAATGGCTGCGTACCCGCGTGGGTTATCAGGCTGGCGACGCGGGTGTCTTCACCAGCGGCGGCACCCAGAGCAACCTGATGGGTCTGATGCTGGCACGTGATGCGTTCTTCGCACGTCTGGGCCACTCTGTCCAGCAGGATGGTCTGACGGGCGATCTGCGTAAGATCCGCGTACTGTGCTCCGAAAACGCGCACTTCTCCGTGCAGAAAAACATGGCGCTGATGGGGCTGGGTTATCAGTCCGTCGTGCAGGTGAAAACTGACGAATTCTCTCGCATGGATCTGACCGATCTGGCGGCGAAAATCGAGCAGTGCAACGCCAACGGCGAACAGATCCTGGCGATTGTCGCGACAGCCGGAACCACCGATGCCGGTGCTATTGACCCGCTGCGTGCCATTGCTGAACTGGCGGCGAAACAGAATATCTGGGTACACGTTGATGCGGCCTGGGGCGGCGCACTGCTGATGTCTGAGCAGTATCGTCACTACCTGGACGGCATTGAACTGGTGGATTCCGTTACTCTGGACTTCCACAAACAGTTCTTCCAGACCATCAGCTGCGGTGCATTCCTGCTGAAGGAAGCGCGCCACTATGAACTGATGCGCTATCAGGCGGCTTACCTGAACTCTGAGTTCGACGAAGAAGCCGGCGTGCCGAACCTGGTTTCCAAATCGCTGCAGACCACACGCCGTTTCGACGCACTGAAGCTGTGGATGAGCCTGGAAGCGCTGGGTCAGGAGCAATACGCGGCGATTATCGATCACGGCGTGACGCTGGCACAGCAGGTTGCAGCTTATGTGAAAGAGCAGCCCGCTCTGGAACTGGTTATGCAGCCACAGCTGGCAAGCGTGCTGTTCCGCTTCCGTGGCGAGGTGCAGGCAGATGATGCTGGTATCGCCCTGCTGAACCAGAAAATTGGTGATGCGCTGCTGGAGTCCGGCCGTGCAAACGTCGGCGTGACCGAGCATAACGGCGTGACCTGTCTGAAGCTGACGCTGCTGAACCCAACCGTGACGCTGGAGGATATCAAAACCCTGCTGTCTCTGGTTGAGCGTACTGCGCAGGAAGTTCTGGCGAAGTAATACACAGCCCCTCTTCCACCGGAAGAGGGGCTATTTTTATAACCCTGCCCACCACATCCTGACTTTTAATCCCCAGTAGCTTGTCCAGCCCGTTGTTGTACTGACGACATTGCCTTTAGAGACCAGCACCAGCGTCGGTGCTACGCTAACCTGCCATTGCTGTGACAGCGCACCGTTTTCGTCATTAATCACCGGCATTTTCAGCTGTTTCTTTTCGACCCAGCGCGCAAGCTTAGCGTCATCACCAGAGCGCATGGCAATACTCACCACGTTACCGCCCTCTTCTGCCAGCCTATTGACCGCAGGCGTGGTATAACGGCAGATGCTGCACCAGGTCGCCCAGACGTAAATCAGCAGCGGCCGATCCTGACTGAGTGCGGCAATGTCATGTACTGAGCCATCAATGCCCTGCATTGGGGTAGCGCTAAACGTGGCGGGTAATGTCGGCTTGCGGTACTGATCCACACCCCACATCACGGCCAGCGCCAGCAGTACGAGTATGATCCCTTCCCGCGCCCAGCGGCGCAGTTGGCTGAATTTGCGGTTTTCCATTATGACCTCGTGATTTAACGAAAGTCATCTTAGCGAGCTGCGCGCCGTTTCGCTGTAAAGAAGTGTCGCCCTACCTGGTGCGTAAGGTATTAACCATCAGGGTAAAGCAGGATTCAATGAGCGGAGGCAGCGCCTGCGGGGCACGCATCAGCGCCACCGTGCGCGCCAGGGCCGGTTGCTGAAGGTGAACCACCTTAAGCTGCGGGTCCTGCAGGTGGGTGGTATAAAGCTGAGGCAATATCCCCACGGCAAGCTTCGAGCGCACCAGCCCGTATAATGTCTCGATATAGTCCACCTGATAACGGGTCTGCAGGGACAGACGGTGGCTTTCGGCAAACGCATTGACCAGCCGCTGAATATTGCCTTTTGAGAAAACGGCAATATCCCGGCCCACCAGCTGTTTCCAGGGAACATGTGCCGACGCGGCGAGCGGATCGTCGCAGTGCAACACGGCCACAAACGGATCCTCCTGCAGCGGGAACACGTCCAGCTGTTCGGGTACCGAGTTGTCCAGTGCCCCGATGCCAAAATCAATCTGCCCTTTCAGCAGTTGCGCCACCAGCGCATCGTTGGTCTGGTCGTGAAACTCCACCCGCAGGCGCGGAAAAGCCTGCGCCAGCGTCTGCGGCAGCAGCGGAAACAGTAGCGAACTGACTGAAGGCACCAGACCGATCCGCACCGTGCCGTCGCCGCCGGCCTGCACAATCTGCTGCATATCATCAAACGCCAGCTGCGCCACGCTGAGTACCCGCTGGGCGTGTGGCAGAATGGCGTGACCCAGCTCGGTCAGCGTGACCGCCGACGCGGTACGGTTAACCAGTTTACCGCCGAGCACGGTTTCGATTTGCCGCAGGGCGCTGCTGAGCGCCGGCTGGCTGATGGCCAGTTTACTGGCGGTATCCGTAAAATGACGCAGCTGCGCCAGAGTGACAAAATACTGTAGCTGCCGAAGGGAGAGCGCAGGCAAGCGCTGCCAGGGTTCCGTCATCATTATCCATTACACGCGTCACAGAATAACCCGGGGTTATCGGGCGATAAATTTTATCAGCTGGGCAAACGTTTGCCGGGTGCATAGAGTAACGTCAATATTTCAATGCTGGAACTGTTAATTGCATGACTGCCGAAACCCGACGCCGCGCCGTGAAGGCTGCACGAGGCGAAACGCCGTTTGACCTGTTGCTTACGCATACCCGAGTTGTTGATATGGCAACCGGTGAGATCCGCGACGTGGATGTGGGCATCGTCGGCTCGCTTATCGCCAGCGTCCATCCACGCGGCAGCCGCAACGATGCGCTTGAGACGCATGACCTGAATAACCAGTTTCTCTCTCCGGGGCTAATGGACACGCATGTTCACCTTGAAAGCTCGCACCTGCTGCCCGCCCGCTACGCAGAGATCGTACTGGCGCAGGGCACCACTGCGGTGTTCTGGGATCCGCACGAGCTGGCAAACGTGCTGGGCATTGAGGGCGTCCGCTTTGCCATTGAGGCGAGCCGCAACCTGCCACTGCAGGTAATGGTCGCGGCGCCATCGAGCGTTCCTTCCACACCGGGGCTGGAGATGTCCGGCGCAGACTTTGCGGGCGAAGAGATGAATACCCTGCTTGGCTGGCCCGAAGTGCGCGGCGTGGCGGAAGTGATGGACATGCACGGGGTGCTGAATGGCAGTCAGCGTATGCTGGAGATCCTGCAGGCCGGGCTGGAAAGTGGGAAGCTGATTGAAGGTCACGCGCGTGGTCTGAGCGGCGCGGATTTACAGGCGTATCTGGCGGCGGGCGTCACCTCCGATCATGAACTCACCTCCGCCGACGATGCGCTGGAAAAATTACGCGCCGGGCTGACGCTGGAGATCCGCGGCTCGCATCCTTATCTGCTGCCTGATATCGTCAGCGCGCTGAAAACGCTGCCGCATCTGTCGTCACAAATCACGGTCTGCACTGATGATGTCCCACCGGACATCCTGATGGAAAAAGGCGGCATCATCGCCCTGCTCAACCTGCTGATTGAACATGGCCTTCCGGCGACGGACGCGCTGCGGTTTGCCACCCTGAATGCTTCCCTGCGCCTGCAGCGTAACGATCTCGGGCTGATTGCCGCGGGTCGTCGTGCGGATCTGGTGGTGTTCGATTCACTGGATAAACTGACGGCTCGCCGGGTGTACGTCGCCGGAAAATGCATTGCCCGTGACGGAGCGATGATCGAGCCGATTGTTGATACGCCCCTGACGCTGCCCCGGGATACCGTGCGCCTGTCGTCGCTGACCGCCAGAGATTTTTACATGCGCATCGACAACGCAAACCACGGTGTGGCGCGCCTGCGTCATATCAGCGGCGCACGTTTTACCCGCTGGGGAGAAACCGACGCCCGGGTACGTGACGGACGCGTTGAGATACCGGCTGGTTTTAGCCTGATTTGGGTTCAGCACCGCCACGCGCGCCATGCGGCAAAACCGCAAATCGCCCTGCTGGAAGGCTGGGGAGAGCTGCGGGGGGCCATTGCCACCAGCTACTCCCACGATTCACACAACCTGGTGGTACTGGGACGCAATCCTGATGACATGGCACTGGCCGCCAACACGCTGATCCAAAGCGGTGGCGGGATGGCGCTGGTCCAGAACGGGGACGTGATCGCCCATGTGGCGATGCCCATTGCGGGGATGTTGTCAGAACTCGCCCCTGCGGAACTGGCGCGCCAGTTTCGTGAACTGCGTGAACGCAGCAGCCAGATTGCCGACTGGGAGCCGCCATACAGAGTATTTAAAGCCATTGAAGGGACGTGCCTTGCCTGCAACGCCGGGCCGCATTTAACCGATCTTGGACTGACCGATGGCAGCACGCGCCAGATTGTCGATCCGCTGATTTCTTACCGGGAAACCCCGGACACCACACAATAATACCGAAGGAGAGCCGGATAATGGCCGACAATACCGTTAATTCGCCAGCACCAGGGAACTGGCTTGAACGTCGTTTTTCACTGCATACGCGCGGCAGTACTGTGCGCACAGAGTGTCTGGCCGGTCTCACCGGTTTTCTCGCCGCCGCCTATTTGCTGGTGGTCATCCCGGGGCTGTTGGCCGTGGGCGGGATGGACAAAGGCGCGGCGACCACCGGCACCATTTTGGTGTTTGTGGCCGGTACGCTGCTGATGGCGTTTTACGCCAACCTGCCGTTTATTGTCGGGCCCGGCATTGGTGGCTCAGTGCTGGTTGGGGTAACGCTGGCAGGCAGTGAAGGCATCGGCTGGCAAATTGGTCTGGGCATTGCCTGCTGGTCGGGAATTTTGTTCTTCCTGCTCACCCGTTTTGGCCTGCGAGAGGTTGTGACCCGCTCCGTACCGCAGTCCATCAAACTGGGACTGACGGCCTCTATCGGTCTTTTTGTCGCCGTACTGGGCTTTCGCAATGCCGGGCTGGTGCTGGCTAACGCAAAAACGAACGCGCTGATGCTGGGTGATTTTCTCTCCCCAGGCGCGCTGGTGGCGCTCAGCGGTCTGTTCCTCGCCATTGCCCTGCAGGCGCGTCGCATTCCGGGCGCCATTTTGTGGGCCATTTTGTTTGCCACCCTCGTGGGCATTCCGATGGGGGTGACCCACCTTCCAGCCAGCTTTATTGATATGCCTCACTCACTGACGCCGGTGCTGAGCCATATCGACATGCTGGGCGCGCTGAATATTGCCTTCCTGCCGTTCCTGTTTGTCTTTTTCGCATCGGAGTTTTTCTCCACCATGGGCACCACGCTGGCGGTGGGAGGTGAAGCCGGGCTGCTGGATGAAGAGGGCAATATGGCAAACATTAATCGCCCGTTTATGGTGGACTCGATTGCCGCCGCGATTGGCCCGTGGGTGGGCATTCCTGCCGCCACGGCGCTGATTGAATCCTCCGCGGCCGCAGAAGCAGGGGGTAAAACCGGCATGACGGCGCTGGCCGCTGCGGTCATGTTCCTGCTGATGCTGCTGTTTACGCCCGTTGCGCTCATGATCCCAAAAGAAGCCACCGCCCCTGCCCTGATCCTGATCGGCCTGAATATGTTCAGCGGCCTGCGTAAGGTGGATCTGGCAAACTTCACCGACGGGCTGCCGGTGCTGATGATGGTAATGATTACGCTGATTGCCAACAGCTTCGGGACAGGGATTGCGGGAGGGCTGCTGTTTTACATCGTCATTAAAGCGATTGCAGGAAAATGGCGAGAAATCCCCGTTGGTCTTTGGATCCTCGCCATTCCGCTGGTGTATTACTTTGCCACGCTGGTGAAGCACTAATCCTTGCGTGGTTGCCGTGTCGGGCGTTGGCCATACTCGTAATGGCCATAGCCTGCACGGTAATACAGCGCTGCTGATTTCACTACATCATTCAGCACGGTGCCGTTGATATGCGCCCCCGTTTGCTGCAAACGCTTAATGCTGTTCTCCATCTCTTTGAGGCTGGTTTTACCATAGCGGGCCACCAGCAGCGAGGTGGCGGCCACCGGAGCAGCCACTGAGGCGTCCGTTACGGCCAGCACCGGCGGGGTATCGAGGATCACAAGATCATAATGCTCGTCTGCCCAGGTCATTAACGCCCTGAAGCGTTCGCTCATCAGCAGTTCAGAGGGGCGTAACGGAACCGGCCCGCAGGTCAGCACATCAATGTTGCCTTTCTCATAGCGCTGAATCGCCGCCTGGAAATGACATTTTCCGTCAAGCACGTCAGAAAGCCCGGTATGGTTTTTCAGATCGAAGATGTTGTGTACATAGCCTTCGCGCATATCCGCATCGATGAATAACACCCTGAGCCCGGCCTGCGCCTCAATCGCGGCCAGCGAGGTGCTGACAAGGGTTTTACCGCAGTCCTGCGTTGGGCCAGAAATCATCACGATCCGGTTAGCGGCATCCTGCAAGGTGAAATGCAGGCTGGTGCGCAGCCCCCGCACGGCCTCGACAAAAACATCCGCAGGCCGATCAACCGGCAGGAAAGGGACATCGACAACCTTGTGTCTCCAGCGTGAGCCAAAAACACGTTTTTTACGCAGGTTGGTTTTTTTCCACAGCCACAGGGAACGGGGCAAGGTGGCCATCACCTGTACGCCAAGCCCTTCCAGTTGCTCGGAGGTGTTGATGCCGCGTCTGAGCGCCATGCGGACCAGGACCAGCCCCATCGAGCATATCAGCCCCAACAGGATGCCTAAGACGATGACCACCAGCTTTCGCGGTTTGATGGGATCGGGTTGCGTCACCGCGCTGTCGATAATTCGCACGTTACCAATGGCGCTGGAGCGCGAAATGTTCAGCTCCTGCTGACGGGTGAGGAGCTGCAAATAGATGGTGCGGCCTGACTCCACATCCCGACTGAGGCGCAAAATGTCCTGCTGAGTCGATGGCATGGCGGCGACACGCTGATTAAGGCGGACCTTCTCCTGCTCAAGCGTCTGACGCTTTTCACGCAAGGCGCGGTAGTTCGGGTGATCTTTCTTGAACAGCTGAGAAATCTCCGCCTCACGAAACGTCAGCTCGTTGAGCTGGTTTTCGATATTCACAATCTGCTCGAGAACCGATTTCGCTTCCAGGGAGAGATCCACCGAATCACGCTGTTTGCGATACTGATTCAGCCGCTCTTCAGCCAGATCCAGTTCGCTTCTGATTTTAGGCAATTGCTTCTGCAAAAATGCAAGACTGCGGGCATCCTGTGCTTCCTGGCGCGCAATGTTTTGCTGCAGATAGTTGTTGGCAATCCGGTCAAGCACATGCGCAATGCGCTCAGGATCGTTTCCGGTCAGCGTGAGCGTCAGCACCCCACTCTGCTTTGCCGATTCAACGACGCTAAATTGGGTGCTGAGCGTATTGATAGCTTCCAGACGGGTGCTGTTTTGCACCGTGAATTGCGTGCCCGTTGGCGCATTCATTTTCACCACCAACAGTGAAACGCCGGCTTTTTCCAGCGGTTTCCCTTCCCTGCCCTCGGCATAAAAGTTATCCCCCTCCAGCCGGTATGCCCCTTTTTCCAGCACAGTGAGCACAAGGGTGCGAGGTTTGCCTTCGACAGGGGGAAGTTGCAGCCAGCCAAGGGCAACCGTCGCCGGTTTACGGCCCTGCAATCGTGCCCACAGACGTCCCACTACCGGGAACGTACGCTGCGTCACGTGCTGCGTTAGGCCTAATTCATCGACGGTTGCGCCCAGGATCATCCGCGATTTAAGCAGAAGAATTTCAGGTTCGACATCGGGAGACATCTCACTCCCAAACTGCCTTAAATTTTTGAGCAGGCTGTTATCCTGCTTTCCTTCTACCTGGATTAAGGCATCAGCGCGATAAACGGGCGTGGCCAGAAAGGCATACAGCCCCGCCAGCAGGGTGAACAGGAAAGTTATCGATAAAATGACTGCACGGTGATCGATCACCTCGCCGAGCAGGCTAATGAGATCGATTTCATGATTCTCCGGTGCTGCCGCACCGTAACTGTCTGTTGTGTAAGACGACATTAACGCTTCATTCCTTGTTGACTCAAACGATGAGCCCATTCCTGACTGGCTTTGCCCAGCAGACCGAAAACATAATCGAACGCTTCACGACTTTTACAATAGGGATCGGGGATGTCCTGCGGCCCCAGCCATTGCCCAAAAAGCAGCGATTTGCCGCGAATTTCCGGGGCCATGTCAGAGATAAAGCGAAGATGGGCAGGTTCCATCACCAGAATCAGATCCGATTCCCGCATGATCTGCGGGGTCAGTTTGCGCGCGCGATGTCCCTCAAGTGAGATCCCATGTCGCCTAGCCACGTCCTGAGCGCTGACATCCGCCGGGCTGCCCTCCAGCCCATAGATACCTGCCGAGGTTATCCGTTTTCCCGGTAGCAGCTGGCGCAACAGCCGCTCGCCAATCGGCGAGCGACAAATATTGCCGGTGCAGACCACTAAGATGGAATCAAACATTATTGCGGCCACGATCTGATGTAACGGACCGTTTCGGTCAGGTCATGAACGCCACTGATGGTCGGCACGAGCTGCGTAATGACGCGATTCCAGCGTGACAGCGGTGCCGTGGTGACGTAGACAATGTCGTACGGCTCAAGCTGGAATTCGGTGCCCAACACCATTGCGGAGGCATCCTGCGCGTTAAGCTGATAAATGTTGGCAATTTTTCCCGCGTCGTTGCCTTTGGCAATGGAGCGAATAACAAAAATGCCCGTCGCATCGGCCATATCCTGATTCAGGCCGCCCGCATTGCTCAGCGCTTCAGCAAGGGTCATTCCGCTCCTGTCCATCTTGAGCGTGCTCTGCTTGATCACCTCCCCCATCACGAAGACTTTCAGGGCGTCATTACGAGGCACAAAAAGAATATCGCCCGGATAGAGCAGCTTATTTTGCGTCAGGTCGCCGTGCTGCATCAGCGCATACAGAGAGAGGCGCGAATCTTTCCCCTCGTGAGTGAGAACCACATTGCGCCAGTCCGCATCGGCAGAAAGCCCGCCTGCCGCGTTGACGGCATCCATGACCGTCAGGGGAATATTGGTGATTGCTTGCTGGCCAGATTTGACGACTTCGCCAGTGACATAGGCTTTTTGCGAGCGGAAGGCAGCCACGCTGACGTCCACCTGCGGGCTTTCGATCACGCTATCCAGCCGTTTGGCGATCTCTTCCCTGACTTCAGAGACCGTTTTTCCTGCCACCGGGAGTTTGCCGACATAGGGATAGAAGAGCGTACCGTCGGCGTTGACCCAGTTGCCGGTGTCACTGGCACTGCGATACTGTCCGGCCGGTGTTGTCAGTTCAGGGTGATCCCAGACGGTTACGGTCAAAATATCACCGGTTCCAATGCGGTACTCCCAGTTTCTGACCTGCTCATCGAGCTTAGGATTAGACTGAGATTTGGTGACGGCAGGGCGCAATTTCTCAATCAATGAAGGGGTAACAGGATAGAGATCCACGCGCTTATCTAAATTATTATTTTCATCACCCGACGTAATGACGTTTTTTCCCGCTGAGCTTAATGTTTGCCCGGGAGAAAATACGCAGCCCGTCAACTGACTTATCGCTAAGAATATTACAGATAATGTGGTTGTGTTTTTCATTAGAATTAATATTTCATTCATGAGCGCAAAAAACGCATAACAGGCCATTCCGGAAGAATCGCCTACTTTTTCAACATGCTGTTTTTCAAGCAATTACGTAAAATTACACATCACTGAATGATGTGTAGAATGAACTGAAGGACCGGAACCACGTAGAATTGAGAATTAAACCGCTCCGCTTTTAGAAGTTTAAATCGTCTTCAAATGAAATGCATGCATTTCAGGTCACAAATTTAGAGTAAACTTATATTTTCAGAATTAATTAAAAAAAATATTTCCGTTCTGAATAAGTCCTAGGAAATAATATTCATAAACAAAATAGTATTAACCGTTTGATCTACACAAAACCGTCCACTTTTGTTACATTTTTTTTCTAACAGGCTCTGCTGGGATACTTAAAATAGGCTGTCTGCCATATCGTCAACACAGCAGGCTGAGCGTATCAGTAACGGTATAACTGGAGAAAAAATGGCTAAGCGTACATGGCTGCTTCTGGGTGTAGTAATGTCTCTTGCGAGCGCGGCTTCGGCAGCCCCGCAAACGGCGTCAGCATCTGGCGGCATCAAAGCTTATGAAGAACAAGAGTTCATTGCTGATTTCACGAAGTTCAAAATTGGCGACACGGCTCCGGCGCTGTATCAAACCCCTGAATACACCATCAAACAGTATCAACTGCGTAACCTCCCGGCGCCGGATGCGGGTACGCACTGGACCTATATGGGCGAGAACTATGTCCTGATCGGCGATGCCGACGGTAAGATCTATAAAGCCTATAACGGAGATATCTTCTATCATCGCTGATACCGTCCATATTCGGCCGTGGCAGGAGAGCGATCGTCCTTTCCTGCGCACCCTTTACCTGCATGCCCGCCGCGAGGCGTGGCCGTGGCTGAACGGTGCAGAATGGCAACTCGAAGATTTTGACGAGGCAACCCGAGACGAAGTGATTTGGGTTGCTGTACAGAACGGCCATCGTGTGGGCTTTGCGTCAGTCTGGACGAATGATAACTTTCTGCACAATCTGTTCGTTGATCCGCAGTATCAGAGCCTGGGTGTTGGCCGTTTGCTGCTGGAACAGGTACAAAAAACGTTTACCAGTACGGGGGCGTTAAAGTGCCTGGTGAGAAACGAACGGGCTATCGCGTTTTATCAGCGTCATGGCTGGCACATCGAGGCAACGGGGGATTCTCCGGAGGGAGAGTACTATCTGATGCATTACCGATTGCGTTAATGTCGGGTGGCGGCTTCGCCTTACCCGACCTACATGATGGTGCCATTTGTAGGCCGGGTAAGCGAAGCGCCACCCGGCACTCAAGCGCAGAAGAATTACACCGCGCGGAAGGCGATTTCGCCAGGAATGACTTCCCCCTGCCAGTAAAGCTGCGCCGCAACGCGCCCCGCCAGCTGACGGTACAACTCCGCAAACTCACTGTCCGGGCGGTTGATGACCGTCGGTTTCCCGCTATCCAGATCTTCACGCAGCGTGATGTGCAGCGGCATCTGTCCCAACAGCTGGGTGTGATACTGCGCCGCCAGTTTTTCTGCACCGCCGGTGCCGAAGATAGGCTCGTGATGACCACAGTTGCTGCAGATGTGCATGCTCATGTTCTCGACGATACCGAGCACAGGCACCTCGACTTTCTCAAACATCACGATGCCTTTTTTGGCGTCGATCAGCGCGATATCCTGCGGCGTAGTGACGACAACTGCCCCGGTGACGGGGATGTTCTGCGCCAGCGTCAGCTGGATATCACCGGTACCCGGCGGCATATCCAGCACCAGATAATCCAGATCCGGCCACAGGGTCTCCTGCAGCATCTGCATCAGCGCTTTGCTGGCCATTGGACCACGCCAGACCATCGCATTGTCATCAGTCACCAGATAACCGATGGAATTCGTTGCCAGACCGTGCGCCATGATTGGCGCCATGTGGGTTCCATCTGGCGAGGTTGGACGCTGGTTTTCTGCGCCCAGCATGTTGGGAATTGACGGCCCGTAGATATCCGCATCCAGAATACCAACCTTCGCCCCTTCGGCCGCCAGCGCGAGCGCCAGGTTGACGGCGGTAGACGATTTCCCCACCCCGCCCTTGCCGGAGCTGACGGCGATGATGTTTTTCACACCGTTAACGCCGGGCTGGTTTTTCACCCGCTTGAGGGTGGCGATACTGTGGCTCAGCTTCCAGTCAATCGCTTTTGCACCGGTAATGCGCAGCAGCTCTGAGCTGGTTTGCTCTTTCAGCGCGTCGAAGGCGCTGGTCCAGACGAACGGCATCTGCAGCTCAATATGCAGCGTATCGTCCAGCCATGCGACATGGTGCAACGCTTTCAGCGTAGTGAGATTGTGCTTCAGGGTTGGATGCTGAAAGTTAGCCAGCGTCCCGGCGACCATTGCTCGTAAGGCTTCCGGTGATTTGGCCTGGGATTGCGAACTCATCCCGACTCCTTTGTTCTTGTGAATAAGACCTTAGATGAACAAGTTTACCTGAAAGGCCGTGGTTTGTGCTTACTTAATAATGCCCCTTTTGGTAATATCAAAAACCCTTTTCACAGTTAAAAGAAGTAATGCCTACTATGACTCAAGTCGCGAAAAAAATTCTGGTAACGTGCGCACTGCCGTACGCCAACGGCTCAATCCACCTCGGCCACATGCTGGAGCATATCCAGGCTGATGTCTGGGTCCGTTACCAGCGAATGCGCGGCCACGAGGTTAACTTCATCTGCGCGGACGATGCCCACGGCACGCCGATCATGCTGAAAGCCCAGCAGCTGGGAGTTTCCCCGGAGCAGATGATTGCCGAAATGAGTCAGGAGCATCAGACCGATTTTGCTGGCTTTGACATCAGCTATGACAACTACCACTCCACGCACAGCGAGGAGAACCGAGAGCTGTCAACGCTTATCTACACCCGTCTGAAAGAGAACGGTTTTATTAAAAACCGCACTATCTCTCAGCTGTACGATCCGGAAAAAGGCATGTTCCTGCCGGACCGTTTCGTCAAAGGCACCTGCCCGAAATGTAAATCACCGGATCAGTACGGCGATAACTGCGAAGTGTGCGGCGCTACCTATAGCCCGACAGAGCTGATCGACCCGAAATCGGTGGTCTCCGGCGCCACGCCTGTGATGCGTGACTCCGAGCACTTCTTCTTCGACCTGCCATCCTTTAGCGAAATGCTGCAGGCGTGGACCCGCAGCGGCGCGTTGCAGGAGCAGGTAGCGAACAAAATGCAGGAGTGGTTCGAATCCGGCCTGCAGCAGTGGGATATTTCCCGCGATGCGCCCTACTTTGGTTTCGAAATTCCAAATGCACCGGGCAAATATTTCTACGTCTGGCTGGACGCGCCAATCGGCTACATGGGCTCCTTCAAGAACCTGTGCGACAAGCGTGGCGACACCGTCAGCTTCGAGGAATACTGGAAGAAAGATTCCACCGCCGAGCTGTATCACTTCATCGGCAAAGACATCGTTTACTTCCACAGCCTGTTCTGGCCGGCAATGCTGGAAGGCAGCAACTTCCGCAAGCCAACCAACCTGTTTGTTCACGGCTACGTGACGGTGAACGGCGCGAAGATGTCCAAATCGCGTGGGACGTTTATCAAAGCCAGCACCTGGCTGAACCACTTTGATGCGGACAGCCTGCGTTATTATTACGCGGCGAAGCTCTCTTCCCGCATCGACGATATCGACCTGAACCTGGAAGATTTCGTGCAACGCGTGAACGCGGACATCGTGAACAAGGTGGTGAACCTGGCGTCCCGAAACGCGGGCTTTATCGCCAAGCGTTTTGACGGCGTGCTTTCTGCCGAGCTGGCCGATCCTGAGCTGTATAAAACCTTCACCGATGCCGCCGCTGCGGTTGGCGAAGCCTGGGAAAGCCGTGAATTCGGTAAAGCAATTCGTGAAATCATGGCGCTGGCCGATGTTGCCAACCGCTATGTGGACGAGCAGGCCCCGTGGGTTGTCGCGAAACAGGAAGGCCGCGACGCTGACCTGCAGGCGATCTGCACCATGGGTCTGAACATGTTCCGCGTGCTTATGACCTGGCTGAAGCCTGTACTGCCGCAGCTGGCAGCGCGTGCAGAAGCGTTCCTGAACACCGAACTGAGCTGGGATGCGATTCAGCAACCGCTGCTTGGCCACAAGGTGAATACCTTCAAGGCGCTCTACAATCGCATCGAAATGAAGCAGGTTGAAGCCCTGGTGGAAGCCTCGAAAGAAGAGGTGAAAGCAGCTGCCGCACCGGTGACCGGCCCGCTGGCTGACGATCCGATTCAGGAGACCATCACCTTTGACGATTTCGCTAAAGTTGACCTGCGCGTGGCGCTGATTGAAAACGCGGAATTCGTGGAAGGCTCTGACAAGCTGCTGCGCCTGACGCTGGATCTGGGCGGTGAGAAGCGTAACGTCTTCTCCGGCATCCGTTCTGCCTATCCTGATCCGCAGGTACTGATTGGCCGTCAGACCGTCATGGTCGCGAACCTGGCACCGCGTAAAATGCGCTTCGGCATCTCTGAGGGGATGGTGATGGCCGCAGGCCCTGGCGGGAAAGATATCTTCCTGTTAAGCCCTGACGAAGGCGCGAAGCCGGGTCAGCAGGTGAAATAACAAAAAAGCCGGAGATTATCTCCGGCTTTTTTTGTTCTCCCTCTCGCACAGGGAGAGGGCCGGGATGAGGGCATCAGGCCGCACCCATTCCGCAATCACGCCTTCGTATTATGCACCCGGTGGGTCAGCCCGCGCAGGAAATTACGCAGAAACTGGTCGCCGCACTCGCGGTAATTTTTGTGGCCCGGCGCACGCATCATGGCGGTCACTTCCGGCACGGATACGCGGTATTTTTGCTCCGTCATGATCGCCACAATATCATCCGTTTTCAGCGAGAACGCGATACGCAGCTTTTTCAGCACCGTGTTGTTGTCCACCCGACGCTCCAGCGCCAGTTCAGGTGCAGAATCATCTTTGCCACGCTTATCGTAGATCAGACCGTTCAGGAAGCCTGACAGGATAATGTCAGGGCAGCGAACAAACCCCTCTTCGTCCTCTTTGGTCATCCAGGTGTCAAAACCAGCAGAGGTGGATTCCATGGCAGACAGCGCAAGAATGCGCACCATGTCGTTGTTGTTTGCTTTCAGGGTGTAGCGCAGGCTACGAAGAATATCATTACTAAGCATGAGTGCCTTTAACTGTCGATGATGCAATGGCGCGCAGTGTACCAGTTTTACAGCCCAATCGCCTCTTTCAAACTTTTCAGGTAGCGACGACTGACGGGTACCGTTTGACCGGCCCGCAGTACCAGCTCTGCCTGACCGTTATCTTCCAGACGGATCTCTTTCAGGTGCGCCATGTTAACCAGATACTGCCGATGGCAGCGGACAAGCGGCGTGCGGCTTTCCAGCGTGCGCAGCGTCAGCTCGGTGAAGCCTTCACTGCCCTCGGCGCTGGTGACAAACACCCCGCTCAGGCGGCTGCTGACAAATGCCACATCATCCATTTGCAGCAGGTAAATCCGGCTATGCCCGGTACACGGGATAAACTTCAGCGGCTGCTGGTTTTCCGGCAGCAGCGTGACGTCCTGTACCGTACGCTCCTGGCGTAAACGCGTCAGGGTCTTTTCGAGCCGCTTCTCTTCAATCGGCTTCAGCAGGTAATCGAACGCGTGTTCTTCAAATGCCTTCACGGCATATTCGTCAAACGCCGTCAGAAACACGATATACGGGCGATGCTCCGGATCAAGCATGCCGACCATCTCCAGCCCGCTGATACGGGGCATCTGGATGTCGAGGAATAGCACATCCGGGCGCAGTTTATGCACAGCACCAATGGCTTCAATGGCATTGGCGCACTCTCCCACAATCTCAATGTCACTCTGCTCCTGCAACAGCACGCGCAGGTTTTCCCGTGCCAACGGTTCATCATCGACTATCAGCACTCTTAACATGCGGTCTCCTCCAGCGGCAATCGTAACGTAATACGGGTAAATCGGTCCGGCTCACAGGCCACGGTAATGCCACATCCATCCCCAAAGTGAGCGCGCAGGCGTTTATCCACCAGGCTCATCCCCAGCCCGCCGGAAGCGGACGGGACGTAAAGCCCGGCATTGTCTTCAATATTCAGCACCAGATGATGATTAAAACGGCTGGCAGAAATAGTGATCTCCCCGGTGCCCAGAAGCTGCGATGTCCCGTGTTTAATGGCATTTTCCACAATAGGCTGCAGCGTAAAGGCCGGGAGATGCTGATACGCCAGCTCATCCGGCACGGATAACGACACCTGCAGACGAGACTGGAAGCGCGCCTGCTCAATCTGCAGGTAGGCGTTAACATGTTCAATCTCATCGGCCAGGGTCACAATCTCAGACGGCCGTTTCAGGTTCTTGCGGAAAAACGTCGACAGAAACTGCACCAGCTGCGCGGCCTGATCGCTGTCGCGGCGGATCACCGCTTTCAGGGTGTTGAGGGCATTAAACAGGAAATGCGGGTTCACCTGAGCGTGCAGGAGCTTAATCTCCGACTGCGTTAACAGGGCTTTTTGCCGCTCATATTGCCCCGCCAGGATCTGCGCGGAAAGCAGCTGCGCAATCCCCTCCCCTAACGTCCGGTTGATCGAGCTGAACAAGCGGTTCTTCGCTTCGTAGAGCTTAATGGTTCCCATCACCCGCTGGTTTTCCCCCCGCAGCGGGATAACCAGCGTAGAGCCGAGCTTACACTGCGGATGCAGCGAACAGCGGTAAGGCACTTCGTTACCGTCGGCATAGACTACCTCACCGGTCTCTATCGCACGAAGCGTATACGCGGACGAAATCGGTCTGCCGGGAAGGTGGTGATCGTCGCCGGTACCGGTAAAGGCCAGCAGCTTTTCACGATCGGTAATCGCAACGGCACCAATATCCAGCTCCTGATAGAGCACCTGCGCCACCTTCATGCTGTTTTCTTCGTTAAAGCCCTGACGCAGGATCCCCTCGGTTGAAGCGGCGACTTTCAGTGCCGTGGCAGAGAACGCCGAGGTGTATTTCTCAAACATGGCGCGCTTGTCGAGCAGAATGCGCATAAACAGCGCCGCGCCCACGGTGTTGGTGACCATCATCGGGGCGGCAATACTGTTCACCAGATGCAGTGCGTCCTCAAAAGGTCGGGCGATAAGCAGAATGATCGCCATTTGCGCCATTTCGGCCACAAAGGTGATCGCGCCAGCGGTAAGCGGGCTGAAGACTTTATCCGGGCGGCCTCGTTTGATCATGTAGCTGTGCACCAGGCCACCAAGCAGCCCTTCCACGATGGTCGAGATCATGCAGCTCAGCGCCGTCATCCCGCCCATGGAATAGCGGTGCAGCCCACCGGTTAAACCGACAAGGCCACCCACAACGGGGCCGCCGAGCAGCCCGCCCATCACCGCGCCGATGGCGCGCGTATTGGCAATCGAGTCTTCAATATGGAGGCCAAAATAGGTCCCCATGATGCAGAAAATGGAGAAGGTCACATAACAGAGGAGCTTGTGCGGCAGGCGGACGGTGACTTGCATCAGCGGGATAAACAGACGCGTCTTACTCATCAACCAGGCGATGACAAGAAACACGCACATCTGCTGAAGCAACAGCAGCACCAGATTAAACTCGTACATACTCAGGAACCGCACCTTCTGAAAACGCGTAACATACACTGAAGGCGCCGAAGTTTCTTTGAAGCAGTCCAAAAAAGCGGTAAATCGTGTCCGTCATCACATCTTTTGCCGAACATAACGGTTGCTTCGCATTATTTGTACAAAAAAAAGGCAATTCTTCCTGGTTCGACAAACTGGGTCTACAGTTAAGCTGGGGACGCGTTAGCCAGGGGGCGAATATGGCGCTTTACACGATCGGTGAAGTGGCACTCCTTTGTGATATCAATCCCGTCACGCTACGGGCTTGGCAGCGACGGTATGGTTTACTCAAACCGCAGCGCACGGACGGTGGTCACCGCCTTTTCAATGATGCCGACATCGATCGGATCCGCGAGATCAAAAGCTGGATAGATAACGGTGTGCAGGTGAGCAAGGTAAAGTCGCTGCTCTGCCATGACGATCCCGATACCCAACACCGCTGGCGCGAACAGCAGGAAACCCTGCTCCGGCTTCTGCAGGCGGGCAACGTTCAACGTCTGCGCGCGTGGATCAAAGAGCAAGGCCGCGATTATCCGGCGCAAACCTTAATCAACCATCTTTTCATCCCGCTTCGTCGACGGCTGCAATGCCAGCACTCTACCCTGCAGGCGCTGCTGAGTATGCTCGACGGGGTGCTGATCAATTATATCGCCGTCTGTCTGGCCTCGGCGCGAAACAAGGGCGGAAAAGACGCGCTGGTTGTTGGCTGGAACGTGCACGATACCACGCGGCTGTGGCTCGAAGCCTGGATCGCCACCCAGCAGGGCTGGCGCGTGGAGGTGCTGGCGCATTCGCTGGCTCAGCTACGGCCCGAATTCTTCGACGGCCAGACTCTGCTGGTCTGGTGCGGGGAAGTGCCCACCGCCTCGCAGCAACAGCGGCTGACGGAATGGCGGGAGCACGGTTATCCGGTTTACGCCCTGGGCCCCGATGAAACGTAACGGCATTTAATGGTTCATTAACAGCTGCGCTTCACCGTATAATTGTTCCGTTAACAACAGGAGCAGATGATGAAGGCAACCAAACTGGCCGTAATTACCCTTTTTGTACTGATGGCCGTAAGCGGCATCGGCGGCGTGATGCTGGCCGGGTACTCATTTATTGTTCGTGGCGGTGTCGGCTGAGAAGCCGGGCCAGTCGTTCAAAGAGGCGATCGATAACGATGGCCGCCAGCGCCACCAGTACCGCACCCTGAACGATATAGGCCGTATTGAACCCGCTTAAGCCGATAATGATCGGCGTTCCCAGAGTATTGGCCCCCACCGTAGACGCGATGGTCGCCGTGCCGATGTTAATAATCACCGACGTACGGATCCCCGCGATAATCACCGGTGCCGCAAGCGGCAGCTCAACCTTGCACAGCCGCTGACCGCTGCTCATGCCCATCCCTTCGGCCACGCTCAGTACCGATGCCGGTACCGACGCAATGCCCGCCAGCGTCCCCTGAAGAACAGGCAACACGCCGTAAAGGATCAGCGCAATGATAGCCGGTTGCTGACCAAACCCGATCACCGGCACCGCAATCGCCAGTACCGCCACCGGCGGAAATGTCTGTCCGATAGCCGCAATCGTCTCTACCAGCGGGCGAAACTCTCTCCCCCAGGGCCGGGTGACCACAATCCCCGCCCCCACGCCCAGCACCACGGCAATCGCGCTGGAGAGCGCCACCAGCCACAGGTGCGCCAGGGCGAGATTGATAAAGCTTTCCTGCTGATAGACGGGGCGCGGCAGGCCGGGAAAAAGCGAGCTGAACAGCGCCGCACTGTGCGGCATTAGAAACAGTAAGGCAACAAAAAGCCCCGTCAGCCAGAGGAGCGGATCACGCATGACCTTCACGCGTCACCTCCCCGGCCAGCAGATCGCGAAAATGCAGGGTGCCGCACGGTGCCCCAGCGGCATCCGTAACCGGCAGTACCTCGCACTGGCGCGCCACAAACGCGGAGAGCGCGTCCCGCAGGCTCATCTGTTCCTGTAACGGTTCACCGCCCATCGCCACATCCTGCCGACGCATATAATCGCTGACGGTTCGCAGGGAGAGCAGTCTGACGCCCAGTTCGCTGCGCCCAAAAAACTCGCGCACAAAATCGTTCTGCGGATGGGTCAGCAGTTCAAGCGGCGTACCTTGCTGGATCACTTCCCCGTGGTCCATCAACACCAGATGATCGGCAAGCCGCAGCGCCTCATCAATATCGTGGGTCACGAGGACGATCGTCCGGCCAAGGATGCGGTGAATGCGGGTCATCTCGGTCTGCAGTGCCCCGCGCGTAACGGGATCGAGCGCGCCAAAAGGCTCATCCATCAGCAATACCTGCGGGTTCGCCGCCAGCGCGCGCGCCACTCCCACACGCTGCTGTTGTCCACCTGAAAGCTGATGCGGATAGCGGCCACGCAGCCCAGGCTCTAACCCCAGCAGCGACATAAGCTCGTCCACCCTCTCGTCACTCTTTGCCCGCGACCATTTTTCCAGCTGCAGCACGGTGGCAATGTTCTGCGCGACCGTCCAGTGGGGAAACAGGCCGATGGACTGGATGGCGTAGCCCATGCGACGACGCAGCTCCAGCACCGGCAGACTGCGGATCTCTTCCCCGGCAAAACGTATTACACCGCTGTCGTGCTCCACCAGGCGGTTGATCATCTTCAGCGTGGTGGACTTCCCCGACCCCGAGGTGCCAATCAGTACCGAAAACGCCCCCTCGGCAAAATTCAGGTTCAGGTGACTTGCTGCCGGACGACCGGCAAATGTTTTACTGACATCGTGAAATTCAATCATTGGCTCTTCTCCCGAGCAACGCGAGCCATAAGGCAAACAGCGCATCGATGACGACCGCCAGTGCAATCGTGGGCACCACGCCCAGTAACACCAGATCCAGCGCGCTGCTCAGCAGCCCCTGGAACACCAGCGCGCCAAAACCGCCTGCGCCAATCAGCGCGGCGATAACCGCCATCCCGACGGTCTGGACCGCCACCACCCGCAGGCTGCGCAGCAGCAGGGGCAAGGCGAGCGGCAGCTGGATCTGCCAGAAGCACTGTCGCCGGCTCATCCCCATCGCGTGGGCGCTCTCCAGTACATCCGGCGCGACCTGGCTTAAGCCCGCCACCACGCCGCGGACCAGCGGCAGCAGCGCGTACAGCACCAGGGCAATAAGCGCGGGGGTTAATCCGGTTCCGGCGATACCGACCGAGGCTAACGCCGGAAATGACTTCACCAGCCCCGCCAGCGGCGCAATCAGCAGGCCAAACAGGGCCACGGAAGGGATGGTCTGGATCACGTTGAGCACGGCAAAAACCCCGCCCTGGCGGGAGGGATGACGATAACACCACATGCCCAGCGGTACCCCCAGCAGTAACGCCGGGAACAGCGTGCCGAAGAGGATCGTCAGGTGTTGCGCCAGCGCATCATCAAACACCTCCTGACGGTTGGCGTACTCTTTTAACAGCGAGAGATTATTCAGCTCACCGCTGAACAGCAGCAGCAACGGAATACACCAGATCTGGGCATTGAGCCCCCAGCGCCAGGCAGACGACGGGATCAGGCGGCGGATCGCATCGCTGCAGGCCAGCAGACACAGCGCCAGCCACAGCCACAGGCCACTGCCCACGGTGGTTCGCGCCAGTGGACTTTCCGCCGAGGTCATGTGCGTGGCGGCAAGCCCGGCACTCCAGAACAAGGTGATGAAGAGGCCTTCACTGAGGAGTAGCGTCAGCCACTGTGCAACCCGCCCACGGCTGAGCGAGAGCACAACCAGTGCACCCAGCGCCACAACCAGCAGCAGCGGCGTAAACGGCCAGACCTGCCAGAGCGCGCGCCCTTCCCCCGACATCAGGCGGTTTGGCGCCACATTGACAAACGGTAGCGCGACCGCCGCAATGGCCACACAGGCCAACAGCAGCAGTACGCGGTTATGACATTTTATTGGCACAGCCCTGTCCTGTTACTTCACAAGCCCTTGTTGTTTCAGGAAATCGGCGGCCACTTTTTTGGCATCCAGTCCCTCTACGGCAATGCTCGCATTGAGCTGTTGCAGCGTTTTTGCATCCAGTTTTTCAAAGACCGGTTTGAGCCAGTCGGCGATATCCGGGTAGGCTTTCAGCACCGCCTCACGCACCACCGGCGTGGGGGCATAAATAGGCTGAACGCCTTTTGGATCGGTTAAGGTCTGCAGACCAAGCGCCGCGACCGGGCCGTCCGTACCGTAGGCCATCGCCGCATTGACACCGGAGGTCTGCTGCGCCGCCGCCTTGATGGTCACCGCGGTGTCACCGCCCGCGAGCGAGAGCAGCTGTGCCTGGTCGAGCTTGAAGTCGTAGGCTTTTTCGAAAGCAGGCAGCGCGTCCGGACGCTCGATAAACTCCGCCGAGGCCGCAAGTTTGAAGTCGCCCTTCTCTTTCAGATAGCGGCTGAGATCCGCAAGTGACGTCAGTTTGCCTTTCTCCGCCACGTCTTTACGCACCGCGATGGTCCAGGTGTTGTTGGCCGGAGCCGGAGTCAGCCAGACCAGCTTGTTCTGTTCTGCATCGAGTTTTTTGACTTTTTCATACCCGGCTTTGGCGTTTTTCCATGCCGGATCGTTTTCATCTTTGAAGAAAAATGCCCCGTTGCCGGTGTATTCCGGGTAGATATCCAGCTCGCCGGAGGTGATGGCCCCGCGTACCACGGGGGTGGTACCCAGCTGAACTTTATTCACGGTTTTCACGCCGTGGCTTTCCAGCACCTGCAAAATAATATTCCCGAGCAGCGCACCTTCAGTGTCGATCTTTGAGCCCACTTTTACCGGTTCTGCCGCCTGTAACGGCAGGCTTAGCGCCGCGAATAACGCCGCAGAAACTACCATCCCCGTTTTAATCGTCATTCCACTATCCTCATTTTTTGCTGCCTTTTTCAGAGGCTTGAGAGAAAAGCGTAGCTTAAAACGGCGGATTTACCCGGCAAAATGCCTTTTTAGCATAAGGTAAGACACATCCCCCGGTGAACGGGGGATGCAAAGGAGGGAAAGGTTACAGCAGCTCGAACTCGCCTTTATTCACGCGGGCGGAATCCACCCCAATGTAGACATTGAACTTGCCCGGTTCCGCATCGTATTTCATCTGCTGGTTCCAGAACTTCAGGGCATCCACGTCGATCGGGAAGCTGATGGTTTTGGTTTCACCAGGTTTCAGGTTGACCTTCTCAAAGCCGCGCAGCTGTTTCACCGGACGGCTCATGGAGGCGGTCACATCCTGAACATACATCTGGATCACCGTCGCACCTTCACGTTTACCGGTGTTCGTCACGTCAACGCTGGCAGTCACTTTACCGTCACGCTTCAGGCTCGGGGCCGACATTTTCACGTCAGAGACCTTAAAGGTGGTGTAGCTCAAACCGTAACCAAACGGATACAGCGGGCCGTTCGCTTCATCGAAGTAACGGGAGGTGTACTTGTTTGGCTTATCGGCGTTATACGGACGGCCGGTATTCAGGTGGCTGTAGTACACCGGGATCTGCCCGACAGAGCGCGGGAAGGACATCGGCAGTTTGCCCGACGGGTTGTAATCGCCAAACAGCACGTCGGCGATGGCGTTGCCCCCTTCCGTACCGGCGAACCAGGTTTCCAGAATAGCGTCAGCCTGCTGATCTTCTTTCACCAGCGCCAGTGGACGACCGTTCATCAGCACCAGCACCAGCGGCTTGCCGGTGGCTTTCAGGGCGGCGATCAGATCGCGCTGGCTTTGCGGGATCGTGATGTCCGTTCGGCTGGAGGCTTCGTGTGCCATCCCCTGTGCTTCACCCACCACGGCAACCACCACGTCAGACTGTTTCGCGGCGTTTACCGCTTCGTCAATCATCTCTTTCGGCGAGCGCGGATCCAACTTCACCGCCTCTTCATACTGATTGAGGAAGGTCACGATATCTTTATCATCAGTGACGTTCGCCCCTTTGGCGTACACCACCTTAGCGTTTTCACCGACCGCATTTTTAATACCGGTGAGCACGGTCACGGACTGATCGGCCACGCCCGCAGCAGACCAGCTACCCATCACGTCGCGCTTGCTGTCGGCCAGCGGGCCGACCACCGCAATGGTGCCGGATTTTTTCAGCGGCAGCGTGTCGAGGCGGTTTTTCAGCAGCACCAGGCTTTCACGGGCCACTTCACGGGCCTCTTTACGGTGCAGACGGCTTTCGGCATTGGTGTCCGCCGGGTCTGACTCTTTCGGACCCAGGTGGCTGTACGGATCGTTAAACAGCCCCATGTCATATTTCACGTTCAGCACGTGACGCGTGGCATCGTCCAGCTCCGCCATTGTCACCTTGCCGCTCTTCACCAGCCCCGGCAGGTATTTGCTGTAATATTCGTCGCTCATGCTCATGTTGATGCCGGATTTGAGCGCCACGCGCACCGCATCTTCCGGGTCGGAGGCCGTACCGTGTTTGATGAGCTCTTTAATGGCGCCATGGTCAGAGACGGTGATGCCCTTGAAGCCCCACTGGTCGCGCAGCACGTCTTTCAGCAGCCAGGAGTCAGAGGTGGCAGGCGTGCCGTTGAGCGAGTTCAGGGCGACCATCACCGCGCCGCTACCGGCATCCAGGCCTGCTTTGTACGGCGGCATGTAATCGTTAAACAGGCGCTGCGGGCTCATGTCGACGGTGTTGTACTCTTTACCGCCTTCCACGGCACCATAGGCGGCGAAGTGCTTGACGCTGGTCATGACCGAATAACGATCCGCCGGGCTTTTACCCTGCATCGCTTCCACCATGGTTTTCCCCATCGTGGCGGTCAAATAAGTATCTTCACCAAAGCCCTCTGACGCGCGGCCCCAGCGCGGATCGCGGGAGACGTCAACCATCGGGGCCCAGGTCATGTTCAGGCCGTCGTCTGCGGCTTCATATGCCGAGACGCGCCCGACGGTTTTCACCGCGTCGAGGTTAAAGGAGGAGGCCAGACCGAGGCTGATAGGGAAAACGGTACGCTGTCCGTGTACCACGTCATAGGCGAAGAACAGCGGAATTTTCAGGCGGCTAAGTTCCATCACCTGATCCTGCATTTTGCGGATATCCTGACGGGTCACGGTGTTAAAAATCGCCCCTACCTGGCTCTCTTTAATCATCTCGCGGATCGCCTCTTTCGGGTTATCCGGGCCGACGCTGATAAGACGCAGCTGGCCGATCTTCTCATCGACCGTCATTTTCTTGAGCAATTCCGTGACAAACGCGTCCCGTGCTTCAGGCGTAAGCGGGTGATTGCCAAACAGTTCATCTGCCAGCGCAGGTTGCAGTGCCAGGCTGACGGCGACACCTACAGAACATAGCCATTTCATGTCGTTTTACTCTCTCATCAATTTCCGCCGGAAGATCTCGGCCAGGGCGTGCGAAAAGCGCAGTGTGCCACAAACCCTCAGAACGTTGCAGGGTTATTCTCTGATTTTTCTCGCAAATACGCGCCCTCTAAACAGCTAATCGCGCTATGCTTTACAGCGAGAAATTTGCCCCACCACAAGGAGTGGAAGATGTCTTCTGTTCGAACTGCCGATAACACGACTTTTATTAACGAACTGTCGCGCCTGGTTGGTCACTCTCACCTGCTCACCGACCCGGCCAAAACTGCCCGCTACCGTAAGGGCTTTCGTTCCGGACAGGGCGATGCGCTGGCGGTGGTTTTTCCCGGCACGCTGCTGGAGCTGTGGCGCGTCCTGAGCGCCTGCGTCGCCGCGGACAAGATTATTTTAATGCAGGCGGCTAATACCGGCCTGACCGAAGGTTCGACGCCGAACGGCAACGATTACGATCGCGACATCGTGATTATCAGCACCCTGCGCCTCGACAAACTTCACCTGCTCGATAAAGGCGAGCAGGTACTGGCCTTCCCTGGCACCACCCTCTACTCGCTGGAAAAAGCGCTTAAGCCGCTTGGGCGAGAACCGCATTCGGTGATTGGTTCATCCTGCATCGGCGCCTCCGTCATTGGTGGGATTTGTAATAATTCCGGCGGTTCGCTGGTGCAGCGCGGCCCGGCTTATACCGAAATGTCGCTCTATGCCCGTATTGATGAAAACGGCAAGCTGACGCTGGTGAACCATCTGGGAATCGATCTGGGCGTCACGCCGGAGCAGATCCTGAGTAAGCTCGACGACGATCGCGTGAAAGATGAAGACGTACAGCACGATGGCCGTCATGCCCACGATCACGATTACATCACCCGCGTACGTGATATCAACGCGGATACACCAGCGCGTTACAACGCCGATCCGGATCGCCTGTTTGAATCCTCCGGCTGCGCGGGCAAACTGGCCGTTTTCGCGGTCCGGCTCGACACCTTCCCGGCCGAGAAAAAACAGCAGGTGTTTTACATCGGCACCAATCAGCCTGACGTGCTGACCGAAATCCGTCGTCATATTCTGGGCGAATTCACGCATCTGCCGGTGGCGGGCGAGTATATGCATCGGGATATTTACGACATCGCCGAACGCTACGGCAAAGATACTTTCCTGATGATCGACAAGCTCGGCACCGACAAAATGCCGTTCTTCTTCACCATGAAGGGCCGCACTGATGCAATGCTGGAGAAAGTGCCGCTGTTTAAACCCCACTTCACCGACCGCTTTATGCAGAAGCTGGGTAACGTTTTCCCGGCCCACCTGCCGGAGCGAATGAAAACCTGGCGCGACAAGTATGAACATCACCTGCTGCTGAAAATGGCCGGGGACGGGATCGCCGAAGCACAAAACTGGCTGAGCGAATTCTTCAAAACCGCCGAGGGAGATTTCTTCGCCTGTACACCTGAGGAGGGGAGCAAAGCGTTCCTGCACCGTTTTGCCGCTGCGGGGGCCGCCATCCGTTATCAGGCCGTACATTCAGAAGAAGTAGAGGATATTCTGGCGCTGGATATTGCGCTGCGACGCAACGATACCGAGTGGTTTGAACACCTGCCGCCGGAAATCGACAGCAAGCTGGTGCATAAGCTCTACTACGGCCACTTTATGTGCTACGTCTTCCACCAGGACTACATCGTTAAAAAAGGGGTCGACGCGCACGCGTTGAAAGAGGAGATGCTCGCCCTTCTGCGCGAACGAGGCGCACAATATCCTGCGGAACACAACGTTGGGCATCTTTACAAAGCCCCTGAGACACTTAAGCAGTTTTATCGCGAGAATGACCCTACAAACAGTATGAATCCCGGCATTGGTAAAACAACGCGGAATAAATACTGGAAAGAGAGCGGTAACGCAGAGCAGGCCATTACGCAAGCATCTGATTAATTCATACAGCCATATTTAAGAGATTGTTAAGCACAGCTCAATCGTACTAGAGTACCTGCACTCGCCGGAGAAACGTTTCTCCGGCATTCTTTGACGAGGAGCAGGCACATCATGTCGGCTGTTGATATTTTATCCGTAACCGAAGTGGAAGTGCGCGATGCCCTTCCCGACGATGTGCATGCCATTTCGGCTATTTATGCATGGCATGTACTTCACGGACGTGCGTCGTTTGAGGAAATCCCCCCCACCGTTGATGAAATGCGTAAGCGGTTGAAAAACGTGACCGATAACGGTTTGCCCTGGCTGGTGGCGCTGTATCGCGGCATTGTGGTGGGCTATTGCTATGCCACGCCATACCGTCCACGACACGCGTATCGCTTCACGCTGGAAGAGTCAATCTACGTGGATGCCAGCACCACCGGACGCGGTTTTGGCAGTGCACTAATGGACGCGCTGATTGAACGCTGCGAACAAGGTCCCTGGCGTCAGATGATTGCCGTTGTGGGGGATGGCCATAATAACGCCGGGTCATTGCGGCTGCATAAAAAGCACGGTTTTGAAGTGGTCGGTCAGCTGCGCAGCGTGGGCTACAAAAAAGGCGACTGGCGGGATACGGTGATTATGCAGCGCCCGCTCAACGACGGAGACTGGACCCTGCCGGAATAGGCCCAGTGCGGTCTGGTGCCCTCACCCCCGCCCTCTTCCACCGGGAGAGGGAGAAAACATAAAAAACGGTAACACAGTTACCGTTTTGCTTTTACCTAATCGTTCTGCGCCGTCGCCATCTGCTCGGCTTTCTGCTTTTTATACGTCAATGCTGCGGCCGGAACAGGCTGCACTTTCCCGGTTTCAATCCAGGTGCGCAGTCGGCTGGCATCGGCGAAGTGAGTATATTTGCCGAAGGCATCCATCACCACCAGCGCCACCGGTTTACCGTTGAACACGGTACGCATCACCAGACAGTGACCCGCCGCGTTAGTAAAGCCGGTTTTCGTTAACTGAATATTCCAGTTCTCGCGGTACACCAGGTGGTTCGTATTGCGAAACGGCAGCGTATAGGCCGGGTTCGCAAAGGTCGCCATCTCTTCACGGGTGGTACTGAGCTGCCCAATTAGCGGGTACTGTTTGCTGGCAATCAGCAGTTTGGTCAGATCGCGCGCCGTAGAGACGTTGTGAATCGACAGACCTGTCGGCTCAACAAAACGGGTGTTATTCATTCCCAGCGCTTTGGCTTTGGCATTCATCGCTCGAATGAAGGCGTCGTAGCCGCCCGGATAATGGTGGGCGAGGCTCGCCGCGGCGCGGTTTTCTGACGACATCAGCGCCAGCAACAGCATGTTTTTACGGCTGATTTCACTGTTCAGGCGCACGCGGGAGTAAACCCCTTTCATCTCCGGCGTGTGGCTGATATCCACTTTCAGTTTTTCATCCAGCGGCAGATGTGCATCCAGCACTACCATCGCGGTCATTAATTTGGTTATCGAGGCGATCGGGCGCACCAGATCCGGATGGCTGGCGTAGATCACCTTATTGGTGTTGAGATCAACAATCATCGCGCTGCCGGAAGCGATTTGCGGTTGAGCAGCAGCGGTGGTCACCGCGGGCGTTTTGGCGAGAGCTGGCACGCCAGCGGACGCCCCCAGCAACAGTGCCAGGCTAAGTAAAGAAACTCGGAATTTCAGCATGGTGAGACTTCTGATAATTATTCACGCACGTTATGACGTACACCGCCTGCGTCGACGGAGAAACACAGGCTGGCTTCGGCATCATAGCGGTCACCGTGCATTGTCGCCAGCGGATAATCGTGAACAGATGCTGCATTGCTGGCATTTACGCCAGCAATGCAATTAACTCAGAAGAGACGGTAACCATAACCCCAAAGAATCACCGTCAGCGCCAGTAACGCCTCCAGTACCAGCACGCCGATGGCGAGCGTAGAGCTGGAAAAGCTCAGGCCTTCTTCTTTATTGATATTCAGGAAGGTAGGTACGCCCAGATACAGCAGATAGCCGGTGTAAAAGAGCGCAATGGTCCCGATCAGCGCGCACAGCCAGACCAGGGGATAGAGCGCAACAATACCGCTTAAGAACAGCGGGGTTGCGACGTATCCGGCAAAGACCATACAGTGTGCCAGGGAAGGACGCTGCGGATAGTTACGTGCCATCCAGTGAATGACGCGTCCCATAACCGCCACCCCTGCGAGCATCAGGCCATAAAAGAGAATGGCAAGATAAAGCCCGGTAAACCAGGAAAGCTGTACTACGGTGCCATCACCAAAGTTCCAGCCGATTTGTGTTGTACCAATAAACGCGCATATCACCGGCACCGCCGCCATCAGCAGCACGTGGTGCGTGTAATGATGCGAGACCGTTTCGTTCTCACTTTTGATGACATGCATTTCACGATCGGGATGGGAAAAAAGTCCCCAGACATGGTTCATAGCGCCCCCTTGTTGTCGGCCCGTCATCGATACCTTAAGTATAATGCAGGGTTTAGATTATTTTATGTACAGTGGGAAATTTCCGTTGATTGCCCCGCGGTTGTCACAAGGGGTATATGATTAACCGAGGCACGCTGAAGGAGATGATATTTACGTAATGGATATCAACGGAGTTATTGAACAATACGGATACGCTGCGCTGGTTGTCGGAAGCGTGGCAGAAGGTGAAACCATCACCCTGTTAGGCGGCGTCGCCGCGCATCAGGGATTACTTAAATTCCCGCTGGTTGTCGCCGCGGTTGCGCTGGGCGGGATGATTGGCGATCAGCTGCTCTACTTTCTGGGGCTGCGTTTTGGGCCGACGCTGCTTAAGCGTTTCGCTAAGCACAAGAAGAAAATTAACCGCGCGCAGCGGCTGATCCAGCGCCACCCTTACCTGTTTGTGATTGGCACCCGCTTTATGTACGGCTTTCGGATTATCGGGCCGATATTGATTGGCGCCAGCCGCCTGCCGCCGAAAATTTTCCTGCCGCTGAACGTGATTGGCGCGTGCGCCTGGGCGCTGATCTTTACCACGCTCGGTTACGTGGGTGGAGAAGTGATTGGCCCGTGGCTACATAACCTTGACCAGCATCTGAAGCACTGGGCGTGGCTGATTCTGGTGGTTATGGCGGTGATTGGGGTCAGGCTATGGATGCGGCACAGAGAGAAGAAGCAGGATGAGGAGTGAGTGCGGTCTGTTGCCCTCACCCTAACCCTCTCCCACTGGGAGAGGGAACTTAACACACCCTCTCCCACGGGGTGAGGGGAACCTACTCCGCCGGCTTAAACTGCGGATTCGCCAGCATAAACCCGCCATCGACGATAAACGACTGCCCTGTGGTGTAGCTGGCGTCGCTGTCGCATAACCACGCCACCAGACTGGCGATCTCTTTGGTATATCCCGGTCTTGCGAGCGGGATCGCTGGCATCGACCCTTCCTTCACTTCACTCTCGTCCATATCATTCATCGGTGTGGCAATCGCCCCCGGCGCAACGGCATTCACCAGAATGTTGTGCTGCACCAGTTCCAGCGCCATCGATTTGGTTAATCCTCCCAGCGCATGTTTTGCGGCGGTATAGGCGCTGGCTTCCGGCAGCGGCGTATGTTCGTGCACCGAGGTGATATTGACGATTCGCCCTCCTTCCCCCTGCTCCACCATTTTACGTGCGGCAATCTGTGAACAGAGAAACGCACCGTCCACGTCGACGGTGAAAATGTTTCGCCACTCGTCAAACGGCATATCCAGGAAGGGCGCTTTGGTCATCGCACCCGCATTGTTAACCAGCACGTCCAGGCGACCAAAACGGGCAATTAACGTTTCTATCGCCTGCGCGCCCTGTGGGAGGGTGCTTAGATCAAGGTGGATAGCTTCAGCCCGCCGTCCCTGCGCCTCCACTTCGCGGCAGGTATCCCGGGCCCCTTGTTCATCAGAGTGCCAGGTGACGCCAATATCAAACCCACGTTCAGCCAGCATCAGGGCCGTGGTTTTACCAATCCCGGAATCCGATGCGGTAACAATCGCTACTTTGGTCATACTCACCTCCTGAAGAACGGCAAAGAGGTAAGTATAGATAATGACCCTGATTAGCCATGATGATAACCACCACCCAGCGCGGAGGTGAGCTGTAGCGTGGCGTCGATATACTCGCCCTGCAGCATCAATCCGGCGAGATGTTCCTTCAGCGCTGGAATTCTGGCTTCACTGACGCGCGAGCCGGCAATAATTCCGGCGCTAAAACGTGCCTGCGCCAGCGCCACCACGCGCGCTGCATCTTTTTCTACCTGCTGCTGATGCTGATTTTTCGCCGTCAGCATTTCCACTTCGCTGGCCGTGCGCGCCACCTGGTTCACGGCATCCACCACCGCCTTGTTGTAATTCGCCACCGACAGATTGTTCTGCGCCTGGGCAATATCCAGCTGCGCGTTCAGCCTGCCGCTGTCAAAAATGGGCAGAGTCAGCCCGGCGGTCACACCCATTTGCTGAGCTGAAGAACGGAACAGATCGCTCAGGTGCAGGGCATCCTGTTGTAAAAACGCCATCAGATTCACATCAGGATAAAACGCCGCTCTGGCAGCATCGACCTCGCTCATTGACGCTTCGATATACCAGTGCGCCGCCTGCAGATCCGGCCGTCGGGCCAGCAGTTCATACCCCAGCGTCGACGGTAACGACGCTTCAACCGTCGGTAAGGCATGCCGTGTGAGCGCCAGGGCGGGGGTATTAGTCAACGCGTTCAGACGCGCCTCGATGGCTTTCATTTTGCCGTGAACCTCTGCGATCTGCTCTTCGGTTTTGCTGGCACTGATGTCGGTTTCGACACCTGCCACAGAGGAGGTGATCCCGTGCTGATACAGCTCGCGATCGGCACCGATGATATTGTCCTGTTGGGATTTGATTTGCGTGAGGACCTCCTCCACGGCGGCCTGAGTTTGCCAGTCCCAGTAGAGCCGCGCCACGCTGCTGGCAAGCAGTTGGCGGGTCTGCTCAAGCTCCGCTTTTTGCGCATTCACCTTGCCTATCCTGGCCTCCAACCGGGCGCGATTTTTGCCCCACAAATCCAGATCCCAGCCCGCAGTCAGACCAAAGGTACCGTTGGTATACCAGGGGCCGGTGGTGCCCGCAGCCGGGTCAGTTATGGCAAAGGGCCCCATCAGCCCTTCAGCGGACATTTTCTGACGTTCGGCATCGGCCGAAAAATCAATTTGCGGGCCGTCGGCCGCCAGGGCTGCTTTGGCCTGGGCTTCGGCAAGGGTAATACGCTGACGGGCAATCTGCATATCGGGCGCATCGCTTAATGCTTTGGCAATTAGCTTATCAAGCTGCGGATCGTTATACGCTTTCCACCATGCATTTTTCGGCCAGTCCTGATGAGGCAGCACCGTATTAACCGACGCCGTGAGTGACTGGGTATTAAGGGGAGTTACCGTGGCATGTTGCGGCGCACAGCCGGCCAGAATAACGGCAAAGGGAGCACTCAGAGATAAAATAAGAAAACGTTTCATTACGCCATTCACGCCAAAAAATAAAGGCGCAAAGTACGCCTGATGCCTCTCTTTTTTTTAGTAATGCGTGGCAATGCGCAAATTGTCATACATTTTTGTAATTAGAAAATTATACATGCCGAGAATAAGTCAAATTAACAAATTCATCTTAATTATAAATTGCCTGCTACACTTACTGTTGACATACATACGCAGGAGAAGGGAATGAAAATATTATTGTGGGTCATTTTAATTATATTTCTGATAGGACTGCTGGTGGTAACGGGTGTGTTCAAGATGATTTTCTGATTCCTTTGCCCGGCACCGCGCCGGGCAAAGGTCAACCAGCCCATGCGTCTGGTCCAGCGCTTCACAGCGATAATTGCGGTCACACGCTTATTATTTTGCCTGGATCACCCGCGCAATATCCGCAGAAGTCTGTAATGTCCGAATCTCCTGAAATAACCCCAGCGCTTCATCGTACTCTTTGCGTAAATAGCTGAGCCACTGTTTGATACGCGCCACGTGATATAGCCCGGTGTCGCCCTGCTTTTCCAGACGGCTATATTTTTGCAGCAGCGTCACAACATCAGCCCACGGCATACGCGGCTCGTTATATTTAATCACCCGGCTGAGGTTAGGCACATTCAATGCCCCGCGGCCGATCATCACCGCCTCGCAGCCGGTGGCCTTGAGACAGGCCTGCGCGCTCTGGTAATCCCAGATTTCACCGTTGGCGATCACCGGAATGCTGAGGCGTTTGCGGATCTCACCAATTGCCTGCCAGTTAATGCGCTCGGCTTTGTAGCCATCTTCTTTGGTGCGGCCATGCACCACCAGTTCAGTAGCCCCGGCCTGCTGCACCGCATCGGCAATTTCAAACTGCCGCGCGTCGCTGTCCCAGCCCAGGCGCACTTTCACCGTCACCGGCAAATGGGCAGGCACGGCTTCACGCATCGCTTTCGCGCCACGGTAAATCAGCTCAGGATCTTTCAGCAGCGTCGCCCCGCCGCCGCTGCCGTTCACCAGCTTCGACGGGCAGCCACAGTTGAGATCGACCCCGTAAGAGCCGAGCTCGACGGCGCGGGCGGCGTTCTCGGCCAGCCATTCAGGATACTGGCCCAGTAGTTGAATACGCACCAGCGTGCCGGAGGTAGTCCGGCTCTGGCGGTGCAGCTCCGGGCAGAGTCTGTAAAACGATTTTACCGGCAACAACATATCGACCACGCGCAAAAACTCCGTCACGCAGAGATCGTAATCGTTCACCTCGGTCAGAAGTTCGCGCACGAGGGAGTCGAGCACGCCTTCCATTGGGGCCAGTAAAACACGCATAGCAGTACCTGTGAAAAAAGACGCGCTATAGTATCCGCTCTCTATATCGCTGGGAAGCGCTTCTGTTCAGGGAGAAAGTCAGCCGGCGTTGCCCCGACAATAGTACGAAACGCCGCCGCAAATGCCGCCGGGCCGGAAAACCCCAGCATCCATGCCACCTGCTTAACCGGGTATCCGTTTGCGAGCAGGTCCAGCGAGGCACAAATCCTTGCGCGCTGTCGCCAGGCACGGAAGCTAAAGCCAGTGTCTTTAATAAACGCGCGTGAAAATGTGCGTTCAGACATCGCGGCCCGCTCCGCCAGCCTTTCCAGCGAAAGATCCCAGAGATTGTTGGCAATGATGTCACAGGCAACGCGATGTAACCGCTCATCCACGGGCATCGGCAATTCGGCCGAAATCTGCTGTGTCTCACTGAGGATGTCGAGCAGCAAAACGGCCATGCTGCGCTGGCTTGTCGGCCGATATTCCGCACTGAACAGCCCGGCGATCAGCTCTTTGAACAACGCTGTCGCCATAATGACGTGAACCTCTTCTTTACGCTTAAAAGGCTCGCATTGCGATATTAGCTCGGGGCTAAACCAGACCGCACGGAGCTCCGTTGTGGATAACACGCTATAAGTGTGTTCCTGAAATGGAGGGATCCATAGCGCGCGCTGTGGCGGTATTACCCAGCGTTTGCTGCCGGTTTCGACCAGCATGACCCCTTTGATGGCAAACAAAAGTTGCCCCTGCGAATGCTGGTGAGGCGGATCCACTTCGCCACGCGCATAACGAATTGCCCCTCTTGACCATCCGATAGCATCGTCGTGAATTGGCGTTTTATCGATAACGGTTGGCATTTCACATTCCTCACTTCCTCTTATGATGCTGCTTGTACACGTAACCAGAGAGAGACGCAATGCACATCCATTTTATTATTCATGAACATTTCGAAGCGCCAGGCGCTTATGAAATCTGGGGAAAAAGTCGCGGCTGTAGTCTGAGCTACAGCAGAGTTCATCAGGGCGATCCTTTACCCGAGGATCTGCAGAGCACAGACTTGCTTATAATCATGGGAGGTCCACAGTCACCTGCCACCACGCTTAAGGAATGCCCATGGTTTGATGCGCAGGCGGAAATAGCACTCATTGGCCGCGCCATAAAGGCGGGTATAACGGTAATTGGCGTTTGTCTGGGCTCGCAGCTTATCGGCGAAGCGCTGGGCGCAGCGTTTTGCCATAGTCCGGAAAAAGAGATCGGCAAATTTCCCATCAGGCTCACAGATGCAGGCAAGGCGCACCCGCTGTTTGTGGGTTTTGGCAACGAGTTGAAGGTCGGTCACTGGCATAACGACATGCCAGGGTTGACGCCACAGGCTAAGGTTCTCGCTTACAGCGAGGGCTGTCCCCGCCAGATCGTACAATACGGCGAACGGGTTTACGGTTTTCAGTGTCATATGGAACTTACGCCAGAGGTTGTTGAGTCACTGATTGAGCATTCGCAGAACGATCTCCAATGTGCAGGTGAGTTGCGTTTTGTCGAAACGGCGGAAAAACTCCGCTCGCATGATTATCGCGAAATGAACCAGGTGCTGTTTTCTTTTCTCGATAAACTTACCGCCCGGCGTGATACCTGACTCCGGAGCATTTCTCTGGCTCGTTACTTCGCCAGCACTATCCCTTTCCTCTAAAATGTAGCCTGTTCCATTGCGGTGATACCAGACGTTCTGTTCTGGAATGTCTGGTATGCACAAAATTCATGATGTGATCCATGGCACACTTTCGGGTTTAATTGTATGATGAATTCGTTTCAGCAAGGATTGTAACCATGAGAAAATCATTGAACATTATCTGGCAATATCTGCGCGCATTCGTCCTGATTTACGCCTGCCTGTACGCCGGGATTTTCATCGCTTCCCTGCTTCCTATCACCATTCCCGGCAGCATTATCGGCATGCTGATCCTCTTTGTTCTGCTGGCGTTGCAAATTCTGCCCGCTAAGTGGGTCAACCCCGGCTGCTTCGTTCTTATTCGCTATATGGCGCTGCTGTTCGTGCCGATTGGCGTCGGGGTCATGCAGTACTTCGATCTGCTTAAAGCCCAGTTCGGCCCGATTGTCGTCTCCTGCGCGGTCAGTACGCTGGTGGTTTTCCTTGTGGTGAGCTGGAGTTCGCATCTGGTACATGGCGAACGTAAAGTGGTTGGACAGAAAGGAACAAAACAATGATGGCCAATATCTGGTGGTCGCTGCCATTAACCCTGGCGGTGTTCTTCGCGGCACGCAAACTTGCCGCCCGGTTCAAGATGCCGCTGCTTAACCCGTTGCTGGTGGCGATGGTGGTGATTATCCCGTTTCTGCTGCTTACCGGTATTCCTTACGAACGCTACTTTGCCGGGAGCAAAATTTTAAACGACCTGCTGCAACCCGCCGTGGTCGCACTCGCGTTTCCTTTATATGAACAGCTGCACCAGATCCGCGCCCGCTGGAAATCCATTATTACCATCTGTTTTGTGGGGAGCCTGGTGGCGATGATCACCGGTACTTCAGTCGCACTGCTGATGGGGGCCTCTGCGCAAATTGCCGCCTCTATTCTGCCGAAATCGGTGACCACGCCTATCGCCATGGCCGTGGGCGGCAGCCTCGGCGGCATTCCTGCCATCAGCGCCATGTGCGTGATCTTTGTCGGCATACTGGGCGCCGTGTTTGGCCATACCCTGCTCAATGTCATGCGCATTCATACCAAAGCCGCACGCGGTCTGGCGATGGGCACCGCGTCGCACGCGCTGGGCACCGCCCGCTGTGCGGAGCTGGATTATCAGGAGGGGGCGTTCAGCTCGCTGGCACTGGTGATCTGCGGAATCATGACCTCGCTGATGGCGCCGTTCATTTTCCCCGTGATTCTGGCGGTGATGGGCTAAAATTTGCGATGCGTCGCGCAAATTTCATTTTGTTTTCATAAGTTGCATACATAATGAGATATGGATCACATATAAAGCCCCAGCGGCTCCGTACACTACCGATCCATTAACCTTTATGAGGCAAACGCCATGCATCCACGTTTTCAAGCGGCTTTCGCCCGGCTTGCAGAGAATTTGCAATCAGCTCTGGCCCCGATTCTGGCGGATGAGCATTTCCCCGCCCTGCTCACCGCTGAGCAGATCACCACGCTGAAACAGGCCACGGATCTTGACGAAGACGCGCTGGCTTTCGCATTGCTGCCGCTGGCTGCCGCCTGTGCACGTGCCGATCTTTCCCACTTTAACGTTGGCGCCATTGCGCGCGGCGTCAGCGGAACCTGGTACTTCGGCGGAAACATGGAGTTCCTGGGCGCAACCATGCAGCAGACTGTTCATGCGGAACAGAGCGCCATCAGCCACGCCTGGCTGCGCGGCGAAAAGGCCCTGAGCGCCATTACCGTGAACTACACCCCGTGCGGGCACTGCCGTCAGTTTATGAATGAACTGAACAGCGGGCTGCAGCTGCGCATCAATCTGCCGGGTCGCGCGCCGCATACGCTGGGCGACTACCTGCCTGACGCCTTTGGTCCGAAAGATCTTGAAATCAAAACCCTGCTGATGGACGAGCAGGATCACGGTTTCGCGCTGACCGGTGATGACCTGACCCAGGCGGCCATTCGCGCTGCCAACAAGAGCCATACGCCGTACAGCAAATCCCCGAGCGGCGTGGCACTGCAATGCCGCGATGGGCGTATTTTTAGTGGCAGCTATGCCGAAAACGCCGCGTTTAACCCAACGCTGCCACCGCTGCAGGGCGCACTGAACCTGCTGAGCCTGAACGGCTATGACTACCCGGATATTCAGCGCGCCATTCTGGCAGAAATTGCCGATGCACCGCTGATTCAATGGGATGCCACCGCCGCCACCCTGAAAGCGCTGGGCTGCACGTCAATCGAGCGTGTATTGCTGGCGTGATCCTTCTGGCGGGCAGACATGCCCGCCCGTTTTGCTGAAAAAGCCTTCAGTTGATGCGCTGTTTCTTGCGCTAACCAGGCGGGTACAGTAGCCTGAGTTAAATTCACCTTCAGTACGAGCCATCTGCATGTTAAAGCGCGTTTTTTACAGCCTGTCTGTCCTGGTCGGCATACTGCTGTTGATCGTGCTGGGTCTCGACCGCTGGATGAGCTGGAAAACGGCCCCCTACATTTTTGATGACCTGCAGGACCTGCCCTATCGCCAGGTGGGTGTGGTGCTCGGCACCGCAAAGTATTACCGCACCGGTGTCATTAATCAGTATTACCGCTACCGTATTCAGGGCGCGCTCAACGCCTACAACAGCGGCAAGGTCAATTACCTGCTGTTAAGCGGCGATAATGCGCTGCAAAGCTACAACGAACCGGTCACCATGCGCAAAGACCTGATTGCCGCAGGCGTTGATCCGGCAGATATCGTGCTCGACTACGCCGGGTTCCGCACGCTCGACTCCATCGTGCGCACGCGCAAAGTGTTCGACACCAACGACTTCATCATCATCACCCAGCGCTTCCACTGCGAACGTGCGCTGTTTATCGCGCTGCACATGGGCATTCAGGCGCAGTGTTATGCGGTGCCCTCGCCAAAAGATATGCTGAGCGTGCGCGTGCGTGAGTTTGGCGCTCGCTTTGGTGCGCTGGCCGATCTCTATATCTTCAAACGTGAACCGCGCTTTTTAGGCCCACTGGTGCCAATTCCGGCGATGCATGAAGTGCCGGAAGATGCGCAGGGTTATCCGGCGGTGACGCCGGAGCAGTTGCTGGACATGCAGAAGAAAAAGTAATCAAATTCTATAATGCGTGATATAACACGCACTACTCTGTCATCAGATACCTAATGAGTGATATAAGTGGCGCTAGTTGCCATTTTCATTAACAATGAGTAATATTTTACTCATTGCTGTTTTATGGAGGTGAGATGGAGACGTTAACCGTACAAGCATATCTGAATGAAACATGGACGGATATCGCCCTCATCAAATATCCGGGAAGCGAAAACAATGACTGGAACACCACACAGTTAGACTATCTTACTGAGTATGCGATTAATTTTCTTGACTATGATGATTTTCACGCGGTCTCAGTCAACCACCCTGTATCACTCTTTTTTGATGACCAGGGTCAACCGGGCTGGCTGCGATTTATCGACGATATCATTCCTGCCGGAGCCAGTCGCCGTTATTGGATAAATGCACTCGATATCAGTGAGTTGCCTGTTGGTCAGCAGAATTTTTTATTGTTGAAATTTGGCACAATGTCCCCTGTCGGGAATTTGCGTATAAAAGAATCCGTTCCTGAATGGAATGAATTCGCACGCACTAAAACGTTTACGGTTTCGGACGTCATCGATCGTGCGGCAGATTTTCTGGATTATGCCCAGGAAAGAGGCGCGGCGGCGGGTGGTGCAACCGGCGCTGGGGGTGAAGCGCCGAAACTGTTGCTGCGCTGTAGTGAAACGGATGCCATATGGATCGATACCTGGCAAAACGAACCGGATAACCGGGACCGCTATTATTTGGTTAAATATCCACGCGGAAACAGAACAGAAGTTGATTGTAATATTCTCCGGGCTGAATTTCATTATTACCATGAGCTTAACGCGATGGGCTTTTCCACGATCCCAGTGGACACAATGCGCCTTGAAGAAGGTAGCCACTATCCTTCGCTGTGGTTGCCACGTTTCGACATAGTGAGAAATGAGCAGGATCAACTGATCAGGCTGGGTATGGAATCGGTGTATTCACTATTACAAAAAGCACCCGGTACTCTCCTGGATCATGAGGCAACGCTGCGCGCGTTAATTAATAAAATTACCTCCAGCCATATGGTTCAGCAGCAGGGCTATCAATTTGATATCCCTGGTTTTGTAACAGAATGGGTACGTCGCGATCTGTTAAATATTATTTTTGGGAATAGTGACAACCATGGGCGAAATACCGCCTTTGTGAAAGCTGAAAATCACATTATGCTCTCCCCTGTTTATGACTTTGCTCCAATGAAAGCCGATCCAGAGGGGATACCGCGAACCCTGAAGTGGTCATTATCTTGTGAATCAGGGGGGGATTATAATTTCAACGCTATCGCGCAAGCGCTGGCGGAGTGGATCCCTCCCACAACTTTACTTGACGCTCTGCATGAGACAGCCGTCCAGCTCATCGATCTCCCGGAAAGGCTGGAGGCGCGAGGCGTTCCCGACCAGATAATGGAAATGCCCGCGATTGGTTTTCGCTATATTCCGAATAAACTTTCTCGTTGGGGTTTATTATGAAAACATCTAATAAGTTTGAATCAGAGCTTCTACAAACGTTAGCCCGGATACGCAGCGTAAATGAAAAACGACGTCATGATGAGGATGAAGATCCGGACAAGTCATCGGTAGTAAAGAGGCAACGCGTTTCACCAGGCTTAACACGGATTAGTACTCTTGATCGCCAGGCTGTACTGCATGCAGCCATACGGGACATTTTACTGGGTAAAATCACACAGGGTGAGGCGCTGAAAAGACTCAGGGTCGAAGTGTTGGGGATGAAGCAGGATGAATATGCAAAGCTGGTCAGCGTATCCCGGAAAACATTGTCGGATGTAGAAAATGGCAGAGGTAATTATTCCGCTGACATTATAAATAAAATCTTTAAACCCTTTGGGCTTCAAACCGGACTGGTGCCCATTTCCAAATCGCTTATAGCTTCACTTTTCACGTAAAAAACCCGCATGCCGTTCACGGGCAGCGGGTTTTATTTATTCGCCTGATAATTATTTCTTACGCGCGTATTTCAGTGAGTCCAGCGCAACCGCGAAGATGATAATGGCGCCCTTGATGATGTACTGCCAGTACGGGTTCACGCCGATGTAGGTCAGACCATAGTTGATGACCGTAAAGATGATCACACCGGTGACCACGCCAAGCACGGTACCCACACCGCCGCTGAAGGAGACCCCGCCGACCACGCAGGCGGCAATCGCATCCAGTTCGTACATAAAGCCGAGGTTGTTGGTGGCAGAGCCGATACGGCCCGCTTCCAGCATCCCGCCGAAGGCATAGAACACACCGGACAGGGCATAAATCATCAGCAGGTTCAGGGCCACGTTAACGCCGGACACTTTCGCTGCTTCCGGGTTGCCCCCGATGGCGAAGATGTTCTTACCAAAGCGGGTTTTGTTCCACAGGATCCAGACGAACGCCACCGCAATCAACGCGTAGAAAGTGATGTACGACAGGCGGAAGCTGCCCAGCGCAATAAACCCTTGCGTGAAGGTCGAGAAGCCGCTGTCGAAGCCCGAGATAGGGGATGCACCGACGAAGTCGTAGTACAGGGAGTTGATACCGTAAACGATGATCATCGTACCCAGGGTGGTGATAAATGGCGTCACGTTCAGGTAAGCGATGATGATACCGTTAATCAGACCAATCACCGCACCGATGGCGCAGACAATCAGGATCACCACGAAAATGGGCATGGTCGCCATTTCCGGGAACACCTTGTTGGCGTTTTCCATCGACTGCAACAGGGTTGCCGCGATCACCGCCGCCAGGCCGACCTGGCGCCCTGCGGAAAGGTCAGTCCCCTGGGTGACGATGAGCCCCGCCACGCCCAGCGCGATAATAATACGCACGGAAGACTGAGTCAGAATGTTACTCAGGTTCAGCAGACTTAAGAACGTGGGGTCCTGGAAAATGATAATGGCCAGCAATACTAAAAGAACAACGTAAATACCGCCTTCTTTCAGATAAGTGAGAAAACTTTTTTTATTTAACGCACTCATGAGGAGCCCCTGATCTTAAAGGTGCAAAGACGCTAAACGCAAAATTTCGTTTTGCGTTGTCGTTTTCGTGTCAACAATACCGGCAACGAGACCATTGCTCATAACCAGAATACGGTCTGTGATCCCTAACAATTCCGGCATTTCGGAAGAGATAATAATGATCCCTTTATCCTTTTTCGCCAGTTCAGCGATCAGCTGATAAATTTCAAACTTCGCGCCGACGTCAATACCGCGGGTTGGTTCATCCAGCATCAGAATTTCTGGCTGCGTTAATAACCAACGACCGATAATGACTTTTTGCTGGTTGCCGCCCGACAACGAACCAATTTGCGTACGATGCCCCGGCGTTTTTACGCGCATAGAGTCAATAACCCACTGGGTATCACTCTTCATGCGGGAGTTATCCAGCAGACCCACTTTGTTTTTATAGTTGCGGATATTAGAAATTAACGAATTAAAGTTAATATCCAGATAGGCATAAATACCGGTCGAACGCCGCTCTTCCGTCACCAGTGCAAAACCATTATTAATGGCTTCGTTGGCGTTGTGGTTGTTAATTTTCTTACCGTGCAGCGTGATGGTGCCTTCGGCTTTCTCGCGAATACCAAACAGGGTTTCGACGATATCGGTACGTTTTGCCCCGACCAGGCCTGCAATGCCCAGAATTTCGCCCTTGTGCAGGTCGAAGGAGACGTCGCGAATAGAGGGCTGACGCAGCGAGGTCAGATTACGCACCTCAAGGATCACCTCACCCGGCTTGTTCTCTTTGTCCGGGAAACGCTGGTTCAGGGAACGGCCCACCATCATGGCGATGATCTTGTCCATGTCCAGCCCTTCGAGAGGCTGAGTGGCAATCCACTGACCGTCGCGCAGGATGGTTATCTCATCACACAGCTGGAAGATCTCTTCCATTTTATGGGAGATATAAACAATGCCGCAGCCGCGATCTTTTAGCTTACGAATAATGGTAAAAAGGTGGTTAACCTCTTTTTCCGTTAATGACGATGTCGGTTCATCCATGATGACAATTTTGGCATCATAGGAGAACGCTTTAGCAATTTCGATCATCTGCATTTGCGAGACGGATAATGTTCCCACGCGGGCGCGCGGATCGATATCAATATCCAGCTCATCGAAAATGGCTTTGGTGTCACGGTACATTTTGTCCTGATCGACAAAAACACCTTTGGTTGGATAACGTCCCAACCACATATTATCCATTACCGAGCGTTGCAGTACCAGGTTCAATTCCTGGTGAACCATAGAGATACCGTTTTCCAGTGCTTCTTTCGCTGAATGGAAATCGATCTCTTTCCCCTGAAAAAGAATGCTGCCAGAATCTTTTTGATAGATCCCAAAAAGACATTTTAATAATGTTGATTTACCGGCACCGTTCTCACCCATTAAGGCATGAATTGAATGAGGCCGAACTTTTAAATTAACATTATCGAGTGCCTTAACACCGGGAAACGACTTGTTGATGCCGTTCATTTCCAACAAGAATTCACCGGACGACGGAGTAGTTGTGCTGACCATAATTATACCTTGTTGGCCTCGCATATCGCGTTATAAAAGGGCGCAACATGTTGCGCCCTGTGGAGACATAACTAACTATCTTATTTACCGATAAACTCAGCCAGGTTGGACTGGTCTACGCCCACGTAAGGTACGCGAACGATTTTATTGTCGATTTTCCAGTTGGTGCCATCAGCCGCACCTTTACCGTCGGCCAGGTTTTTCGCCAGATCGAAGGTGGCTTTCGCCTGGTTGTTGGCATCGTTCAGCACGGTACCGGCCATCGCACCTGATTTCACCAGTGCCAGCGCTTCTGGCAGCGCATCCACGCCGAACACAGGGATAGAGGATTTGTTGTGTGCTTTCAGGGCTTCTACCGCACCCATTGCCATCGCGTCGTTGTTAGCGATAACCACTTCAATTTTGTTCGCGTTAGGACCAGACAGCCACGCGTCCATTTTATCTTTCGCCTGAGCGGTATCCCACATCGCGGTATCTAAAGCCAGCTGCTGGGTTTTCAGGCCTTTGTCGTTCAGCTCTTTGACAACGTAAGTGGTACGCGCTTCAGCATCCGGGTGGCCTGGCTCACCTTTCAGCAGCACAAACTGGATCTGGCCGTCTTTGTTCAGATCCCAGTTCGGGTTGGCCGCCCAGTGTTTCGCGATCAGATCGCCCTGGATAATACCGGACTCTTTGGAGTCAGTACCGACGTAATACGCTTTGTCATAGCTGTCCAGCGCTTTACGGGAAGGTTCTTTGTTGAAGAAGACGATTGGCACGTTCTGGCCGCGCGCTTTCTCGATAACTGTGCCTGCAGCAGCCGGGTCAACCAGGTTGATTGCCAGTGCCTTCACGCCTTTTGCCAGCAGGACGTCAATCTGATCGTTCTGTTTGGACTGGTCGTTCTGGGAGTCATTCATCAGCAGCTGAACATCTGGCGCTGCTTTAGCATCTTTCTCGATCGCTTTACGCACAACAGACATGAAGTTGTCGTCGTATTTATAGATAGTCACACCAATACGGGTATCCGCAGCGTGCGCTGCTGCACCAAAAAGCATGCTTGCCATTACAGCAGACAGAGTCAACACCTTCTTATTCATGGTATCTCCGGTTTTTTTTATGCAGGGTAGTTCTTGTGAATAACGATCGGCGGGCAGGTGTTAATAAAACGTTACTGACAGCCGAAGTTCACTTATAAAATTTCTATCTTCCGTGTTCGGTAACGCTCCAGAAATGCGTTTTATTCGTTGTTTGCGGCACGTTGGCTATAGTGAAAGTGAATAATCACTGTTACATAGCGTTTCAGCCCCTAAAACGCTGACATCATAGTCAGCGCCTTGTTAAGATACTGTGAATTTACTCACAGATTGAAAACGGTTACATCAGCTGGCTTTATCAGTTAGTGATCGGAACCACAATTTGCCGGGCAGAGACCGAATGGCGGCGCACTAATGTCGGCATGAAACAGTGTGTTGCTCCCGTATCAAGCAGCCCTGCCGCGCCCTGTAACGCCAGCTCAGTCGCCAGTTTGGCCATCGAGACAATGGGATAGCGTACCGTTGTCAGCTGCGGGTCGGTGTAACGGGCAATGGGAATATCGTCAAAACCGATCAACGACAAATGCTGTGGCACCGCAATGCCGTTATCTTTTAACGCCGTCAGTGCTCCGGCAGCCATGCTGTCGTTGTAGGCAAACACCGCGGAGAGCTGCAGGTTACGGCCCAGCAGCTCGACCATCGCCGCCTCCCCTCCCTGCATGTCCGGGGTACCGGTGCCTACCCAGCTTTCAGCAGGCGCAATGCCATGCTCTTTCAGGGCGTTTTGCCAGCCTTCGCGACGCAGTTCGTCGTCCTCAATCGCGTGGCTGGAGGCCAGATAACCGATTCGCTGGTGCCCGTTATTAATCAGCATGCGCGTGGCCATCATGGCGCCGCTCACGTTATCCAGCCCCACGCAACGGTGGGCATAGCCGGGCACAATCCGGTTGATGAGCACCATGCCGGGGATTTGCTCCATAAATCCGGCAAGTTCCTCATCACTCAGGGCTTTTGAATGCACAATCAGCGCGTTACAACGCTGGCGGATCAGCACTTCGATGGCATAGCGCTCTTTTTCTGCTTCATGATAGCTGTTGCCGATCAGCACATACTTTTGGTGCTGCTGGGCGACAACATCCACCGCTTTCACCAGCGCGCCAAAAAACGCATCCGACACGTCCATCACCACCACGCCAATGGTGTCACTGACCTGCGTAGCCAGCGCCTGCGCGTTAGCATTGGGGCGGTAACCCAGTTGGGTCACGGCTTTCATTACGGTTTCACGGGTTTCAGGGCTGACCAGCGCGCTGTTGTTCAGCACGCGAGAGACGGTGGCCACAGAAACGCCCGCCTGACGGGCGACGTCACGAATGGTGATCATATTCACCATCCTTAAAAGGATTGCAGCAACTCACAGACACCCCCTGTGTTTAGCAAGGTGGCTATTTTGGCAGCGAGAGAAAGGGGACTACGTGAAGAAGCTCACACAGATGAAAACGGTTACATCCATTTTGTTAATGATTGTGATCCAGATCGTTATCTGGATGTATTATTCAATGAAACACCTGACGCTTTTGCGGTTAACTGACGCCACCCCCACTCCAGCGGCCCCTGGCGGAAATACCGCAGCCAGATAACCGAAAACGCCAGGTTTATCGTCCAGACCGGAAGAACAAACGCCACCAGCGTAAGGCGGTCGAATTTCATAAACAGGCCAAATCGATAGAACAGCGTGGTACAGATGAGGGTCTGCAAAATGTAATTGCTTAACGCCATGCGGCCAACACAGGCAACGGCACTGACAATCCAGAGGCGGGAGAGCTGCGGCCAGTAGCCATAGATGAGCGCGGCGTAGCCGATGGTCTGGAACGGGGCACCGAGCTCGCGCGGAACCTGCAGCAGGAAAGCGCACCAGCGGTAATCCCAGTGTAGATGCCACTGCGCAATCACCGCCGGAAGATTGATCGCCACGCCCAGCAGCACCAGCAAGACGCCTGTGCGACGATAGTGGCGCAGGCTAAATTCCCCTTTCAGCCAGCCGGTGCGCATCAGGGATGCGCCCATCAGCATCATCCCCGCCAGCTGCCAGCCATATTGCGCCCCCAGTGCCAGCAGGTTATCGCCCAGCATATCCGCGCGATTGCTTATCGCTTCCGCGCCGCCTTTTAGCTTCCAGAACTGCTCATACTGCAGGTTGGCGGCGTCCGGTATCCACGAGCGGCTTGTTGCGTCGCCGGCGATCATACCCAGCAACAGCAGCACGCCAAGCCCCATGACATAAAGCATCACGCCGGTGTTAAACAGGCTTTTGACGCTATGCGCATCACGGATGAGTCGCCAGCAAATCAGCCCGACTAATCCATAGGCGAGAAGAATATCACCGTCCCAGAAGAACAGGCCGTGAATAAAGCCAAGGAGCACCAGCAGGGTCAGACGTGACTGGATCCAGCGGGTGCCGCGTTTGAGCAGGAGTTGCAGACCGGCGCCAAACAGCAGCGCAAAGAGGGTGAGGAATTTCACCTGAGCAAAGAGATCGAGGATTGCCCACGTCCAGGCATCGCGACGGGTGATCTCGCCATACCAGGCGGGGTTGAGATAAGCGGCCTTCGGCAGACCGAAGGCGCTGATATTAAGCAGCAGGATACCGAGAATGGCGACGCCGCGAACAAAATCGAGCGTGACGTTTCGCTCCATGGTCCCTGCCCTGTCTGATTAGTTGTGGTGACGCACGGCGCGCAGGAACTCCTGGCGGGTGTTCTGGCTGGATTTAAACAGACCGCCCAGCGACGTGGTGGTGGTCGCACTGGTGGCATCACGTACACCGCGCGCCTTCACGCAGTAGTGAACCGCGTCAATGGAGACCGCGACGTTATTGGTGCCCAGCAGCGTTTGCAGCGCGGTCAGGATCTGCTGCGTCAGACGCTCCTGCACCTGTGGGCGTTGGGCAAAGAACTGCACGATACGGTTGATTTTGGACAGACCAATCACCGTATCTTTTGGAATGTAAGCCACGGTCGCTTTACCGTCGATGGTCACGAAGTGGTGCTCGCAGGTGCTGGTCAGCGTGATATCGCGCACCGTCACCATCTCATCCACCTTCATTTTGTTTTCAATGACGGTGATTTTCGGAAAGTTGGCGTAGTCCAGGCCGGAGAAAATTTCGTCGACATACATTTTTGCGATGCGATGCGGCGTTTCCATCAGACTGTCGTCGCTCAGATCGAGATTCAGCAGTTGCATGATCTCGGTCATGTGCCCGGCAATCAGACGTTTACGGGTTTCATTATCCACTTCCTGAACGGGTGGACGCAGTGGCGTTTCAAGACCGCGCGCAACCAGGGCTTCGTGGACAAGGGCCGCTTCTTTACTGAGTGATGACATTCTTTTCTCCTGCAGGTGTGGCGTCTTTTGCCCTCGTTGTGGCAAAAGTGTGCGCTCATTGTGCGTGAGGCCGCGCACATAATCCAGTATTCACGACGATAATTATTGCAATTGCTGCTGCCTTTCGGCCTGACGGTTCCACACCAGCGCGCCCGCAATGAACAGCGCAATGCCCGCCAGCCCCAGCGCAGGCTCAAGCTTGTGGGTAAGCCAGGTGGATAACGCCGAGGTCATCGGCCCCACCAGCTGTCCAATGGCATAACCGGTAGTCAGCAGCCCCGCCATATAGCGGGTATGTTCGGGTGCCAGCTCGCGCCCGTAGAGTAAAGAGAGCTGAACGGCACACAGGAATCCGCCGCCGACCAGCAGGCCGCCCGTCAGCAAGCCGCCAATTCCAGGCAGTAGCCATGCCGCCAGCACACCCGCCCCCTGTAACCACAGCACGATAGCCAGCCTGCGGTTCGAGGTAGAGGTGTGACGCAAAACGATACTGAGCACGATGCCCACAACAGCGGCAGCGCCAAATATCGGCCAGACAAACTGTGCAAACAGGCTGCCGGGAAAACGCACGGCCGCCATTTGCGATAAAAATGTTGCAGGCAGGATGTAGCCAAATCCGGCCAGGCTGTAGCTCCAGACCAGGCACTTCAGATCTTTCGTCAGAATAAGGGGTTCAGGCGCGCTGCCCGGCCGATGCAGTTGCCCGGCACGCGGTAAATAGCGGGCAACCAGTGCGATAAGCACCAGTGCCAGCACGCCGTAAATCTGCCATGCGGCCCCGGCCGACAACGCTTTTGCGTGAATATAGACCGCAAGCAGTCCGCTCAGGGCGATACCTGCGCCCGGCCCGGCAAACACGGCCGCGCTCAAACCCGGTTTACCCAGTTGCCCCAGCCGCTCGTTGGTCCAGGCGGCAATGAGCACCATCGACCAGCCGCTCATGCAGCCAATCACAAAGCGCAGCAGACCATGTACCAGCGCGTTATCCGCTGCGGCGGAAAGCAGCGTCAGCGCCACAGCGCCAGTAATACCCAGCCAGAGGCGGGTTTCAACGAAGCGATGGGCGCGCATCGCATCCCATGCGCCCACCAGATAGCCCAGATAGTTCATCGCCGCCACCAGACCTGCGCTGGTGAGCGTGAGTTGCCCGGCGGCAATCATCAGCGGCACCTGAGGGGTAAACGCGAAGCGCCCGATTCCCATCGCTACCACCAGAACCACAAATCCACTGAGCGCAATTCGCAGCGCCATGACCGCTCCAGTTGTTAATAAAAAGTAAATTTATGATGCAGGATCTCGCTGTCTTGCGAAAGTGAAAGTTGCTCACAGGTAAATGAAAACTCTGTATTATGGGTTGAATGAATAGCAATTCGCATTAAGGAGCCCTGCATGGAACTGCTCGAAGAGCATCGTTGTTTTGAAGGTCGACAGCAGCGCTGGCGCCACGACTCCACTGTCCTGAACTGTGCCATGACGTTCAGCATTTTCCTGCCGCCCACTGAAGAGGGTGTTAAGCCCCCGGTTCTGTTCTGGCTCTCGGGATTAACCTGTAACGATGAGAATTTCACCACCAAAGCGGGTGCGCAGCGTGTGGCGGCCGAGCTGGGTATCGCCCTGGTGATGCCAGACACCAGCCCGCGTGGCGATGAGGTGGCAGACGATGCCGGATATGATCTGGGCAAAGGGGCCGGGTTCTATCTGAACGCCACAGAGCAGCCGTGGGCGAGCCATTACCGCATGTACGACTACATTGCCGACGAGCTGCCAGCCCTGATCCAGCGTGAGTTTGCAGTAAGCAACCGGTGTGCCATCAGCGGGCATTCTATGGGTGGGCACGGCGCGTTGATCATGGCGCTAAAAAATCCTGGCAGATACACCAGCGTTTCCGCGTTTGCGCCGATAGTGAACCCGAGCCAGGTACCCTGGGGGCAGAAAGCCTTCACGAACTATCTGGGCGATGACGTACAACGCTGGCAGGAATGGGACAGCTGCGCCCTGATGCTGGCGAGCCAGCCTGGAAATGCGATCCCGACGCTTGTCGATCAAGGTGATGCGGATCAGTTCCTGGCCGGGCAACTACAGCCCGCCGTGCTGGCTGAAGCCGCACGCCAGAAAGACTGGCCGCTGACGCTGCGTATTCAGCCCGGATATGACCACAGCTACTATTTCATTGCATCCTTTATTGAGGATCACCTCCGCTTCCATGCGGAGCATTTGTTCGGGTAAGTGCGGTCTTTTTTGCCCGGTAAGGCGCAGCCGACACCGGGCATGAAAACCACATCAGAACTTATAATCCACACCCACAAAGTAGCGGCGGCCATCTTCCGTGTAGCTGTAATCGTCGCGGCTCAGATCTTTATCCAGCAGGTTCTGCACGCCCGCGCGCAGCTTCACGCTTTTCGTTGCCTGCCATGCCGCGCCGGTATTCCAGATGACATAGCCGCCTGGCGTTGCGTCTGCGCTGGTTAACGCACGTTTCTCGCCGGTGTAGTGGCCCTGGACGTAGAACGACCAGTCCTGCGTAGCCTTCCAGTCCACGGTACCGTTGGCGGTATGGAACGGCAGTTCGGACAGCGGTTTGTTGCCGCCGTTGCTGATATCACGCCCGTCGTTGTAGGTATAGTTCAGCGTCAGCTTCCAGTCCTCAGCCACAGGGATCTTCAGCTCGGTTTCCACGCCACGAATACGCGCCTTGTTGACGTTGTAATAGCGGAAGATCGGTTCACCGTCAGCATTCAGCCCCACGTAGTTCGGGTAGCTCTTAGCCTGGTTAACGTTCGCCGTACGGCTGATGCTGATACGGTCATCAACATTGTTCTGGAAGGTGGTAATGCTGGCCTGCACGCCCTCTAACCATCCCTCTTCCCCGCTGTAGTACAGCCCGAGTTCAAAGCTTTCGCTGGTTTCCGGTTTCAGGTTCGGGTTACCGACAATCTCGCAGGCACCGCGACACGATCCGGTGATCCAGTCCGGACTCAGTTGCAGCAGGGATGGCGCTTTAAACGCGGTTGCCCAGCCCCCTTTCACCGTGACGGTATCGGTCGCGTTATAGACCAGATACGCTCGCGGACTCCAGTGATCGCCGTAGGTGTCGTGGTCGTCCATACGGATGCCGGTAGTCAGCGCCAGCGGTTCAAATATCCGCCATTCATCTTCAAGGAAGAGAGCATACTGGCTGGTAGAGGTCGCGCTGCCGGAGCCCCCGGTCAGGTTTACCGGATCTTTCAGTTTGTCGTGACGCCATTCGCCGCCGAAGGTCAGCAGCTGATTGATTTCACCCAGCGGCAGCACGTATTTACCATCAACGGCGTTGCTCTCGGAAGTGATGGTATGGCTGTTACCCGGGTTTTTGTTGTCCACCTTCTCGCCGTAAACTTTCAGTTCGCTGTTGCCTGTCCCCCAGCGGCCGTTGTGGCTCACGGAGTAGTTCTGGCGCTCAAGGCGATTTTTATCGAGGGAATCGGAATCACGATCCTGGCGGTCGAAACCATAGCCTGCGGTAAAGTCATGATCTTCCGTCGGCGTCCAGGCGAATTCCACATTGGCATCGCGGCTGGTGAAGCCCTCAATGCGCGGCGTTTCACCGCTCGTTGTGGTAGACGATTCTTGCTGTTTGTCTTTTTCACGCTTAGACACGCTGCCGTAGGCCTTCAGCCCCAGCACGCCGTCCACCAGCGGGCCGCTGGTGTAGAACTGGCCGTTGTTGGTGTCCCCGCGATCGCGGTGTTCCTGAATGGTGGAGTCGGCACTCAGGGTGCCCGTCCACTTCTGACCGATTTTTTTGGTGATGATGTTCACCACGCCGCCCAGTGCATCTGAACCGTAGAGCGAGGACATTGGCCCGCGCACCACTTCGATCCGCTCGATCGCATCGACCGGAACCCAGTTCAGATCGAAATCGTTATGGCGGAAGACGGCGTTGCGGGAGTTAACACGCTTACCGTCGATCAGGATCAGCGTATAGCTGCTGTCCAGACCGCGAATACTTACCCCTTTACGGTTGTCCCCTTCATTAGTGAGCTGCACGCCCGGTACGTCCTGCAACACATCTTTCAGGTTCTGAACGGGTTTACGCTGCAGGTCTTCCTGGGTGATGACGGTGATGCTCGCCGGTGCGTCCTTCAGGTTTTGCTCAGTCGCTGACGCCGTGACAACCAGTGTGTCGCTGGATTCCGCAGCGATGACAGGCAGTGCCAGGGACATTGCGGACGCACAGAGTCCTCCCCTGACGAAGGGATTCAACCTAAACATTCCATATCTCCATGAGGTAAATACAACTAAATCAAAAGATTATTGCCCACAATGCCTTTTGCTCCGCCCGCATCTCCGGCGGGTCGGTGGTCTGCTTATTTTGACGTAACGATAAAGCAAACGATTATTATTATCAATTAAATTGTTAAAAATTATATCCGTTCTGCATAATGTGGAGATAAAAAAGCCCGCTCAAATGAGCGGGCTAAAAGAGAGGAAGTGCGGTTTATTTGTTAAATCGTTCAGGGAATTCCATTTCACTGTAGCGAACGAAGTGCGTTCCTTTCATCAGCTTGTAACCAAACCAGATCACCAGGAACAGCGGAATACCAATGTAGGTGGCCGTTACGGCGCCCCAGTCAATGGTGTCCGCCAGGAACGCTTCATAGTTCTGGCCCAGGGTGATAATCAGACACAGAATGAAGGCGAAAATCGGCCCCAGCGGGAAGAACCCGGAACGGTACGGCAGGTTGTTCAGATCGTGTCCCTGCATCACATAGCCGCGACGGAAGCGGTAGTGACTGATGGCAATCCCCAGCCAGGCAATAAAGCCCGTCATACCAGAGGTGTTGAGCAGCCACAGGTAGACCGTCTGGTTACCGAACATGGAGGTCAGGAAGCACAGACCAGCAATGACCGTTGTGGCATACAGTGCGTTACGCGGCACACCACCACGAGACAGTTTTGCGAAAATACGCGGCGCTTTACCGTCACAGGCCAGGGTATAGAGCATACGGGTTGAGGCGTACATACCGGAGTTACCCGCAGACAGCACCGCTGTCAGGATAACGGCGTTCATCACCGCCGCCGCAGAGAGCAGACCGGCATGCTGGAAGACCAGCGTGAACGGGCTGACGCTGATGTCTTTGACATCGTTTCGCAGCAGGCTTGGGTCAGTGTACGGGATAATCAGGCTGATAATCAGGATCGCGAACACATAGAACAGCAGAATACGCCAGAATACCTGACGCACCGCGCGCGGAATGTTCTTCTCCGGGTTTTCAGACTCACCGGCAGCAATACCAATCAGCTCGGTGCCCTGGAAAGAGAAGCCAACAATCATCGCCACGCCAATCATCGCCGAGAAACCACCGGCAAACGGCGCATCGCCAATCGTCCAGTTGCTCCACCCGGCCGGTTCCGCCCCTTTGAAAATACCAACGATCATCGCCACACCGACGACGATAAAGATGATGACGGTTGCCACTTTGATCAAAGAGAACCAGTATTCCGCTTCGCCAAAGCCGCGAACGGAGATGTAGTTCAGCAGGAAGATGACCGCGAGGAACAGCGCACTCCAGATCCAGCCTGGCGTGTCCGGGAACCACCAGGTCATAACCAGCTGTGCGGCGACAAGGTCAACGGCGATGGTGACCGCCCAGTTGTACCAGTAGTTCCAGCCCAGCGCGAAGCCAAAGCCTTCTTCAACGTATTTCTGACCGTAGGTCGAAAACGAACCGGATACCGGCATGTACGCGGCCAGTTCGCCCAGGCTGGTCATCAGGAAGTAGACCATCAGGCCAATCAGGATATAAGAGAAAAGTGCCCCACCCGGGCCAGCTGCCGAAATGGTTGCCCCGGAGGCAACGAAAAGACCTGTACCGATTGAGCCGCCGATGGCGATCATCGTCAGGTGACGCGCCTTGAGTTCGCGGCGTAGCGCGGGCGCTTCTGTGGTTTTAGTTTCTGAAACCATGTGAAAATGCTGTCCATCTAATAAATGAGGCGCGATTGTAGCAGACGATCCGCGTTCCTTCCGGCAGAAATACTGAGTTATAAGAGAGCTTCATGACTCGGCCAGGATTATAAGTAAAGCATAATTTTTCCCTCTCCCCATTGGGGTGAGGGGCGCTTTTACATGGCGCAATAGCGCAGAAAACGCTGCAGCGAGCTGGAAAGATGTTTCTGACGATGGTGAATACACCACAACGTGCGCACCAGTTTGGGCAGCGGAAGCGGAACTTCAACCAGCGTTCCGGCCTCAAGCTGTTCAATAATGACCCGTCGTGAAAGGCAGCTGATCCCAAGGCCATGTCGCACCGCATGCTTGATCGCCTCTGAGTTGCCCAGCTCCATCCCCAGCTGGAAATGCGGCAAATGGGAGAGCAGCAGATAATCAACAATTTCCCGCGTGCCGGAGCCCTGCTCACGCAGGATCCACTGCGCCTGCGCCAGACGTTCCAGCGTCACCTCACCCTGCAATAACGACGAGGCGGGTGAAGCGAAGACCACCAGTTCATCTTCCAGCCAGGGTTCCGCAATGATATCGACGTTATGGCACGGCCCTTCGATAAGACCGATATCCACGCGAAAATCGATTACCGCATTGATCACATCCTGACTGTTCCCCACGCTCATCTCCAGCGGCAGGGTCGGGAAATCCCGGCGATAGCGGGCAATCACTTCCGGCAAGATATAGTTCCCGATGGTGCTGCTGGCATACACGCGGATGGCACCGTTCTCTTCCCGGAAGAGTTGTTCAATTTCCGTTGCCTGTTCCAGCAGCGCCAGCGCGCGGGGATAAAGCAGGCGGCCATGTTCGTTAACCACCAGCCGCTTCCCTACCCTGTCGAAGAGCTGCACGCCCAACTGGCCCTCAAGATCGGTTAACGCGGCGCTGACCGCAGACTGGGAAAGCGAAAGCATCTGCGAGGCCTGGGTCGTCGACCCGCTTTTCAGCACTTCGGCAAAAACTTCCAGCTGACGCAAAGTAATGTGCATGGTTGCTTACCACTTATATAGATTGATTATAAGTATATAATCAATTTTATTTTTAAACCAGCGCGCCGTAACCTTTAGCCAGACAAAGGAGAAGGTTATGTCAGAAATCACCTTACAGCATCATCGTACATTGTGGCACTTCGTGCCGGGTCTTGCGCTCAGCGCGGTCGTCACCGGTGTGGCATTATGGGGCGGCAGCATTCCCGCCGTCGCCGGTGCCGGTTTTAGCGCCTTAACGCTGGCGATCCTGCTCGGCATGGTCGTGGGTAACACCGTTTACCCGCACATCTGGAAGTCCTGTGATGGCGGCGTTATTTTTGCCAAGCAGCATTTGCTGCGCCTCGGGATCATTCTTTACGGCTTTCGCCTCACATTTTCACAGATTGCGGATGTTGGCATTAGCGGTATCGCCATTGACGTCCTGACCCTGACCAGCACCTTTTTACTGGCCTGCTTTATCGGGCAGAAAATCTTTGGCCTGGATAAACAGACCAGCTGGCTGATCGGTGCCGGGAGCAGTATTTGCGGTGCGGCGGCGGTACTGGCAACCGAACCTGTGGTCAAGGCGGAATCCAGCAAAGTTACGGTGGCGGTCGCGACCGTGGTGATCTTCGGTACGCTGGCTATTTTCCTCTACCCGGCCATGTATCCGCTGGTTGCCCACTGGTTTAGCCCGGAAACCTATGGCATCTACATTGGCTCAACCATGCATGAAGTGGCGCAGGTCGTGGCGGCGGGTCATGCCATTAACCCGGAAGCAGAAAACGCTGCGGTGATTGCTAAAATGCTGCGCGTCATGATGCTGGCACCCTTCCTGATTATCCTGGCCGCCCGCGTGAAACAGCTTGCGCCCGCGGGTGGTAATCAGAAGAGTAAAATCACCATACCGTGGTTTGCGATCCTGTTTATCGTGGTGGCGATTTTCAACTCCTTCCACCTGCTGCCAAAAGCGGTGGTCGATATGCTGGTGACGCTGGATACCGTGCTGCTGGCGATGGCGATGGCGGCGCTGGGGGTGACCACGCACGTCAGCGCGCTGAAAAAAGCCGGTGCGAAACCGCTGCTGATGGCGCTGGTGCTCTTCATCTGGCTGATTGTGGGTGGCGGCGCGATTAACCTCGTGGTCCACAGCCTGATGGCATAAACCACTACATCCTTCCCCTGTTAACCCGTTATGATACGCATTTCGGGTTAACAGGAGTCCCTTTATGAAATACGTTGGAGCGCACGTCAGCGCTGCCGGTGGCCTTGCGAATGCCGCCATTCGCGCCGCCGAAATTGAGGCGACCGCTTTCGCCCTGTTCACCAAAAACCAGCGCCAGTGGCGCGCCGCGCCGCTTACCGCTGATGTCATAGATGATTTCAAAGCCGCCTGTGAGAAGTACCATTACGGGCCGGGTCAAATCCTTCCCCACGACAGCTATCTGATCAACCTCGGCCATCCGGTTCAGGAAGCGCTGGAGAAGTCCCGCGAAGCGTTTCTGGATGAAGTCCAGCGCTGCGAGCAGCTTGGGCTGACGCTGCTGAATTTCCATCCGGGTAGCCATCTGATGCAGATAGACGAAGAGGCCTGCCTGGCACGCATTGCGGAGTCCATTAACATCACGCTGGATAAAACCCAGGGGGTTACCGCGGTGATCGAGAATACCGCCGGTCAGGGCAGCAACCTCGGCTTTAAGTTTGAACATCTGGCCGCCATCATTGACGGCGTGGAAGATAAATCCCGCGTGGGCGTATGTATCGATACCTGTCACGCGTTTGCAGCCGGTTACGATCTGCGTACAACCGAGGCCACGAAAAACACCTTCGATGAGTTCGAACGCGTGGTGGGCTTTAAGTATCTGCGTGGAATGCATTTAAACGATGCCAAAAGCGCCTTTGGCAGCCGCGTAGACCGTCACCACAGCCTGGGTGAAGGTAATATTGGCCATGATGCGTTCCGCTTTATCATGCAGGACGCCCGTTTCGATGGTATCCCCATGGTGCTGGAAACCATCAATCCGGATATCTGGGCGGAAGAGATCGCCTGGCTGAAGGCACAGCAGACTGCTGAACAGGCGGCATAAAAAAAGCCGGATCGCGTTAAGCGTCCGGCTTTTTTATAGGTCGGGTAAGGCGAAACCGCCACCCGACACCTCTTTTAGGCTGCTTTTGCCACCGCTTCCGCTTCAGGGCGTTTCAGCACCGCGTAAGAGAGCCCCGCCACCAGCGTACCGGCAACAATCGCCAGCAGGTAACCCAGTACCGGGGTGATAGCACCTGGGATCAGCAGAACGAACAGACCACCGTGCGGTGCCATCAACTTCGCGCCAATCGCCATTGAGATAGCCCCGGTCACCGCGCCGCCAACGATACAGCAAGGCAGAACACGCATTGGGTCACGGGCAGCGAAAGGAATCGCCCCTTCGGTGATAAAGCACAGGCCCAGTACCAGTGCCGCTTTGCCGCCTTCCTGCTGCGCTTTGTCGAATTTACGACGCGCAATAATCGTTGCCAGGCCGAGCGCCAGCGGTGGCACCATACCGGCTGCCATAATGGCTGCCATTGGCGCGTAGGTCTGGGTACTCAGCAGGCCAACACCGAATGCATAGGCCGCTTTGTTTACCGGACCACCCATGTCGGTACACATCATGCCACCGAGGATAGCACCCAAAAGCACCGCGTTTGCCGTGCCCATGGTTTGCAGCCAGTGGGTCAGACCCGCCAGGATACCCGCCACCGGCTTACCAATCAGGTAAATCATCGCCAGACCGACCACCAGGCTTGAAATCAGCGGAATGATCAGAATCGGTTTCAGGGCTTCCATACTTTGCGGCAGCTTCAGCTTCGAGCTGATAAGCTTCGCGACGTAACCCGCCAGGAAACCGGCAATGATACCGCCAATAAAGCCGGAACCGGTGCTCACGGCCAGCATACCGCCGATAAGACCCGGCGTCAGACCCGGACGGTCAGCGATGGAGAAGGCGATAAAGCCTGCCAGCACCGGCACCATCAGTGCAAACGCGGAGCCACCACCAATCTGCATCAACGCCGCAGCCAGCGTCCCTTCTTCTTTAAATGCGGTGATACCAAACGCGAATGACAGTGCGATACACAGACCGCCCGCTACCACCATCGGCAGCATATAAGACACACCGGTCAGCAGGTGACGATAGGCGCCCGCGGATTCTTTTTTCCCTTCGGTAGCCGGTTTAGCCGCACCGGTTGCCTGATAAGGCTGGGCTTCCACCAGCGCTTTATCAAACTCCTGCGCGGTCTTTTTCAGCGCCAGGCCGGTAGAGGTGCGGTACATCGGTTTACCCGCGAATTTCGCCAGATCCACTTCGATATCCGCCGCAACGATCACCAGATCGGCTTCCGCCACTTCTTCCGGGGTGATGGCATTGCCCGCACCCACCGAGCCACGGGTTTCAACTTTTACCCACCAGCCGCGTTTTTTCGCTTCGGTTTCAATCGCTTCAGCCGCCATAAAGGTATGCGCGACGCCCGTCGGACAAGCTGTCACCGCCACAATGCGTTTCGGGCCCGTGGCAGCAACCGGTGCTGCCGCAGCCGGTGCGCTATAGACAGACGCATGACCTTTCGCTTCGCTCAGGAACAGTTCCGGATGTGCCACCGCGCGATTAATATCGCCCAGCCACACTTTTTTGCCGTTCAGCGCGCTGTCAGCCGGGACCTTATCACCCAGCACAATCGCCAGTTCAGCGTCGCCCGGGTTATCGGTCATTTCCAGATGTGCTTTGTTCGCCGCCGCTCCCAGCAGGGTCTTCGCCATATAGGCGCGAGCCTGTCCGAGACCGGAGTCAATAATCAGCAGCGTTTTCATTATTCCTCTCCTGCTGTTAGTTAAAAGGTTTTAAGTCAACGCGCGCCATCATCGCGGCTAACTGGGTACGATCGGTAATGCCGACATTGCTCTGACTCACGGCCAGGGCTGCAACGGCGGTGGCAAGACGTAAAGTATGTTCACTGGATTCGCGCATCAGCAGGCCATAGATCAGACCGCCAACCATCGAATCCCCTGCGCCAACGGTGCTGACAACGTCAACCGACGGCGGTTTGGCGATCCATTCACCAGACGCGTTAACCCACAACGCCCCTTCTGCACCAAGCGAAATCACCACGTGAGCGATACCCTGCTCGCGCAGCGCATGGGCAGCGTCAATCACATCTTTTAATTCTGGCAGCTTCCGGCCAGCCCAGATCTCCAGTTCACGGCGATTAGGCTTCACCAGCCACGGGGAGGCTTTCAGGCCGGCGACCAGCGCATCACGGCTGCTGTCAAAGATGATGCACGGGCACTGGCTGCGCAGGCGCGTCATCCAGTCGGTGAAGGCTTCCGGACTTACGCCAGATGGCAGACTGCCGCTGACGCACACCATGTCGAACTGGCCCAGCCAGGTCAGAGAATCGTTAACAAAACGCTCCCAGTCAGACGGCGTCACTTCAAAGCCAGAGAAGTTCAGATCGGTCACTTCCCCGTCTTTCTCCGTCAGTTTGACGTTGATACGGGTACGGCCCTGAACAACCTGGAAACGGTTAGCAATGCCCAGCTCGCTGAACAGCTGCTGGAAACCATCCTGGTTATCTTTACCGAGGAATCCCCCCACGGTGACATCGATACCGAGATCCTTGAGCACTTTCGCGACGTTAATCCCTTTGCCTGCAGCATGCAGGCCAGTGGTACGCACGAGGTTTACTTCGCCGCGCTCAATCTCCGGGCAAAACCCCACCAGGTCATAAGCCGGGTTCAGCGTAATAGTCGCAACACGTCTGCTCATTATGCGCCCTCCCCCAGACCCGCCGCGATGGCATCGCCAATCGCTTTCAGCGCCTGTTCAGCATCCGCACCCTGCGCGGTGAAACGCAGACGGTGACCCTTCTTCACGCCCAGCGCGACAACTTTCATCAGACTACGACCATTGGCCGCTTTGCCCGTGCCATCCAGGTTAGCCACGGTGATCTCACTTTCAAATTGTTTAATGGTATTCACCAGCATGGTGCCCGGACGGGCATGCAGGCCGTGCTCGTTACGTACAACGAACTCTGCGCTCAGCACGTCATCCGTCAGCGCATCATCACTGGTCAGCAGAGCCAGCACGGTGGCGGCATCCGCGTTCAGCAGTTTTTCAGCTTTATTGTTCAGCAGCAGATCGCCCAGACGCTTCAGCACGGCAACCGGCTGGTCATCGGTCATGGCGACGGTCACCAGCAGTGCAGCGCTTTCACCGTCTACGTCAAAGGCGTTTGCGGCACGGCTCACTGCGATAGCGCTCCGCAGGTTGCCTTCAGCACTGTCGTTCAGCCAGATACCCTGGCCCAGATTGAGAGGCTTATCGTTAATGACGCGGGTAACAAAGGTAGCGTCTGCTGCCCCGGCTTCTTTCAGGCGTCCGGCGTTCAGGGCCTGCAGCGTCACCAGATCGGTCGCGGCAACGTCCAGCGTCAGCGTGTCGTTATCCAGTTTCAGCGCTTCGCTCTGTTTTTCGCCCATCAGCAGAGCGCGCAGCTCTTCAGCGGTGGTGGCAGATTTCAACTGCTCGGCCACGGCGTCATCGCTCAGCACATGGGTCAGCTGACGCAGCAAACCTAAGTGCTCGTCGCTGCTGGCCGCGATACCGATGGCCACGTAAGCCACCTGCCCCTCGCCCCATACAACGCCCTGCGGGAACTGATAAACCTTAACGCCGGTTTTCAGCACCTGATCGCGGGTGTCTGTGGTGCCGTGCGGAATGGCGATGCCATTGCCGAGGAAGGTCGAGGTCTGCTGCTCACGCGCCAGCATGCCGTTGACGTAGCCTTCAGCCACATTGCCGGCCTGCACAAGGGCAGCGGCAACCTGACGAATGGCCTCTTCTTTGTTCCCGGCCTGAGCGCCCGGGTGGATATCCTGTACAGATAACTGGAACATGGTTCTCCTCTCCTGCTGAAAGTGAATCGTTTCAGCTTCACTGAGAAAAAATGCGCTAGCCTGCTCCGTTTGTTAAAACAAGATAGCGCTGAAACGTTTCAAAAAGTCTTGCGCTTTCTGCAAGACGTTGCAAGGAAAGTTACATTTCTGATTGCAGAATTTAGAGATGCAGCACATTTCTTTCTCGTTCAGCTGAATTTTGCTGACGGTCAGCAAATCAGTTTCAGCTAAGGTCAGCTGCACGCGAATATGAAATGCCATTTTGATTATTCGTGGCGAAATTGACCTCACCCTCTGTTTATTTTCTGACTCGCGACGTACACTCCGCGTCTCCTGGAAACTCACCGACTGTGAAACATGCATAACACGCCCGCCGCCGTCTCGCCGAAGCCCTTTGATTTCACCTCAACGGCATTTTTAATTGTTGCCTTCCTGACCGGCATCGCCGGTGCGCTGCAGACCCCTACGCTGAGCCTGTTCCTGACCAATGAAGTCCATGCGCGTCCGGCGATGGTGGGCTTCTTCTTTACCGGAAGCGCCATTATCGGCATCCTGGTGAGCCAGTTTCTGGCGGGGCGTTCAGATAAAAAAGGCGATCGTAAAAGCCTGATCGTCTTTTGCTGTCTGCTGGGGATGCTCGCCTGCGTCCTGTTTGCCTGGAACCGCAACTATTTTGTTCTGCTGTTTATCGGGGTGTTTCTGAGCAGTTTCGGTTCAACGGCGAATCCGCAGATGTTCGCCCTTGCCCGTGAGCATGCCGACCATACCGGGCGAGAAGCGGTGATGTTCAGCTCTATTCTGCGTGCGCAAGTATCGCTGGCGTGGGTTATTGGCCCGCCGCTGGCTTACGCGCTGGCGATGGGGTTTGGCTTTACGGTGATGTACCTGAGTGCGGCAGTGGCCTTTGTGGTGTGTGGCGCCATGGTGTGGTTCTTTCTGCCGTCGATGCGTAAAGAGCCAAAAGTGGCAACAGGCGTGCTGGAGGCACCGCGTCGTAACCGTCGTGACGCCCTGCTCCTCTTTATTATCTGTACGCTGATGTGGGGCACAAACAGCCTGTATATCATTAATATGCCGCTGTTTATTATTGATGAGCTGCATCTGCCCGAGAAGCTTGCTGGCATCATGATGGGGACCGCGGCCGGGCTTGAAATCCCCACCATGCTGATTGCTGGCTATTACGCGAAGCGTTTCGGGAAACGTTTTCTGATGCGTATCGCCGCCGTCGCCGGGCTACTGTTCTATGTTGGAATGCTGACGGTTCATACGCCGGGGCTGCTGCTGGCTTTACAGCTGCTGAACGCCATCTATATCGGCATACTCGCCGGAATTGGCATGCTCTATTTCCAGGATCTGATGCCGGGCCAGGCAGGCTCTGCCACCACCCTTTATACTAATACCACCCGCGTGGGCTGGATTATCGCAGGCTCAATGGCCGGCGTGGTGGCTGAAATCTGGAACTATCACACGGTGTTCTGGATTGCGCTGGTGATGTGCACCCTGACGATAGCGTGCCTGACAAGAATTAAAGACGTTTAAGGTGCGGTGAGTGCTTCCAGATTAAGCAGGTACGTCATCGCCTGCGCGCGCGTGTTGCCGCACATCTCTGCGGAGGGTTGCAGCCCGGAGCAGACCTTCGGGCGCAGAGGCGAGCCAAAGATCATGCACAGGTTGGTTTCAGAGAGCTGAACGCAGCGGGTATTCGCAGGCTTGCCCTCCGGCATTCCTGGAATGGGGCTGGAAATGGACGGTGCGGTACAGCACGCGCCGCAATCGGGACGACAATCCATAAATGCTCTCTATCGGTGAAAGACCCGCGCAGTCGGGTATCGGGCGCACAGTAACACCTTTTATGTATTGATAGCAAAAGCCACGAATTCCGCTTGCCTGAAAGGCCGCGCACGAGTAATTTGGCGCGATATTTTTTACCTCCCGTAGACAGGATTACTGCAATGCCAAGAGCGAACGAAATTAAGAAAGGTATGGTACTGAATTACAACGGCAAACTGCTGATTGTGAAAGATATCGATATTCAGGCCCCGAGCGCCCGTGGTGCAGCAACGCTGTACAAAATGCGTTTCGCCGATGTACGTACCGGCCTTAAAGTGGAAGAACGTTTCAAAGGTGACGATATCGTTGATACCGTCACTCTGACCCGTCGCTATGTTGATTTCTCCTATATCGACGGCAACGAATATGTATTCATGGATAAAGAAGATTACACCCCGTACATCTTCACCAAAGATCAGATTGAAGAAGAGCTGCTGTTCATTCCTGAAGGCGGTATGCCGGATATGCAGGTTCTGACCTGGGACGGCGTGCTGCTGGCGCTGGAACTGCCGCAGACGGTTGATCTGGAAATCGTTGAAACGGCACCGGGTATCAAAGGCGCGTCCGCCAGTGCGCGTAACAAACCCGCGACGCTGACCACCGGTCTGGTGGTGCAGGTACCTGAATACCTGTCCGCGGGTGAGAAAATCCGCATCCATATCGAAGAAAAACGCTATATGGGTCGTGCTGACTGAGTGCGGCTTTTGTCGGATGGCGGCTTCGCCTTACCCGATCTACAAAAACACAAAAACCGGCTCTCAGGCCGGTTTTTTGTAGGCCCGGTAAGCGTAGCGCCACCGGGCAACAGCACTTACAGAAGCTCAGGATACTTCGTCATCTTCAGCGCCAGCTCTACGCCGCGCACTTCTGCCATCCCTTTCAGGCGGCCAATCGCCGAATAGCCCGGGTTCGTTTTCTTACGCAGATCGTCCAGCATCTGGTGTCCGTGATCCGGGCGGAACGGGATAGGACGTAAATCGCCAGCCTGTTTACGACGTGCCTCTTCCGCCAGAATGGCATCCACCACCGCCACCATATTCACATCACCGCTCAGGTGCGCCGCTTCGTGGAAGGTTTTCGGGTTCTCTTCACGGCAGGTCGCACGCAGATGCGTGAAGTGAATACGATCGCCAAAGGTTTCAATCATCCGCACCAGGTCATTATCCGCACGCACGCCGTACGAGCCCGTGCACATGGTAAAGCCGTTATAGATGCTATCGACCGTCTCTTTCAGCCACTGCATATCTTCAATGGTTGAGACGATACGCGGCAGGCCGAGGATGGGACGCGGAGGATCGTCCGGGTGCACGGCCAGACGCACGCCCGCCTCTTCCGCGACCGGCACAATCGCGCGCAGGAAGTACGCCATGTTTTCGCGCAGCTGATTTTTATCAATGCCGCCGTACTCTGCCAGACGGGCGCGGAACTGATCCAGCGTGTAGCCCTCTTCTGCACCCGGCAGGCCCGCGATGATATTGCGGGTCAGCTTTTCTATGTCTGCTTCACTTGCTGCGTTAAACCATTCGCGCGCCTGCTGCTGCTCGTCGGCCGTGTAATCGGCTTCCGCGCCAGGGCGTTTCAGAATGTGTAACTCAAAGGCCGCGAAGGCGATCTGATCAAAACGCAACGCTCGGGAACCGTCTGGCAGCTGATACTCAAGGTCAGTACGCGTCCAGTCAAGAACAGGCATGAAGTTATAGCAAACGGTATCGATGCCGCAGGCCGCCAGGTTGCGGATGCTCTGCTGATAGTTAGCAATCCAGGTCTGATACTCCCCAGAATGGGTTTTGATATCTTCGTGAACGGGAATACTTTCCACAACAGACCAGGTTAAGCCTTTTTCTGCCAGCAGCGCCTGACGCTGTTGAATCTCCTCTACCGGCCACACCTGGCCATTCGGAATATGATGCAGCGCCGTGACGACACCCGTTGCGCCAGCCTGACGCACATCATCAAGAGAAACTGGATCGTTCGGCCCGTACCAACGCCAGGTTTGTTCCATTGCCCATCCTCCAAAGTTGTTATACCAATATTTGTTACTGCGATGACGACTACCATACATGTTTAATGAAGGGGGTCAATACAGCGCCACAGATTGATTGATCGAACTCACAGAACGGCGATATTTACGGCTTACCAATTCTCTTTGTTGTCATATAACTTTACACTGACATTGTTAATTAATGGTTAATCAGGTGTGTATTTCATGAAGACAATTGCCTCCACCTCGCTTCCTGCCCATGTTCAGCAGCCGCGCTACGATCGCTCGCTTCTGCGCTCGCGCATCGTTCACTTCGGCTTTGGTGCTTTTCACCGTGCGCATCAGGCGTTATTAACCCATCGGGTGCTGAATGCCAAAGGAGGCGACTGGGGCATTTGTGAGATCAGCCTGTTCAGCGGCGACGTGTTGATGAGCCAGCTGCGGGCGCAGGATCACCTCTTCACCGTGCTGGAGAAAGGCGCGGAGGGCAAGCAGCCGATTATCACTGGAGCCGTGCATGAATGCCTGAACGCAAAACTGGACTCGCTGGCCGCCATCATTGAGAAATTTTGCGAGCCGCAGGTGGCAATTGTTTCCCTCACCATTACTGAGAAAGGCTATTGCATCGACCCCGCAACCGGGAAACTCGATTTGCAAAACACCCGGATCGTTCACGATCTGGAAAACCCGACGGAGCCCCATTCCGCCCCAGGGATCATCGTCGAAGCGCTCCACCGCCGCCGTGAACGCGGCTTACCCGCCTTTACGGTGCTTTCCTGCGATAACATCCCGGATAACGGCCACGTGGTGAAAAATGCCGTGCTCGGCATGGCGCAGAAACGCTCTGAAGACCTGGCCGGATGGATTGATACCCATGTGAGTTTCCCGGGAACAATGGTTGACAGGATTGTGCCCGCCGCCACCGATGCCTCGCTGGCGGAGGTCGCGCAGGAACTCGGTGTGGAAGATCCGTGCGCCATCAGCTGCGAGCCCTTTATTCAGTGGGTCGTGGAAGATAACTTTGTCGCCGGACGCCCGGAGTGGGAAGTGGCAGGCGTGCAGATGGTGCAGGACGTTCTGCCGTGGGAACAGATGAAATTACGTATGCTGAACGGCAGCCACTCCTTCCTGGCGTATCTGGGCTATCTCGCCGGGTATGCGCACATTAATGAATGTATGGAGGATGAGGCGTTTCGTCAGGCCGCGCGGCGGTTAATGCTGGATGAACAGGCCCCTACGCTACGTATCACCGACGTTGATCTGACGGCTTACGCCGACAGCCTGCTCGACCGTTTTGCCAACCCGGCACTGCAGCACCGTACCTGGCAAATTGCGATGGACGGCAGTCAAAAGCTGCCCCAGCGCATGCTGGATGGGATCCGTATTCATCTGGAGCGTCAAAGCGCGTGGCCCCTGCTGGCGCTGGGCGTGGCGGGCTGGATCCGCTACGTCAGCGGTACAGATGAACAAGGCAATACGATTGATGTCCGCGATCCGCTCAGCGACAAAATCCGTGCGAAGGTTGAAGCCAGCAATGACGCAAACCGCGTAAACGCTCTGCTGACGCTGAGCGAAGTCTTTGGTCACGATCTCGCGCAAAACCATGGTTTTGTCAAGGCGGTGAACCAGGCATACCAACGTATTGCCCGCCTCGGGGCGCGCCAGGCTGTTATCGAAACGTTAAATCTTTAACGTTTATTGCGCTTAAGGCGAACGGACATGCGCTCCGTTTGCCCTTCCTCTTCTCATTGCGCCCTTTTTTCGTCAGGATAAGAGATAATTGTTACATCATCACAATTATCTACCGGAGCGCACGTGACCAGGACCAACCTTATTACCGGTTTTCTCGGTAGCGGGAAAACCACCTCAATTCTCCACCTGCTGGCCAATAAAGATCCGGCAGAAAAATGGGCCGTGCTGGTCAACGAATTCGGCGAAGTGGGTATTGATGGCGCGTTACTGTCTGACAGCGGCGCCATGATCAAAGAGATCCCGGGCGGATGCATGTGCTGTGTGAATGGCCTGCCCATGCAGGTGGGGCTGAACACGCTGCTGCGTCAGGGTAAACCCGACCGCCTGCTGATTGAACCGACGGGGCTTGGCCACCCGAAGCAAATTCTTGATTTACTCACCGCGCCGGTTTACGAGCCGTGGATAGACTTACGCGCCACGCTTTGCCTGCTCGACCCGCGACAGCTGCTGGATGAAAAAGCGGTGGCCAACGACAACTTCCGCGATCAGCTCGCCTGCGCAGATATTATCGTCGCCAATAAAGAAGATCGGGCCACGGCTGAAAGCCAGGCGGCATTCGATGCCTGGTGGCAACATTTCGGGGGCAACCGTCAGCGGGTGCAAACCACTCAGGGGAAGATAGATGTCGCCCTGCTCGACCTGCCTCGCCTGAACCTCACCGAGCTGCCAGCCAGTGCGGAGCATGCGCATAGTCATCCCGCAAAGCAGGGTCTGGCGGCGTTGAGCCTGCCGGAACACCAGCGCTGGCGACGTAATCTCAACAGCGGTCAGGGTCATCAGGCCTGCGGGTGGATCTTTGATGCCGACACCGTTTTCGACACCATAGGCGTGCTTGAGTGGGCAAGACTGGCGCCGGTCGATCGCGTTAAGGGGATTATGCGCACCCCCGACGGCCTGGTGCGCATCAACCGTCAGGGTGAAGATTTCTTTATTGAAACGCAGAATGTTGCGCCCCCGGATAGCCGAATAGAGTTAATTAGTGCGGTTAACGCCGACTGGAATGCCCTGCAGTCCAGCCTGTTGAAGCTTCGTTTAAGTTCGGGCGGCTAACGTTGCCCCTGATTTCCCTGTATGCTGAATGTTATGACAACTCGAATTCCCCTGATTTTGCTGCTCAATGTCGCCGGACTGGCGCTCTTTTTCTCCTGGTATATCCCGGTGGATCACGGTTTCTGGTTTCCGCTGGATTCTGCCATCTTCCATTTCTTTAACCAGGCTCTGGTGAAGAGTGATGCCTTCCTGTGGCTGGTGGCGATTACCAACAACCGCGCGTTTGACGGCTGTTCGCTGGTGGCGATGGGCTGCCTGATGCTCTCTTTCTGGCTGAAAGAGGACAAAACCGGGCGTCGCCGCATTATGATTATTGGTCTGATGATGCTGCTGCTGGCTGTCGCCATTAACCAGCTGGCTACGGCTATTATTCCGGTCAAGCGCTCAAGCCCAACGCTGTTCTTTACCGATATTTATCGCGTCAGCGAACTACTGCATATTCCAACGAAAGATGCCTCGAAGGCCAGTTTCCCTGGCGATCACGGCATGATGCTGCTTATTTTTTGTGCAGTCATGCTGCGCTATTTCGGCAGGAAGGCGTTTGCCATAGCCCTGATTATTTTTGTGGTTTTCGCCTTCCCTCGCGTAATGATTGGCGCACACTGGTTCACCGATATTGCCGTGGGCTCGCTCTCTGTTGCGCTGGTCGCGTTACCGTGGTGCCTGATGACACCGCTGAGCGACCGGATAATAGCCCTGTTCGATCGCTATCTGCCGGGTAAAAAGCAACAAGCATTAAACAAATAATTAACCAAAATTAACGTCCGCTATCAGGGATCATTGCGATCCCTGATAGATCTCCCGCCACGATCGTTTCGCACTGTCATCTTCCCGTCATCTCTTTCATGATAAAAATGAATCAATTGCATGATTAAGCGCCGGATCTGACTGCATTTTAAGCAATGTCGGATTTTTACTTTCTGTATCACAATTTCTTATAAAAAAAAGGCTTTTTTTACTCGCAATAGCCCTGGCAATCGGTTAATCTCGAACTCGTTTTGCCCCATAGAGATAATTATTTCCTTGGTGAATAAATTTGTGCGCTGCGCCACAAATGTGACCAGAAAGAATTGTCTCATTGTGAACAGATAATTAGTCTCGTCACGTTTGGCATTTTTATAACGATATTTGTCGTTAAGGACTTCAAGGGAAAATAAACAAAATGGTCAAATCTCAACCGATTTTGAGATATATCTTGCGGGGGATCCCGGCGATAGCAGTTGCGGTACTGTTGTCTGCATGTAGTACATCGAACACCGCAAAGAACATGCATCCTGAGACGCGTGTTGTGGGAATGGAAGATTCCTCGTCACTGCAAGCTTCTCAGGATGAATTTGAAAATATGGTACGTAATCTGGACGTGAAGTCCCGTATTATGGACCAGTATGCTGACTGGAAAGGCGTGCGTTACCGTCTGGGCGGCAGCACCAAAAAAGGTATCGATTGTTCCAGCTTTGTACAGCGTACCTTCCGTGAGCAGTTTGGGTTAGACCTGCCGCGTTCAACTTACGAACAGCAGGAAGTGGGTAAGTCGATTTCACGTACAAAACTGCGCACCGGTGATTTAGTTCTGTTCCGTGCCGGTTCAACGGGTCGACATGTCGGCATCTATATTGGTAATGACCAGTTTGTGCATGCCTCCACCAGCAGCGGTGTGACCATTTCCAGCATGAACGAGCCATACTGGAAGAAGCGCTACAACGAAGCGCGTCGCGTACTGACCCGCAGTTAATATGATGATTGTATCGCGGGTTTCCCTTGGCTGGCGATATGATGAAAAAAAGACACTGCTTCGGCGGTGTTTTTTTTTGCCCGTTACACTGAATACATCCAGCGGCAATTCAGGAATCACGACGTCTATGTTCACCCGCTACTTTTCCAGTCATCGCAAGATACTGTTCCTCAGTATTATTACAGGTCTGGTCACTGCCCTGCTTTTGGGTTCATTGCAATTTTTCTGGAGTTACCACAAGCGGGAAGTCCGGTTCGACACCCTGATTACCGATGTGAGCCTCTACATGGAGAGCTATTTCGAAGAGTTGAAAACCTCTATCGATGTTCTTCAGCCCCTCACGCTGAACAGCTGCCATGACGTCAATGCCGAGCTGACGTCGCGCGCGGCCTTCAGCCTCAATGTGCGCGCGTTCTTGCTGGTCAGGGACAAAATCGCCTTCTGCTCGTCGGCCACCGGGCCGATGGATACGCCGATGGAAGCCCTTATACCTGAGCTGCACATCAACAAGAAGATTGATATGGCATTACTGCCGGGCACGCCTATGCTGCCGAATAAACCCGCCATTGCCATCTGGTACCGAAACCCTCTGGTTAAAGACGGCGGGGTGTTTACGTCAGTTAATCTCAATCTGACCCCGTACCTGCTTTATACCGCGCGCCAGGACGACTTCGCAGGGATTGCCATCATCATCGGTGATATGGCGCTGTCCACCATGTCCAGTACCCTGGTCAGGGCGCAAGATTTACATGCCGTGCCCGAGCGTACCGCCACGCTTAAGGCCGTGCCGCTGACCATTAAGCTGTACGCTGAAAAGTGGACAAGCGACGAAATCCTCTACGCCCTCTTATTTGGGCTGGTGTGCGGCATTGCGGCAGGATCGCTGAATTTCTATATCCTCACCATCCGCGTAAATCCCGGCAAAGAGATCCTTAGCGCCATTAAGCGCGGCCAGTTTTATGTGGTCTATCAGCCCGTGGTGGATGCAAAAGATCTGCAAATGCGGGGGGTTGAGGTCCTGATGCGCTGGAAGCACCCCACCATGGGTGAGATCCCCCCTGATGCGTTTATCAATTTTGCTGAAGCGCAGCAGCTGATTGTTCCGCTCACGCTGCATCTGTTTGACCTTATCATTCACGATGCGCCGGTATTACAGACCCAGCTACCGCCGGGCGCAAAACTCGGTATCAACATTGCGCCGGGGCATCTGCACGCCGACAGCTTTAAAGATGATATGCGCACTTTTAAAGAGTTACTGCCGCCGGATCACTTCCAGCTGGTGCTGGAAATTACCGAGCGCGACATGCTCAACCACCGTGAAGCCAACAACCTGTTCGAATGGCTGCACAACGAAGGGTTTGAGATAGCGATCGATGATTTTGGAACCGGCCACAGTGCGCTGATCTATCTTGAACATTTCACCATGGATTACATCAAAATCGACCGGGGTTTTGTTAACGCCATCGGGACAGAAACCGTCACCTCACCGGTGCTTGATGCCGTACTGATGCTGGCAAGACGGCTGAACATGTCCACCGTCGCAGAGGGCGTGGAAACGCCGGAACAGGCGGCCTGGCTGCGCGAACATGGCGTTAACTTCCTGCAGGGATACTGGATTAGCCGTCCGATGCCGCTGGAGCAGTTCCGTGAGTGGCGGCCCGACCTGACGCACGCTGGCGAATAATTTCACATTGCCCGTGACGTCACTTATTATTCAGCTTAACTGAGCCGGTCTGTTAAAGAGGGAGCTGTCGCGAGATGTTTATGCGCTTCATACTGTTGCTGTTGGCACTGACGGCCCTGTCCAGCCAGGCGCAAACCATCAAAGAAGACGTTGCGTTTGCGGTGATTGGTGAACCGAAATACGCGGTGAATTTCACCCATTATGATTACGTCAACCCTGCCGCGCCGAAAGGCGGGAATGTGACGCTCTCTGCCACCGGCACGTTCGATAACTTCAACCGCTTTGCCCTGCGCGGTGTGGCCGCGGCGCGCACAGAATCTCTCTACGATACCCTGTTTGTCACCTCTGATGATGAGCCCGGAAGCTACTATCCGCTGATCGCCGAAAACGTGCGGTATGCGGATAATTTTGCCTGGGCGGAAATTTCGCTTAACCCGCGGGCGCGTTTTCATGACGGTTCGCCGGTCAGGGCAAGCGATGTCGCCTTTACGTTTCATAAATTTATGACTGAAGGCGTTCCCCAGTTCCGTATTGTCTACAAAGGCGCGTCGGTCAGGGCCATCGCACCGCTCACCGTGCGCATTGAGCTGAGCGAGCCGAATAAAGAGAATATGCTGAGCCTGTTCTCCCTGCCCGTAATGCCTGAATCGTTCTGGAAAGCCCATAAGCTGAGCGACCCGCTCTCCACACCGCCGCTGGCAGGAGGCCCGTACCGCATCACCGACTGGCGCATGGGGCAGTATGTGGTCTACTCCCGGGTAAAAGACTACTGGGCCGCCAACCTGCCGGTAAACCGGGGGCGCTGGAATTTCGACACCCTTCGCTATGATTACTACCTGGACGATAACGTGGCTTTTGAGGCCTTTAAGGCCGGAGCCTTCGATTTACGCCTGGAGAGCAGCGCCAAAAACTGGGCCACGCGCTATATCGGTAAAAACTTCGCCAAAGGCTACATCGTCAAGGACGAGCACAAAAATAGCTCTGCCCAGGACACGCGCTGGCTGGCGTTTAATATTCAGCGCCCGGTGTTTAACGACCGCCGGGTACGTCAGGCCATTACCCTGGCCTTTGACTTTGAGTGGATGAACAAGGCGCTGTTTTATGGCGCCTACAGCCGCGCTAACAGCTATTTTCAGAATACCGAATACGCGGCGCGCGCTTACCCCAATGCCGACGAGTTGACGCTGCTGGCCCCCTTCAAAGCACAATTGCCGCCGGAAGTGTTTACCACCGTGTTTGATCCCCCCACCTCCGATGGCAACGGCTTTGATCGTGACAATTTGCTGAAAGCCAGCAAACTGCTGGATGAGGCCGGTTGGGTCCTGAAAAATCAAAAACGGGTCAATGCCCAAACGGGAAAACCGTTGAGCTTCGAGCTACTGATCGCGTCAGGGGCAAACGATCAGTGGGTTTTGCCGTTTAAGCACAACCTGGCCCGGCTGGGGATCACAATGAACATACGCCAGGTGGATATCGCCCAGCTGACCAACCGCAAGCGCAGCCGGGATTACGATATGATGCAGAGCCTGTGGCCCGCGCAGCCCTGGCCAAGCTCCGACCTGCAGATTTCCTGGGCGTCCAGTTACATCGACTCCTCGTACAATGCGCCGGGGGTAAAAAGCCCGATCGTTGACGCGCTAATTGCAAAGATCGTCGCGGCACAGGGCGATAAACAGAAGCTCCTGCCATTAGGACGCGCCCTCGACAGAGTGTTAACCTGGAACTACTACATGCTGCCCATGTGGTATATGGGTGAAGATCGTCTTGCCCGCTGGGACAAATTTTCGCTGCCTGCCGTGCGCCCGATCTATTCGCTGGGCTTCGATACCTGGTGGTATGACGTTAACAAAGCCGCCAGACTCCCAGCTGAGCGGCGATAAGGAATCATCATGGGTGCGTATCTAATCCGCCGTCTCCTGCTGATCATCCCAACCCTGTGGGCCATCATCACTATTAACTTTTTTATTGTGCAAATCGCCCCCGGTGGGCCGGTCGATCAGGCGATTGCGGCCATTGAATTTGGCACCCGCGGCGGGATGCCCGGCGCTGGCGGAGAAGGAATGGGCGCAAGCCATGCCAGAACGGGCGTGGGGAATATCAGCGAAAGCCATTATCGCGGCGGCCGCGGGCTGGATCCGGAGGTGATTGCCGAGATCACCCATCGCTATGGTTTTGATAAACCGATTCACGAGCGCTATTTCAAAATGCTGTGGGATTACGTCCGGTTTGATTTTGGCGATAGCCTGTTCCGCAGTGCCTCGGTCTTAACCCTGATCAAACAAAGCCTGCCGGTGTCGATCACCCTGGGACTGTGGGGAACGCTGATTATCTACCTGGTTTCCATTCCGCTTGGGATCCGCAAAGCGGTCTACAACGGCAGCCGTTTTGATATCTGGAGCAGCACGTTCATTATCATCGGCTATGCCATTCCGGCGTTTCTGTTCGCTGTGCTGCTGATTGTCTTTTTTGCCGGCGGCAGCTATTTCGATCTCTTCCCGCTGCGGGGGCTGGTATCCGCCGATTTCAGCACCCTGCCGTGGTATCAGAAAATCACCGACTATCTCTGGCACATCACGCTGCCGGTGCTGGCAACGGTGATTGGCGGATTTGCCGCCCTGACCATGCTGACCAAAAACGCCTTTCTTGATGAAATCCGCAAACAGTATGTCGTCACCGCCCGCGCGAAGGGCGTGGGTGAAAAACAGATCATGTGGAAGCACGTGTTCCGCAACGCCATGCTGCTGGTGATTGCCGGATTTCCTGCCACGTTCATCAGTATGTTTTTTACCGGCTCGCTGCTTATTGAGGTGATGTTCTCGCTTAACGGTCTGGGGCTGTTGGGCTATGAAGCCACCGTGTCGCGGGATTATCCGGTGATGTTTGGCACACTCTACATTTTTACCCTGATTGGCCTGCTGCTGAATATCGTCAGTGATATCAGCTATACGCTGGTCGATCCCCGAATCGATTTTGAGGGCCGATGATGCCGCGTTTAAGCCCCGTCAATCAGGCCCGCTGGGCCCGTTTTCGCCATAACCGTCGTGGCTACTGGTCGTTATGGATTTTTGCCGTCCTGTTTGTGTTAAGCCTGTGCTCAGAGCTGATTGCCAACGATAAACCCTTGCTGGTGCATTTCAACGACCGCTGGTATGTGCCCGTGCTTAATAACTACAGTGAAAGTGACTTTGGCGGCCCGTTTGCAACACCGGCGGAGTATCAGGATCCGTGGCTGCGCCAGCAGATTGATCAACACGGCTGGGCACTGTGGGCCCCGATCCGTTTTGGCGCCAACAGTATCAATTTCGCCACCACGACCCCCTTCCCTTCTCCCCCGTCCACGCAAAACTGGCTGGGAACGGATGCCAACGGTGGCGACGTGCTGGCGCGCATCCTCTACGGTACCCGAATCTCGATCCTCTTTGGGCTGATGCTGACGCTCTTCTCCAGCGTGATGGGCGTGGTGGCAGGTGCCGTCCAGGGCTACTATGGCGGTAAAATTGACCTCTGGGGTCAGCGCGTGATTGAGGTGTGGTCAGGTATGCCAACGCTGTTTCTGATCATCCTGCTGTCGAGCGTGGTGCAGCCAAACTTCTGGTGGCTGCTGGGGATCACCGTATTGTTTGGCTGGATGGCGCTGGTGGGCGTCGTGCGCGCAGAATTTCTGCGCACCCGTAATTTTGACTATATTCGTGCCGCGCAGGCACTGGGCGTGAGCGACCGTGGGATCATCTTCCGCCATATGCTGCCGAACGCCGTGGTGGCGACACTGACCTTTCTGCCGTTTATTTTGTGCAGTTCCATCACCACCCTCACCTCGCTCGATTTCCTGGGCTTCGGGCTACCGCTCGGTTCCCCCTCGCTCGGCGAGCTGTTGCTGCAGGGCAAAAACAACCTGCAGGCACCGTGGCTGGGCATTACAGCCTTTCTTTCCGTGGCGGTACTGCTTTCGCTGCTGATTTTTATTGGCGAAGCCGTGCGCGACGCCTTCGATCCCAACAAGGCGGTGTAACATGACGCAGCCCCTTCTCAGTATCGAGAATCTGTCGATTGCCTTTTCGAAACAGGGTGAGACGCGCACCGTGGTCAGCGATCTGTCGCTGCAGATCCAGCGTGGCGAAACGCTGGCGCTGGTGGGGGAATCCGGCTCCGGCAAGAGCGTCTCGGCACTCTCCATTCTGCGCCTGCTCCCGTCTCCGCCAGTGAGCTACCCGCAAGGAGATATTCTGTTTCACGGCAGCTCGCTGCTGCACGCCGACGAACAGACCCTGCGGGGCGTCCGCGGCAATAAAATTGCGATGATTTTCCAGGAGCCGATGGTCTCACTCAACCCGCTGCATACCCTGGAAAAACAGCTTTACGAGGTGCTCTCCCTGCACCGGGGCATGCGCAAAGAGGCCGCGCGCGGGGAAATCCTCGACTGCCTTGAGAGAACCGGCATCCGCAACGCGGCAAAACGGCTGAGCGATTTCCCGCATCAGCTTTCCGGCGGTGAACGTCAACGTGTGATGATTGCCATGGCGCTACTGACGCGCCCGGAACTGCTGATCGCCGATGAGCCCACCACCGCGCTGGACGTCACGGTGCAGGCGCAAATTTTGCAGCTGCTGCGGGAGCTACGTAGCGAGCTGAACATGAGTCTGCTGTTTATCACCCATAACCTGAGCATAGTGAAAAAGCTGGCCGACAGCGTCGCTGTAATGCAAAACGGACGCTGTCTAGAGCAGAACACCGCCGCCGCACTGCTGAACGCGCCTCAGCACCCCTATACGCAGCGGCTGCTCGACAGTGAACCCTCAGGCGATCCTGTGCCTCTTCAGGGGGACAGCGCGCCGTTGTTGAACGTCGATGGGCTGTCTGTCTCCTTCCCCATCCGTAAAGGTATTCTGCGCCGCGTGGTCGACCAGAACGTCGTGCTGAAGAACATCCGTTTTTCACTGCGCCCGGGTGAGTCGCTGGGGCTGGTGGGCGAGTCGGGTTCAGGCAAAAGCACCACCGGCCTGGCACTGCTGCGTTTAATTGCCTCGCAGGGCGAGATCCTGTTTGACGGCATGCCGCTGCACCGCTGGAACCGTCGGCAGATGCTGCCGGTACGTCCCCGCATGCAGGTGGTGTTTCAGGATCCCAACTCCTCGCTCAATCCAAGGCTGAGTATTTTGCAGATCATCGAAGAAGGATTGCGCGTCCATCAGCCTACCCTGACGGCTCTGCAACGTGAAAATGAGGTCAGGCGTGTGATGGCAGAGGTAGGGTTAGATCCCGAGACGCGCCACCGCTACCCGGCTGAATTTTCTGGCGGACAGCGCCAGCGTATCGCCATTGCCCGCGCGCTGATCCTCAAACCTGAGCTGATCATCCTGGATGAACCGACCTCCTCGCTGGACAGGACCGTGCAGGCACAGATCCTGACCCTGTTAAAAGGGTTACAGGAAAAGCACCGGCTGGCCTATATCTTTATCAGCCACGATCTACAGGTAGTGCGGGCGTTATGCCATCAGGTGATTGTGCTACGGCAGGGAGAAGTGGTCGAGCAAGGTGAGTGCCAGCGCGTATTTACTGCACCGACGCAGAGCTACACGCGCCAGCTGTTATCGGCAGACTAGCACTCAGAAGGGATACTGGCCCGAGAAAGGCTCAGCAATGGCCACGCCAAAGTTTTTCAGGCGGCAGGTTGCGGCAAATTCATCCTGACTTTTAACAAACAGGCACGGCTCGCCTTCACACTCCAGTACGGAGCTGTCCACTTCGATATCCGACAGCGCCTGGCTTAAGCGTTCCATTACCGGCCATGCATCTTCGTCGCTCGGGCTAAGCAGTTTGAGCGCGACCAGACAATTCTCGCAACCTGCAACGTTTTGCGGAATCGGTTCAACTTTCGAACCTGCAAAACCCGCCGACCAGCGATAGCTCTGGGGCAAGCGATGGACTATGGAGAGTTGTAATGTATTCACGTTCGATCCCCGGAAGCAAATTTACTTCACAATTTATTTACATTTATAGTAACACATCATCGCCAACCTGCACTATTCAGCGCTTTTTTATCGGTATCCAGGCTCGCGTCGGCGCTATATGTACCCGTTTCTGCGATCTAACTCAACCTTTTTAAATACAATGATGTGACTTTTTACACAAATAGATTTTACATAAAAGAAACAAACACAGGGTAAACGAACGCAAGTTTGGTTGATATGGGTCAACAAAAAGGCCCGTATCGGGCCTGATGTGCAGATTAATGAGCGGCTTTTCGCGGTCGGCTGGCGTAAAGACAGAAGAGAATGGAGCTGGTGGCACAAAACGCCATCGCCCACAGCATTGGCCAGGCCGTGTTAAAGGTCGCCATTGAGAGTAACGCCCCCACCACGGCACCAATCCCGAAGCGGAACGTCCCCGCCAGCGATGAGGCGGTGCCAGCCATATGCGGGAACTCATCAAGGATAACCGCCATCGCATTGGATGAGATCATCGAGACGCAGCCAACAAAAGCGGCAACCCCCACCACCAGCGCCCAGAAGCCCACGCCGAAAAACGCGCTGACCACCAGCCAGATAGCCATCACAAACTGGATCCACAACCCGGCACGGAACATATTCAGTGCTCCAATCCGGCGAACAAAGCGGCTGTTGATGATGGTCATGATGAACAGGAACACAATGTTCAGCGCAAAGTAATACCCAAAGTGCTGAGGGGAAACGTGGTTCAGCTCAATATAGACAAATGGCCCGGCGCTCAGGAAGGAGAACATCCCGGCAAAGCTGAAGCCGCTTGCCAGCATGTAGCTCAGCACGCGCTTGTGGCGGAACAGCGAGGCAAAATTCCCCATTGTGGTACGGATGTGGAATTTCTGGCGGCGCTCGACGGCTAACGTTTCATCAATAAAGAAGAAAATCATCGCCGAGGCCAGCAGTGCGGCAAGCGCCAGGATCCAGAAAATGGCATGCCAGCTGAACCATACCAGCACCGCGCCACCGGCCATCGGCGCCACCAGCGGCGCAATGGTGGTCACCAGCATGACAAATGACATCATGCGGGAGAACTCTTCTTTCGGGTAGATATCACGCATCAGGGCGTTAATCACCACGCTTGCCGCCGCCGCCGCGAGGCCGTGGAATAAACGCATCACGATCAGCTGATCGATACTCTGTGCCAGCGCACAGGCCACGGCTGCGGCTGCAAAGATCAGCGTTCCGCCCAGAATAACCGGCTTACGCCCGAGGCTGTCGGCCATCGGGCCATAAAACAGCTGGCCAAGGGCAAAACCGAGAATATAGGTGCTGAGCGTCATCTGTGCGCTGCCTGCCGGTACGCCAAACTGCGCCGAAATCACCGGCAGCGCAGGCAGATACATATCAATCGACAGCGGCATTAACATGGCCAGCAGGCCAAGAATGAACACAATTTTGAAAGACGAGTGTGGCCTGGTGGTCACAGGGTTCTCCTGAAATTAATGCGAGGGCAGACCGACGCTGGCGATCTCTTCTTCCGTCAGCGGGCGATATTCGCCAGGCGCCAGATCGGGATCGAGTTCAATTGCCCCAATACGTTCACGATGCAGACCCACAACGTGGTTACCCACCGCGGCGAACATACGTTTCACCTGATGATAACGCCCTTCGCTGATGGTCAGACGGACTTCGGTCGGGGTAATGACTTCCAGCACCGCCGGTTTGGTGAGGTCTTTTTCATTATGCAGCTGAACGCCTTTGGCAAATTGTTCTGCCGTGTCATCTGCCACCGGCGATTCCAGCGTCACCAGATAGGTTTTTTCACAGTGATGACGCGGAGAGGTAATGCGGTGGGACCACTGACCGTCATCGGTCATCAGCACCAGCCCCGTGGTGTCGATATCGAGGCGGCCAGCCGCATGCAGCTTGTGCGCAACCGGTTCGTCGAGGAAATAGAGCACCGTCGGGTGATCCGGATCGTCCGTAGAACAGACGTAGCCTTCCGGCTTATTGAGCATGAAATAGCGCGGGCCGTGCTGCTGGGTGAGCGGGTTGCCGTCATACTCCACCTGATGGTCAGGTTGCAGTTTGAACGCGCTGTCTCTCACAATGTCGCCATCCACGGTAACGCGGCTGGCGCGGATCTCGCGCCCGGCAATAGCACGGCTTACGCCGAGTTGCTGAGCGATAAACTTATCAAGTCGCATGAAATCTTTTTAGCCTTAATGGTGCTGGAAGTCGGACAATGCGTCCGAAAAAGAAGCAGTCAGGAACGGTTCAGTATAATGGTCTGGTAGCGCCACTCAAGGGAAAAAGTTTCGTGGCATACTATATGCGGAATAACGATACAGAGACCCCATGACTTTTACACTTCGCCCCTATCAGCAGGAAGCCGTAGACGCCACCCTGGCCTGGTTTCGCAAACACCGTGAGCCCGCGGCCATTGTGCTCCCGACTGGCGCAGGCAAAAGCCTGGTGATCGCCGAACTTGCCCGCCTGGCGCGCGGCCGCGTGCTGGTGCTGGCGCACGTCAAAGAGCTGGTTGCGCAAAACCATGCCAAGTATTGCGCGCTTGGTCTGGAGGCCGATATCTTCGCCGCCGGGCTAAAGCGGAAAGAGAGCCACGGCAAAGTGGTGTTCGGCAGCGTGCAGTCTGTTGCCCGCAACCTTGAGCTGTTTCGCAGCGAATTTTCGCTGCTGATTGTCGACGAGTGCCATCGCATCAGTGATGACGACGATAGCCAGTATCAGCAAATCCTCACTCACCTGAAAGAGGTGAACCCTCACTTACGCCTGCTGGGCCTGACGGCAACCCCGTTTCGCCTGGGTAAAGGCTGGATTTACCGCTTTCATTATCACGGTATGGTGCGAGGGGATGAGAAGGCGCTGTTCAGCGACTGTATCTATGAACTTCCGCTGCGCTATATGATTAAACACGGCTACCTGACCCCGCCTGAACGGCTGGATATGCCGGTCGTCCAGTACGATTTCAGCCGCTTACAGGCGCAGAGCAATGGTTTATTTAGCGAAGCGGATTTGAACCAGGAGCTGAAAAAGCAAAAGCGCATCACTCCGCACATTATCAGCCAGATTGAAGAGTTCGCTGAAACGCGCAAAGGGGTAATGATTTTTGCCGCCACCGTTGAGCATGCGCGCGAAATCACCCGCTTACTGCCCGCTGGCGACGCGGCGCTGATCACCGGCGAGACGCCCGGCCCGGAGCGCGACAGCCTGATTGAGGCGTTTAAAGCACAGCAGTTTCGCTATCTGGTAAACGTCTCGGTACTCACCACCGGGTTTGATGCCCCCCACGTCGACCTGATTGCTATTCTGCGTCCGACCGAATCGGTCAGCCTGTATCAGCAAATCGTTGGCCGCGGTCTGCGTCTGGCTCCCGGTAAAACCGACTGCCTGATCCTGGATTACGCCGGTAACCCGCACGATCTCTACTCGCCTGAAGTGGGTACCCCGAAAGGAAAAAGTGACAACGTGCCGGTACAGGTCTTCTGTCCTGCCTGTGGCTTTGCCAACACCTTTTGGGGCAAGACGACGGCTGACGGTACGCTGATCGAACATTTTGGCCGCCGCTGTCAGGGCTGGTTTGAAGATGATGAAGGGCATCGCGAGCAGTGCGATTTCCGTTTCCGCTTTAAAAACTGCCCCCAGTGCAACGCTGAAAATGATATTGCCGCCCGCCGCTGCCGCGAATGTGACACGGTTCTGGTCGACCCTGATGACATGCTGAAGGCCGCGCTGAAGTTAAAGGATGCCCTGGTGCTGCGCTGCTCTGGCATGGCGCTGCAACCGGGAGCGGATGAAAAAGGCGAATGGCTGAAAATCACCTATTACGATGAGGACGGTGCCGATGTCAGCGAGCGCTTCCGGGTGCACACTCCGGCTCAGCGCACGGCTTTCGAACAGCTCTTTATCCGCCCGCATACCCGCACACCGGGCGTACCGCTGCGCTGGATAACCGTAGCGGATATCGTGCATCAGCAGGTGCTGCTGCGCCATCCGGATTTTGTTGTCGCCCGCAAGAAAGGCCAGTACTGGCAAGTCCGTGAAAAGGTTTTTGACTATGAAGGCCGTTTTCGTCGGGCCAACGAACTGCGTTAACGACAGGCAGGCCTTGAATAGGAAACGATTGTTTCCTATTATGCATTATCGTATTGCAACAGGACTCACTCATGTCACGTCTTCCCGGTCGCCCGCGTGAATTTGACACCGACGCTGCCATCGACAGCGCCCTGCTCGTTTTCCGCGAGCGCGGCTATCATGCTACCTCAATCAAAGAGCTGAGTGACGCGACGGGCCTTACGGCGGGAAGCCTGTATAAAGCCTTTGGCAGCAAGAATGGCCTGTTTCTCGCGGCGTTCGACCGTTACACCCGGACGCGCAGCGCCGCCCTGCGCCAGCGTACCGAGGCGGCACGCAGCGGGCGAGATAAAATCGCGGCGGTGTTACGTTTCTACGCCGAGAGCAGCCACGGTCCAGAGGGCATACGCGGCTGTCTGGTGGTCGCCAGCGCGACTGAGCTGGCGGTTTTTGATGAGGCAACCGCGCAGTACATCAAAGCCGCCATGCAGCGTACCGAGCAGCTGTTGCTCGAACTGGTTCAGGAAGGCCAGCGGGACGGTAGCCTTTCCCGCGCGCTGCCCACGGAGCAAACGGCACGTAATCTTTTCGCGCTGCTGCAGGGTTACCGCGTGATCGGCAAAAAAGGCCTGTCTGAGGACGAAATCAATAGCGCCGTTAACGCGGCACTCAGCCTGCTCGGCTGAGTTTTTTTAACCAATTAGGAAACGATTATTTCCTATTATTCCGGAGATCGTTATGACCATGCCCATCGCCCCGCAGCACCACTTCACGCTCATCAATGGCATCCGCACGCACTACGTCACCGCCGGAGAACAGCACGCGCAGACGGTTGTCCTGCTGGCAGGTTTCCCCGAAAGCTGGTACGCCTGGCGCCATGTTATCCCTTTGCTGGCCGAGCGTTATCATGTCATCGCCCCGGACTTACCCGGACAGGGTGATACCGATTGTCCGTCAGAGGGGTATGACACCCACACCCTCGCCAGCCATGTTCATGAACTGCTGACCCAGCTTGGCGTGCATCGCTACTATCTGGCCGGTCACGACGTGGGAGCCTGGGTTGCCTGGCCTTATGCGGCGATGTACAGCGATGAGGTGATAAAGCTGGCGCTGCTGGACGCCGGCATTCCGGGTATTACCTTACCCGATGCCCTCCCCGTCACCGCGGACCGCGCCTGGCGCACCTGGCATTTTGCCTTTCACGTAATTGCAGACCTGCCTGAATTCCTCATCAGGGGCAAAGAGCGTGGCTATCTGGAGTGGTTTCTGCGTCGCAAAGCGGCGAATCCCCTCACCTTCAGCGAGGCAGATCTTGACGAGTATCTGCGCATTTTTACGCGCGAAGGTGGCTTACGCGCAGGGCTGGCTTACTATCGCGCTGCCGCCCTCTCCGCTGCGCAAAACCGGACGCTTAGCGAACGGGGTACACTCTCTGTTCCTGTTCTGGCACTCAGTGCCGATCAGGGTTCGATTCCTGATATGGCCTCGCCGCTGAGGGCGTTTGCAGAACGCGTTGACGGGTACGTGATCCCCCGTTGCGGCCATTTTCAGCCAGAAGAGCAGCCTCAGGCCGTCGCCGACGCCCTAAGCGGTTTTTTTAGTGGGGATTAATTCATTGCCCTGAGGTGGATTGGGGGCTATAATGCCGCCCGCTTTTGCATCCGCAAAGCAGAACACTCACCTGCTGCTGGGTCGCCTGTAGTAGGGTTTTAAATACAGAGAGAAATCAATGTTCACTATCGAAGCAGAAGTACGTAACGTGCAGGGTAAGGGTGCGAGCCGCCGCCTGCGTACCGCTAACAAGTTCCCGGCTATCGTTTACGGTGGCGAAGCTGCTCCAGTTTCTATCGAACTGGATCACGACAAAGTATGGAACATGCAGACCAAAGCTGAATTCTACAGCGAAGTTCTGACCATCGTTGTTGGCGGTAAAGAAGAAAAAGTGAAAGTTCAGGCTGTTCAGCGTCACGCGTTCAAGCCAAAACTGACTCACATCGACTTCGTTCGCGCGTAATCGCAAACATGTCGAAAAAAAGCCCCGCTTCGGCGGGGTTTTTTTATGGCGGTTATTTACCGCCAGCGGTGCGACGCTGCAGCTGATCGCGCAGGTTGGGTGGCGTACCTTTAATGGTCAGCGTGTCGGTGGCCGGATCCCAGAAGATACGTTCCCCCAGCAGCATGGCATCAAAGTTGATGGTTAACCCGCCGCCGCTTCCGGCAAATTTGGTTAACTGACGCAGCGTACTGCGATCCGCCGGGAAGCTCTCTTCCAGCTCATACCCTTTCTCAGCGGTAAAATCCTGGAAACTGACTTCACTGACGCCGGTCAGCTCTTTTGACAGCGACTCCAGCTCAATCTCTTCCCCCGCCTGCAGCTGTTCGTTGCAGTAGCTGTAAACCTGCTGACGCACGTTCTGGCGCTCAGATTTATCGAGCTGCGCTTCCGCCGTGAAGTCATCCACCGCCTGCAACAGCCCTTTGTTCTGCGCTTTGGCGTTGAGACCTTCGCTGGCACCGAGGAAGTCCATAAAGAAATCGGCCACTTTACGGCCAACACGCCCTTTGAGGAAGGTCAGGTAGCGCGTCGACTCCGGATTGGTTTCCCACTCGGTCAAATCAATACGCGCAACGATATCCGCATGGTTGATATCCAGATAATGGGTGGAGCTGATATCCAGCTGCTCATTCACGCGCATACTGCTTAAATTGTTCAGCACGGTGACCAGCAGATACTCGACCGCCAGGTAGCGATAGTGGCAGAACAGAACGATACCGCCGTCGGCAAACGGGTATTTTGCCAGTTCGTCGCGCAGACGTCCGGTTGCCGCGCGGCTAAACGCCAGGAAATCTTCTTCACCCTGACGTTGCAGGCGCAGGCTATCAGCCAGTTCACTCTCGTCGCTGAACAGACCATAGGCTTTATTTTTTGCACTGTAGACGCGGTGCAGTTCCGCCATCATTTCCACAACGGTTGCCGTGGGTTCCAGTAACGAATCGCGCAGCACCACTTCAAGGGTTTGCTCATCACGCTTGATAAGCTGGTGCAAGGCAATCTGGTTGATTTCCAGACTCATGATAAACTCTCCTTTTAGACCGGGCGGTATTCAACCACCACCAGGACATGTGTGCAACAACTGATAAAAAAGGGGAAAAAAAGCTGTTGCTACGGTAATATGTTGCCCTTTCATCAACAAACTGATTTTGATTTATGCCACAACATTCCCGCTACAGTGATGAACACGTTGAACAATTGCTCAGTGAGCTGGTCAACGTACTGGAAAAACATAAAACACCGACCGATCTCTCCCTGATGGTTTTGGGAAATATGGTCACCAACCTTATCAATACCAGCGTTGCTCCGGCTCAGCGTCAGGCGATCGCCAAATCTTTCGCCCAGGCTTTACAGTCTTCCGTTAGCGACGACCAGGCCCATTAAGGGAAACGAACAACAGTTTATGGTGACGAATCGTCAGCGCTACCGTGAAAAAGTCTCCCAGATGGTCAGCTGGGGGCACTGGTTTGCCCTGTTCAACATTCTGCTGGCGACGCTTATCGGCTGTCGTTATCTGTTTGTCGCAGACTGGCCGACGACGCTAACCGGGCGTATTTACTCCTGGATAAGCGTTGTAGGGCACTTTAGCTTTTTGGTTTTCGCCACCTATCTGCTGATCCTCTTCCCGCTGACGTTTATCGTCATGTCGCAGCGTCTGATGCGATTTTTATCCGCCATCCTTGCAACGGCAGGGATGACGCTGCTGCTTATCGACAGTGAAGTGTTCACCCGCTTCCACCTGCATCTCAATCCCATCGTCTGGGAGCTGGTGATTAACCCCGATCAGAGCGAAACGGCCCGTGACTGGCAGCTGATGTTTATCAGCGTCCCGGTGATCCTTCTGATAGAGATGCTGTTTGCCACCTGGAGCTGGCAAAAACTGCGCAGCCTGACCCGCCGACGCCATTACGCGAAACCGGTGGCCGCGATCTTTTTCATCTCCTTTATCAGTTCGCACATCATGTATATCTGGGCGGATGCGAACTTCTATCGCCCGATCACCATGCAGCGGGCGAACCTGCCGCTCTCTTATCCAATGACGGCGCGTCGTTTCCTTGAGAAGCACGGTCTGCTGGACGCACAGGAGTACCAGCGTCGTCTGATTGAGCAAGGGAATCCGGAAGCGGTTAGCGTGCAGTATCCGCTGAGCGATTTGCGCTATCGCGATATGGGACGCGGGCAGAACGTCCTGCTGATCACCGTCGATGGTCTGAACTACTCCCGTTACGAGAAGCAGATGCCCGCGCTGGCCGAGTTCGCCAGCAAGAACGTGACGTTCACCCAGCATATGAGCTCCGGCAACACCGCCGATGCGGGCATTTTTGGTCTGTTCTATGGCATTTCAGCCGCCTACATGGACGGCGTGCTTTCTGCGCGCATTCCTGCAGCGCTAATCACCGGGCTCAATCAGCAGGGATATCAGTTAGGGTTGTTCTCCTCAGATGGCTTTAACAGCGCGCTGTACCGTCAGGCGCTGCTGTCTGATTTCTCCCTGCCAGCCGCAGAAAGCCAGTCGGACGAGCAGACCGCCAGTCAGTGGATTAACTGGCTGCAGCGTTATGCGCAGGAAGATAATCGCTGGTTCTCATGGGTTGCCTTTAATGGCACCACGCTCGATGACAGCAATCAGAAAGGCTTTGCGCGCCGCTACAGCCGTGCAGCAGGCAATGTTGATGACCAGATTAGCCGCGTGCTTGATGCCTTACGCGAATCCGGCAAGCTCGAAAACACCGTGGTGATCGTGACGGCAGCCCACGGCGTACCGCTGGGCGACGAAGCGAAGAGTATGAGCTGGTCGCGGCCGAATCTGCATGTTCCGCTGGTGATCCACTGGCCGGGCACCCCCGCTCAGCGCATTAACATGCTCACCGAACATAAAGATGTGATGACCACGCTGATGCAACGACTGCTGCACGTCAGTACACCGGCAAATGAGTATTCACAGGGGCAGGATCTCTTCAGCGCCACGCGTCGCCACAACTGGGTCACGGCAGCGGGCAATGATACGCTGGCGGTCACCACGCCAATGCTGACGCTGGTATTGAACAATAACGGAAACTATCAGACGTATAATCTGCAGGGTGAACGGCTGAAAGACCAGAAACCGCAGTTGAATCTGCTGCTACAGGTTCTGACGGATGAGAAACGGTTTATCGCTAACTGATTAATTATAAACCAGTTAGCCTCAGATTCCCTTGCATTCAAAACGGAATCGAGTAGTATTCATTTCATGCGTCGGCACGTAGCGCAGCCTGGTAGCGCACCGTCATGGGGTGTCGGGGGTCGGAGGTTCAAATCCTCTCGTGCCGACCAAAACTATTTAAAAACCAGCCATATGGCTGGTTTTTTTGTGCACAAAAAAAGCCAACCCGCAGGCTGGCTTTTGAGATCGCAAGTGAACGCTTAGTGCTTGTCGCGCCCGCCAAGGAAGAAAATACCCAGCGGAATGGCAAGCAGGACGGTGAACACCAGGCTGTAAACGAAGATCATCGCCGACTGCAGGACATACATGCTGGTCGTCCACGCAGAGAGTGGAATGTTGTACTGTTCGATGACGCCGACAATGGTTGCCCGGCCCACGCACGCGGCCGCAATCATAAACACAACCAGCAGCGCCAGGAGGAACTTACGGCCTTCAGGTGTTTTCAGTTTTGCACGAATCATCTCTCTTCCCTTTACAGATGAATAACATTATGTATGCCTTAAAATAACACGATCTGTCGCCAGACTCCACAGAAGTACAAACCACCACAAAAATGGCACTACATTAGCTCATTACACTGCTTTTATTGAAAATGTAAGTAAATCACGCTAATCATTCATGGGCGTTATGCTAATCTCATCAGGATGGTTTTGACATAAAGGAATGACTGTGAAAAACGCACCTAAATTTGCCCTTGCCCTGATCGCCGCCGCGTGCGTCAGCACCAGCGCCTTCGCAACTGAAAGCCAGAAGGTACAACCTCTGGAAAAAATCGCGCCTTATCCGCAAGCGGAAAAAGGCATGAAGCGTCAGGTGATCCAGTTACCGGCTCAGCAAAATGAAGCGAATTTCAAAGTGGAACTGTTGATCGGCCAGACGCTGGAAGTGGATTGCAACCAGCATCGTCTCGGCGGACAGCTGGAAAGCAAAACGCTGGAAGGCTGGGGCTACGACTACTTTATCTTTGATAAAGTGACGTCACCGGTTTCCACCATGATGGCCTGCCCGGATGGCAAGAAAGAGAAGAAATTCGTGACCGCGTATCTGGGTGATAACAGCCTGTTACGCTACAACAGCAAACTGCCAATCGTGGTGTATACGCCGGAAAACGTGGAAGTGAAATATCGCGTGTGGAAGGCGGATGAAAATATCGGACAAGCGGTAGTACGTTAAGAATAAGTCGGGTGGCGGCTTCGCCTTACCCGACCCGGAATGGGTGTGCTCTGGTGCCCTCATTCCAACCCTCTCCCGGTGGGAGAGAGAGAAAACACTAAAAACGGTAACGGATGTTACCGTTTTGCTTTTACCTTACAGCGCGATATCCGCCACCGGTTTGTTTTCTGCCTGCGGCTTCAGCTCCGCTTTTGGTGCAGCATCAGCAGCCTGCGGCTTAACGTATTGCAATTGCAGCACGCGGCTGGTGTATTCCAGCTCCTGCTCCGTCGCGTCCACGTTACCGTTCAGCTTCGTACCGTAGGATGGAATAATCGTTTTCAGCTTCGCCTGCCATTCCGGCGTGGCGACTTTATCTTTAAACACTTTTTCCATCAGGTGCAGCATGATAGGTGCAGCGGTAGAGGCGCCAGGGGAAGCCCCCAGCAGGGCGGCAATAGTGCCGTCTTTATCGCTTACCACTTCGGTACCCAGACGCAGCACACCGCCCTCTTTCGGATCGCGTTTGATGATCTGTACGCGCTGACCCGCCTGCCACAGACGCCAGTCTTCTTTCTTCGCCTGCGGATAGTACTCTTTCAGCGCCTCGAAGCGTTCTTCATCAGAAAGCATCACCTGGCTAATCAGGTATTTCACCAGATCGAAGTTATCCAGCCCGACATCCATCATTGGCTTCACGTTTGAGGTGGTGGTTGCGCTCAGCAGATCCCACAACGAGCCGTTTTTCAGGAACTTAGTGGAGAAGGTTGCAAACGGCCCGAACAGCACCACACGCTTACCGTCAAGCATACGGGTATCGATGTGTGGAACGGACATTGGCGGCGCCCCAACGGAGGCCTGACCATACACTTTTGCCAGATGACGGTTCACCACTTCCGGGTTTTCCGACACCAGGAACTGACCACCCACCGGGAAGCCCGCGTAGTCGTCCGCTTCCGGAATACCGGACTCCTGCAGCAGTTTCAGCGCCGCACCGCCCGCACCAATAAAGACAAACTTTGCCTTGATAACGTGCTCGGCTTCGTTGTTTTTCAGATCGGCAACGGTCACGCTCCAGCTGTTGTCAGCGTTGCGCTTAAAGCCACGCACTTCGGTGCTGAGCTGCAGATTGAAGTTCTCTTTTTTCTTCAGAGAAGCCACCAGCTGACGGGTGATTTCGCCATAGTTGACGTCAGTACCAATCTCAGTACGGGTTGCCGCCACCTTCTGGTTCGGGTCACGACCTTCCATCACCAGCGGTGCCCACTCTTTGATCTGCGCGTGATCTTCAGAATATTTCATGCCGCGGAACAGCGTGCTCTGCTGCAGCGCCGCGTAGCGCGCGCGCAGGAAGTTCACGTTCTGCTCGCCCCACACAAAGCTCATGTGCGGCACGGTGTTGATGAAGGAGTGCGGATCGTGCAACACGCCGCTGTTCACCTGGTGAGACCAGAACTGGCGAGAAATCTGGAATGCTTCGTTGATCTCTACCGCCTTCTCGATACTAATGGAACCGTCCTTTTTCTGCGGCGTATAGTTCAGTTCCATGAGTGCCGAATGTCCGGTACCGGCGTTATTCCAGCCGTTTGAGCTTTCCTGCGCCACGCCATCGAGGCGCTCGACCATGGTCATTGACCAGTCCGGCTGAAGCTCTTGCAGATAGGTTCCCAGCGTGGCGCTCATGATGCCGCCGCCAATTAAAAGGACGTCCGTTTCCTGCTCTTTTGGTGCGTCAGCTTTCGCCGCCATGGAGACGGTGTTCAGCCCCACGGCCAGAGAAAAGAGCATGGCAGTCATTTTTTTCATAATTTTGCCTTAGTTGAGTAGTGCTTGAAGCGTGGAAATTGCAGGTGAAAAAAGCTGCGGGGGGAACGGTAGCAACTTTTAAATATTGTTTAAAGGTTACGAAATTATTGTAATTGTGAAATTTAATGATGGATTGTTTGTGTGGGATTGCCGGATGAAACTGGCAAGGCGCGTTATTTCTGGTTACTATGCTGCACTTTGTGATCGCGCGCACGGAAGCCCGCCCTAATCTGCGAATTGTTATGTCATTACCCCATGCTTCTCTTTCCCGTGAAGACCAGGTCGCCACGGTGCTGCGTTCCCCTCAACTGCTGCTACGCGAAACGCTGGCAGGCGTAATTACCGCTCTGGCCCTCATTCCTGAGGTGATCTCCTTTTCCGTGGTCGCAGGCGTTGACCCAAAGGTCAGCCTGATTGCCTCTGTGGTGCTGTGTCTGACCCTTTCAGCGTTCGGCGGTCGTCGTGCGATGGTCACAGCAGCTGCGGGCTCCGTCGCGCTGGTGATTGGCCCGATGGTGCATCAGCACGGCGTGCAGTACATCCTGCCGGCGGTCCTGATGGCGGGGATAATCCAGATTCTGTTTGGCGTGTTCGGAATGGCGCGCCTGATGCGCTTTATTCCCCAGTCGGTGATGACCGGTTTCGTAAATGCGCTGGGATTGTTAATTTTCTTCGCACAGGTTCCCCACTTCTGGAGCCGCAGCCCGCTGATTGTGGGCCTGTTCGTGCTGACGCTGCTGATTGTGCTGTGGGTGCCGCGCTTTGTTAAAAGCATCCCGTCACCGCTTATTGCGATTGTACTGCTCACCCTGTTCACCGTTACCAGCGGACAGGTTCTCCCGACGGTGGGGGATGAAGGTTCTATGAGCAGTGGTTTGCCAGGGATGACGCAGCTGCTCGTTCCGCTGAACATGGAAACGCTCAGCATCATCTGGCCATGCGCGCTGAGTATCGCTTTTGTCGGCCTGCTGGAATCACTGCTGACGGCAAAACTGGTGGATGAACTGACCGCGACGACGTCCAGCAAACGCCGTGAAAGTATTGGTCTGGGCGCAGGGAATATTCTTGCCGGGTTGTACGGCGGGATCGCGGGCTGTGCCATGATCGGACAAACCATTGTCAACGTGGAGATGGGCAAAGGTCGCAGTCGCGTCTCAACTTTTGCAGCGGGCATGGTGCTGCTGGTGCTGGTCACCGCCCTCAGTGAGGTGATGGCAAAAATCCCTATGGCCGTTCTGGCCGGGATCATGGCGATTGTTGCCATCAAAACGTTTAACTGGCACAGCCTTCAGCCTGCCACGTTAAAAAGTGCGCCCATTGCCGAAACGGTTGTGATGCTGATTACCGTTGCAGCAACGGTTTCAACCGGTAACCTGGCCATTGGCGTGCTGGGCGGGATTATTGTGATGGTATTGCTTCCCGCCCGGCTCAAGCGTCGGCTTAAAGAAGAAAAATCGTTGCAAGCCCAAGAAAAATAAAGAAACCGCCGGTATCGGTGATGGCGGTAATCATCACGCTCGACCCCACCGCGGGGTCGCGCCCCAGTTTGGTCATCGTCAGGGGGATAATGACCCCCATCATGGAGGCCACCAGCAGATTCAGCACCATCGCCAGCATCATCACCCCGCCTAACGCCATATCATCGTACAGCCACCAGGTAATGCCGCCCATAATGCCGCCCCACACCAGGCCGTTAATCAGTGCCACCCCCATCTCCCTGAAGATCAGGAAGGCGAAGTTACCCGGCTGAATGTTCTCCAGCGCCAGTGCACGGACGATCATGGTAATGGTCTGGTTGCCGGTGTTGCCGCCAATACCGGCCACAATCGGCATCAGCGAGGCCAGCGCGACCAGTTGTGAAATGGTGTGTTCAAAGCCGTCGATCACCCGGGAGGCGATAAATGCAGTGCAGAGGTTAATGGCGAGCCATGCCCAGCGGGTTTTCACCGCCTTGCCGACGGAGGCGTGGACGTCATCTTCGGCGCTGATCCCGCCGAGCGCACGTAAATCGTTATCGGTCTCTTCGTAGACCACGTCAACGATCTCATCGATGGTCAGACGCCCCATCAGTTTACCCACAGAATCGACGACCGCCGCGCTCACAAGGTCGTCACGTTCGAAGGTACGGGCCGCTTTTTCCGCGTCGTCTTCCGGGGAGAAGACCATCGGCTCGGTTTCCATCACCTCACTCACCCGCCGCTGGGTGCTGTTGAGCAGGATCGTTTTAAGCTCCAGCTCGCCAAGCAGGGTTTTATCCCGGGAGGTGACGAACAGTTTATCGGTGTTGTCCGGCATGCTGCCCAGGCGACGCAGATAGCGCTGCACCGTACCGAGAGTTACATCCGGGCGCACCATGATGACGCCAAACTCCATAATGGCGCCCACGCTGTGTTTGTCATAGTGCATCACCTGACGCACGCGTGCCCGCTCTTCCGCAGGCAGCGAAGCCAGCAGTCGCCCGGTCAGGTTTCGCGGCAGGTGCTGAACGAGGTAAATCTGCTCGTCAATGTCCAGCGTCTGCAGGGCATCGAGGATATCCCGGTCGCTCATCTCATCAATGAGATCGTCCCAGACGTTTTCAGAGGCTTCCAGCAACACCTGCCCGCGCTCGTGATCCTGCACCAGCCGCCACAGGGCGTGACGCTCTTCCGAGGGGAGGGCTTCCAGAGTATCCGCCAGATCCGGCGGAGGTAAATGAGCAACCAGCGCACCTACCTCAGCAATATCGTCGGCCAGCGTGCCGACATCATATTGCTCAGCCAGGGTCAGTTTGCCCAGTAACGCAGAGGTGACCGCTTTATCCGTCGTGAGGAGCCAGATGAGACGCGCACGTTCCTGGTCGCGCTGCCTGGCACTGTTTTTCTTTAAAACCGACATTAATCATAAATCCATGAAATAAGTTGGCTTTAAGCATAGCGCGGAGATATGTAAATAAGAATAAACAACGGGGCGGGATGGAGAAAAAATCGGCATAACATGCACGATTTATCCCCTCTCCCTGTGGGAGAGGGTTAGGATGAGGGCTTCAAGCCGTGCGCGCCACCGCATCGCGAGACGCCGCATCGCGCTCCTCACCGGTCAGCTCGCTCAGCTTGCCGTCACGCATCTCCAGCAGCCGGTCGGCGTGAATGAAGTAGTGATCGTCATGGCTGATGGCAAAGATGGTTTTGCCCATCGCCTGCATCAGCGGCAGCAGCACCTGGTAGAACTCGCGGCGGAAATGCGGGTCCTGATCCGCTGCCCATTCGTCCAGCAGAATGATGTCGCGCTCTTCCGCCAGGGCCAGCAGCAGCGCCACGCGCTTTTTCTGGCCTTTCGAGAGCTTCAGGTTGAGGATCTTGCCGTCCTGCAGCTCAAGCTTGTGCGACATCTGCAGATGCGCCAGCCACTTCTCCAGCAGCGCCGGGTTAGCCTGTTGCCCTTCCGGCCCCAGCAGCTGGTCGAAGAGCCAGACATCGGTGAATACCGCCGAGAACAGCTTGCGATAATCCTCAGGCTTCTCTGCGCTGAGCGCGCGGCCATCCAGCAGAATGTCACCCGATTGCGGCTGATATAACCCCGTCAGCAACATCGCCAGCGTCGATTTCCCGCTGCCGTTACCGCCAATGAGAAACAGCAGTTCGCCGCGATGAATCGTCAGATTGACCGGCCCCACGGAAAAGGCGTTGTCCTGGTAGCGGAATGTGACGTTACGCAGTTCCAGCGTTTGCCAGTTCGGGAAGGCCTGAGGGCGCGGGAACTCGGCTTTGAACGGCGCAAGGTCGAACTTTTTGAGCTTATTAAACGCCACCTGCGCGCTCAGCAAGGTGGGCAATGCGCCGACGGCAGAGAGCAGCGGTGTGCGCAAAAACAGCAGCGTCAGGGAGTAAGTTGCCGCTACATTGGTATCGGCCCAGCCCAGGCTGTTGGCCATCCAGAAGACCAGGCCAATCGCGCCCAGCATCATAATGTTCGACCAGTTAACCGCGCTCAGGTGGAAGGTATCGGCACGGATAATATGGTGCCGGTATTCACGCGCGTCCGGGATGTAGAGGTTGTTGAAGATATGCTCGGCACGCTCGCGGTTCAGGGTCAGCTCTTTACGCCCTTCCAGTACCGTCTGGTAATCGTTATAGAGTTTGTCCTCGGTTTCACGCAGTACCGCCATGTGTTTGTAGACGCGGGAAACCAGCAGAAAACCACCCCAGATGGTGATAGTAATCCACAGTGCCGTAACGGCCAGCATCTTGCTGGAGAGCCAGGCGAGATAGGCCGCCGAGCCAACGGTCAGGATAATGCCCTGCACCAGCTCCGGCAGACGGACAAACGCAATGGTGATGGCGCGCACGTCGCTGGTCAGTCCCGCCAGCAAAGAGGCACTGCCGAGCTGCTCGACGCGCTCCACCTGGGTATCCAGGATCCGCTTGATAAACTCGCTGCGCAGGCGGAAGACGAAATGATGCCCGAGGGCCGTCAGCGCCAGCTGGGAACCCAGCGTGACCGCCATCAGCAGCAATAATAGCCCCAGAAATTCCGGCAGAACGGACAGCGAGGTGTCGACCATTTCGATCAAACGCACGTTGATGAAGGCGATAAGACCAATACCTAATGCGGCGCTGGCAAGGCTTAGCGCCATTACCGCAATAAAGGGCCAGCGATACTGACGCCAGACAAGAAGAAGTAGTTGCATGCAGGCAATCCGGACAATAAAAATCAGCCAGCAGTGTAAACTGCCCTGCGTTTACATCAAGAATAATTCTTATTTTTGTTTGCCTGGCGCGGTCTGGCGAAAAGTCAGGTTAAAGCGGAACTCGCCCGTCTGCGGATGGACGCCAGGCTTCAGTGGCTGAATGCCGTGGTAATAGAGCCGCGACTCCCTGCCCCACACCACCACATCCCCATGCTCCAGCATCAGACGCTGGAGAGGATCGTTGCGGCGTAATCCGCCGAACTGGAATATGGCGGGCAGACCCAGGGATACCGAGACGATCGGCGCACGCAGATCGGGTTCATCTTTATCCTGATGCAGCGAGAGTTTCGCCCCAACGCCATAGCGGTTGATAAGACAGGCATCCGGTTGAAAATCGGGATAGGTGGCCTCGACGGCGGCATCATGGCAGAGCGCCTGAAAAACCGCAGGCATGGGCGGCCAGGGCTTGCCGGTGACGGGATCGTCCGGGGTATAGAGATAGCCCCGTTCGTTGGTTGCCCATCCTGCCGTACCGCAGTTGGTCATCGCCACCGACATGGTGTAGCCGCCAGGCGTCACCATATGTCGGAATGGCGAAACGGCCGCGACGTCCTGGATCCCGGCCAGCAGCGCCGAGGCCCGGGAGAGTGCAAACCGGCGCAGGATCACTGCGCCAGGCGCTAGCGGCTCCTGCCAGGGTTCTGCATCCGCAAAGAGATCGAGCATTATCCCTCCTGATTCCTGGACTCACGTTTCAATAATAGCGCCTTTCGTTCCGTCCCCCAGCGATAGCCCGAAAGCGCTCCGTCCTGGCGTACAACACGATGGCAAGGGATGACGATCGCCAGTTTATTTGCGGCACACGCTGCGGCCACCGCACGTACCGCGCCAGGTTTGCCAATCGCCTGCGCCACCTGCTGGTAGCTGGCTGTTTCACCGCAGGGAATATTGCGCAGGGCCTGCCAGACCAGCTGCTGGAAAGCGGTTCCGCGAATATCCAGCGGCAGAGCCAGCGGCACGCCACGGTTATCGATGGTATGGATAACCTGAGCAATACGTCGGGCAAATTCGCCTTCCAGCGGCGCGCGTTCAGCGTCCGGAAACAGCGACAAAATCTCCTGGGTGACTTTGGCATCATCATCGCCCAGCAATATTGCGCAGATCCCCCGCTCGCTTTCGCCCACCAGACAGCGGCCTAAGGCACACTCGCTGATGGCATAGCGCACTGCGACATCCCCTTTACGGTACTGCTTTGCCGTCATGCCCAGCGCGTCATTGGCTTTACGATAGTAGCTGCTGCTGTCCGGGAACCCTGCCGCCAGCACGGCATCGGTTATTTTATCCCCGTGGGCAAGCGCATTGCGCAGGCGCTGTCCCCGCGCCGCCTGCTGCCAGGCTTTTGGCGTCATCCCGGTTACGGATTTAAACAGGCGGTGAAAATGGAAAGGACTCATGGCAACCTGCTGCGCCAGCATTTCCAGCGTTAACGCGGGATCCTGCTCCAGCAGGCGGCAGGCGCGCTCCACTTTTGCCAGCTTCTCTTCCTGCGGGTCGCGTTTGTCCGGTCGGCAGCGCTTGCACGGCCGAAACCCAGCCTGAACAGCATGGTGCACATCGGGGTAAAAGTGGACATTTTTACGCAGCGCGTGTCGGGCGCGACAGGACGGACGACATACGATCCCTGTCGTCTGGACGGCAAAGACAAATTGTTCGTCAGCACGCGGATCGCGGGCCAGCACAGCCTGCCAGCGATCCTCATCGGTCATATAGGTCGGGTTTTTCATCATCGGCTCCTCTTACAAGCATACCTACAGCTTGCCTGAGCGCCAGCAATCAAAAACCCGCAACCTTGCTTTTTAATTCTTTTCGCTCACCAGGAAGCTGTCGAACTGCGGTGAACTCCAGGTCTTAAAGCCGTCGGCCTCTTTGGTGATCATATAGACCGCCAGCCCTTGCTGGCGAACCACCTCTTTGGCTTTCTCAGTACCGAGCACCATTAACCCGGTATCCCAGGCATCGGCTTCCAGCGCCGTCGGGGCAATCACCGTAACCGAGACCAGATTATGCGTAATGGGTCGCCCGGTCTGGGGGTCAATGACATGCGAGATCCGCTTCCCGTCGAGCTCGTAATAGTTACGGTAGCTGCCGGAGGTGCTGATGCCGTGGCCGTTAATATCGACAATCGCCTGCACCGCATTTTGCTGGTCGGTCGGTTTTTGAATCGCCACACGCCACGGTTTGCCGCTGGCGTTCATCCCCCGGCTGACCAATGCGCCCCCCACGGAGACCAGATAACGCGGGATGCCTTCCTGAGCCATCAGTGCGGCCAGATGATCCGCCGCATAACCTTCCCCGACTGTCGACAGGTCAACAAACAGATCGGGGATGTCTTTTTGCAGATACTGCTGCCCGTACTGGTTGATCACCGTCAGGTGCTGAAGCCCTGTCCGGGCGCGGGCGTCGTCAATGGCCGCCTGATCGGGGGTGGTCACCGGTTGCTTATTTGGTCCGAATCCCCAGAGGTTAACTAACGGCCCCACGGTCACGTCCATCGCACCGTGGGTTTTATAGCCCACGCGCATCGATTCGGTCACGATATCGGCCATCTCCTCGCTCACCGGCCACAGGGACGTGCTGGTAGAGAGGTTAAAGCGCATCAGCGCCGAGTCGTTTTTGTAGGTGGATAGCAGCTGATCGTCGGCATCCAGCTGAGACTGAATTTTGCCGCGGAGTTCTTCTGCGCGTGCTTTATCAAGGTTCATTACGCTGACGCGCCAGAATGTCCCCATCGTTTTGCCTTCCAGCACCGTCGCCGCTGGCGCGTCGGTGTGTGCCACAGGCGTGGAAGAGTCACATGCGGTCAGGAAAAAAAAGGTTGCCAGGACGCTGGCGCGTAAAAAAGTCATGTCCATTCATTATTATCCTCATGCCAGGGCGGCAAGAGTACACCAAAACGCGGGAATTGAAAGGCCTTAAAAAAGGCAATAAAAAGGGGCCAGCCGGCCCCTTTGTTACACTGAAAAGCGATTAGAACTGGTAAACCAGACCCAGTGCTACGATATCGTCAGTGCTGATACCTGCGTTACGGGTGAACTCTTTGTCATCCAGCAGGTTGATTTTGTAGTCCACGTAGGTAGACATGTTTTTGTTGAAGTAGTAAGTCGCACCAACATCAACATATTTCAGCAGATCCTGATCGCCGTAACCTTCAATGTCCTTACCTTTGGACTGCAGGTATGCCACGGAAGGACGCAGGCCGAAGTCGAACTGGTACTGAGCAACCACTTCGAAGTTCTGCGCTTTGTTAGCAAAGCCGTAAATATCGCTGCTGCTCTGAGAGTTGCCGAAACGGGTTGCGTTGTAGGTCTGGGAGTATTGCGCCGCCAGGTAGATGTTGTTGGCGTCGTATTTCAGACCACCAGAATAGACTTCAGCGCGATCGCCTTCGCCTTTCAGCGCAGGGTTAGCGGTGTTGTTCTGGTCAGCAGTACGTTTGGAAGAAGACATTGCACCACCGATGCTGAAGCCTTCACCCAGGTTATAGGTCAGGGACGCACCGTAACCGTCACCGTTCTGTTTCAGGGTGCTGCGGCCGGTGTCGTTTTCACCGCTTACGCTGCCGTTTTTCCCCTGATACTGCAGAGCAAAGTTCAGGCCATCAACCAGACCGAAGAAGTCCTGGTTACGGTAAGTTGCTACACCGTTAGCACGGGATTGCAGGAAGTTATCTGAACCATAAGTGTCGCCGCCGAATTCTGGCAGAACGTCAGTCCAGGAGGTTACGTCGTAGATCACGCCATAGTTACGACCATAATCGAATGAACCCGCGTCAGCGAATTTCAGACCCGCGAACGCCACACGCGTCCAGGCCTGGTTGTCGCTTTCAGTCGTGTTACCCTGAATCTGGTATTCCCACTGGCCGTAACCGGTCAGTTGATCGTTAACCTGAGTTTCGCCTTTGAAGCCAAGACGCATGTAGGTCTGGTCGCCATCCTGACCGTCGTCATCAGAGAAATAGTGCAGACCATCGACTTTGCCGTACAGATCTAATTTGTTGCCGTCTTTGTTATAAATTTCAGCCGCATTTGCTGCGCCTGCTACCAGCAGTGCTGGTACCAGGAGGGACAGTACTTTAACTTTCATTTTATTAACCCTCTGTTATATGCCTTATTATTACCACTGCTTACCGGTTAACCCTCTTAACCAGTCGGCAATTTCATTCTCCTCAAAATTACAGAATAATCCAACAGGAATATGATACGAAAACTTTGAAAATGTTTCATTTCACTATCAAGATGTTTCATTTGTAAACATCAAGGAACTTTTACAAAGCACAAAGCGCTTAGAAAATTAGCACTAATAATCAAGCGAAAATATATGCCCATACAAATCAATCGGTTGCGATAAAGAAAATTACAGAACTGAATGACAAAACAAGATCGTGCGTAATCACTAAAATAACTCTCGCTATCATCATTAACTTTATTTATTACCGTCATTCAGCTTTGAATGTCTGTTTATCCCTAATTCAACCGAATGCTTCGCATTCGGTTTTTTTTTACCTTTCTTTACGTAATTATTCTTTTTTTGTGCTACCGCACAGAAATCATAACGACTATTAACTAAATTCGCCTGAAACCCCTTCCGCATAAAACGCAACGCAACAAAACATAATTTCTTGTTTATTCGTGCTATTCTCTGTCTGATATCGAGCGTAATCTGTACATTCACCTGGAGTATGTACACATTTAATACAGACCATTCAGTAGTACTCACAGAGGAAAAAGTCGCGTGTTCAAAGGCTATGAGGCTGGAAATTCAGTTATTACCCTTTATACTGCCCTATCGCCATAAAGCACGGCCATTACGGGTTAAACATATCAATGAGTCAGACTGAAACTACCGCCCCGAGCAAATTCTCCCTTCTCCCCGGGAGCATCACCCGTTTCTTTCTTCTTTTGATCGTTGTGCTGTTGGTCACGATGGGGGTTATGGTTCAGAGCGCGGTGAACGCCTGGCTGAAGGATAAGAGCTATCAGGTCGTTGATATCACGCATGCCGTGCACAAGCGCATTGACACCTGGCGCTACGCCACCTGGCAGATTTACGACAATATCGCGGCCGCCCCGGCGACGTCCTCAGGCGAAGGGCTGCAGGAAACGCGACTGAAGCAGGACGTTTACTACCTGGAAAAGCCGCAGCGCAAAACGGAAGCGCTTATTTTCGGCTCGCACGACAGCGCGACGCTTGAGATGACGCAGCGCATTTCAACCTATCTGGATACCCTCTGGGGTGCCGAGACGGTGCCATGGTCGATGTACTATCTGAACGGTCAGGATAACAGCATGATCCTGATCTCGACCCTGCCGCTTAAAGATCTCTCCTCGGGTTTTAAAGAGACGACCGTGGGCAGCATTGTCGATTCCCGCCGGGCAGAAATGCTGCAGCAGGCGAACGCCCTTGATGAACGCGAAAGTTTCTCTTCCCTGCGCCGTCTGGCCTGGCAAAATGGCCATTACTTTACCCTGCGCACCACCTTTAACCAGCCAGGACATCTGGCGACGGTTGTGGCGTTCGATCTGCCGATTAACGATCTGATCCCGCCGGATATGCCGCTCGACAGCTTCCGCCTGGAGCCGGACAGCAGTACCCAGAACATGCGTGCCGCCTCGGACAAAGAGGCCGCAGAAAGCGTTTCTATCTCCTTTAACGGCTCGAAGATTGAAATTGCCTCTTCGCTGAACTCAACCGGTATGCGCCTGGTGTGGCAGGTGCCGTTTGGCACGCTGCTGCTCGACACCCTGCAAAATATCCTGTTACCGCTGCTACTGAATATTGGGCTACTGGCGCTGGCGCTCTTTGGCTACAGTACGTTCCGTTTCCAGCCCGGGCGTCAGAGCGATGCCTCAACGGTCCCGGCCGGAACCAGTAATGAATTGCGCGTATTACGTGCCCTGAATGAAGAAATCATCTCAGTACTGCCGCTGGGTGTGCTGGTTCACGACCAGGAAGCCAACCGCACGGTGATGAGCAATAAAATTGCCGACCATCTGCTGCCGCATCTTAACCTGCAGAACATCACCACCATGGCGGATCAACATCAGGGGGTGATTCAGGCCACCATCAATAATGAACTGTACGAGATCCGTCAGTTCCGCAGCCAGGTCGCCTCCCGCACGCAGATCTTCATTATTCGCGATCAGGATCGCGAAGTACTGGTGAACAAAAAACTGAAGCAGGCGCAAAGACTGTATGAGAAAAATCAGCAGGGTCGCGCCGCGTTTATGCAAAATATTGGTGATGCCTTCAAACAGCCATTAAGAACGCTGGCGACGCAGGCAGCGGCGTTGAGCACGCCTGAAAGCCAACAGCTGGCAAGCCAGGCGGATTCGCTGGTGCGGATGGTGGATGAGATCCAGCTCGCGAACATGCTCGAGAACGACTTCTGGAAAGGCACGCCGACCCTCTTCTCGATTCAGGATCTGATTGACGAAGTAGTGCCGGAAGTTCTGCCGGTGATTAAGCGCAAAGGTCTGCAGCTGCTGATCAACAACCATCTTCCGGCCAACGACGAACGTCACGGCGATCGTGAGGCGCTGCGTAGAATTCTGCTGATGATTATTCAGTACGCCGTCACCACCACGCAAATTGGCAAAATTACGCTTGAGGTCAATACCGACGAGTCCGCGGAGGATCGTCTGACGTTCCGTATCCTCGATACCGGTGAAGGCGTTACAACCAGTGAGATTGATAATCTGCACTTCCCGTTCCTGAACGATACCCAAAGCGATCGCTACGGTAAGGCCAATGCCCTGACCTTCTGGCTGTGCGATCAGCTGGCGCGTAAGCTTGGCGGCCATCTGAACATTAAAGCCCGTGAATCGCTTGGCACCCGTTATTCGCTGCACGTAAAAATGGCCGCCAATCCTCAGGAAGAAGATGAAGAACGCCTGCTGGACGATGTGGTTGTGATGGTGGATGTGACCTCGAACGAGATCCGCAATATCGTGGTACGCCTGCTGGAAAACTGGGGTGCGGCTTGCATCACGCCGGATGAAAGACTCTCAAGTCAAGAATTTGATCTGTTTTTAACTGATAATCCGTCTAATCTTACTGCCTCCGGCTTGCTTTTAAGCGATGATGAGCCAGGCGTGCGAAAAATCGGCCCAGGCCAGCTGCGCGTCAACTTTAATATAAGCAATGCGATGCAGGAAGCTGTACTACAACTAATAGAAGAGCAACTGGCGCAGGAAGAGATAGCGGAATCCCCGTTAGGCGGCAATGAAAATGCCGAGCTTCACGCCAGCGGATATTATTCACTCTTTGTTGATACAGTACCAGATGATGTTAAGCGGTTGTATACTGAGTCCGCTGCAAATGATTTTGCAGCGCTGGCGCAGACAGCACACCGGCTTAAAGGGGTGTTTGCCATGCTTAATCTGGTTCCCGGCAAGCAGTTATGTGAAACGCTGGAACATCTAATTCGTGAGAAAGATGCCTCTGGCATTGAAAAATACATCAGCGACATTGACGCCTACGTCAAAAGCTTGCTGTAGCAAGGTAGCCTAATACATGAACAATATGAACGTAATTATTGCCGATGACCATCCGATTGTACTGTTCGGTATTCGCAAATCACTTGAACAGATCGAGTGGGTGAATGTAGTCGGTGAATTTGAAGACTCTACAGCACTGATCAATAACCTCCCAAAACTTGATGCACACGTGCTCATTACCGATCTCTCCATGCCTGGAGACAAATACGGTGATGGGATCACGCTCATCAAATATATTAAACGTCACTTCCCGGACATCTCGATCATTGTTCTGACCATGAATAACAACCCGGCGATTCTGAGCGCCGTGCTGGATCTGGATATCGAAGGGATTGTACTGAAACAGGGCGCACCAACTGACCTGCCTAAAGCGCTGGCTGCGCTGCAGAAAGGCAAAAAGTTCACCCCTGAGAGCGTCTCTCGTCTGCTGGAAAAAATCAGTGCAGGTGGCTACGGTGACAAACGCCTGTCGCCAAAAGAGAGCGAAGTTCTGCGTCTGTTCGCTGAAGGTTTCCTCGTGACCGAGATTGCCAAGAAGCTGAACCGCAGTATTAAAACCATCAGTAGCCAGAAGAAATCAGCCATGATGAAACTGGGCGTGGACAACGATATCGCGCTGCTGAACTATCTCTCCTCCGTGACGCTGAGCGCGACGGATAAGGATTGATCCAGAACGGGTGTGCGTTCTGATGCCCTCACTCCGTCCCTCTCCCACGGGGAGAGGGTGAAAAGTAAAAGGCCCTTACGGGCCTTTTTTATGTCCGCGTTTTTCTCACGCGATCCGCGTAAATCGACAATGTCTGCTTTAATACGTCCAGCGTAACCGGTTTCGACAGACAGCTGTCCATTCCTGACTCCAGGCAGCGCTGTTTCTCTTCCGCCAGCGCATTCGCCGTGACGCCAACCACCGGCAACGTCAGACCAAGCTGGCGGATACGCTGCGTCAGACGATAGCCGTCCATATTGGGCATATTCACGTCGCTGAGAACGATATCAATATGGTTTTTACTGAGCACATTCAGCGCATCCACGCCGTCATTAGCGGTCTTACATTGATAACCCAGCGAGCCCAGCTGGTCAGCCAGCAGGCGACGGTTAATCGGATGGTCATCCACGACCAGAATCATCATATCGTCGTTCACCGACGCCAGCGATTCCGGTGACGGCAGGGTCGCCGCGCCATCGTTCTCTTCGAGCTCCACGCTGTAGATGCGCGCCAGCAGCCCCAACAGCTCATGTGGAGTCGCCACACTGTGAACCCACTCGCCCGGCGCACGCTCAACCGGAATACCGATGTGACGACGACAGAACATCACCACGCCCCTTCCCTGCCACGGTTGCGCCAGCGTGTCATCGGTGATCAATACATCGTCCACGTCCGGCGTCTGGCCTTCATAACGGGAAACCCGCACGCCGCTGTGGTTCAGCAGTGCCGTCAGATAATCATTCAGCGAGGCGTTGTGCACCGCCAGCCAGCAGCGCTTATCGCTCAGGCCGTCAACCGTCGTTTTCGCCGGATACTGCGCAGAATAGAGCGGAATACGAATGGTGAACTGGCTGCCCATACCGGGTTCGGTATCCACCGAGATATCGCCGTCCATCATGCTGACGAGCTTCTCACAAATTGCCAGCCCCAGTCCGGTCCCCTGGAAGTTACGCTGCACGCCGGTACCAACCTGGAAGAACGGGTCAAACAGACGAACCACTTCCTTCGCCGGGATCCCAACACCGGTATCCCGCACGCGAATGCTCAGGTAGTCCCCTGCCCGGCACACATGCAACACGATACAGCCGATGTCGGTGAACTTTATGGCGTTACTGAGCAGGTTCGAAATGACCTGCTGCAGACGCATAGGATCGCCATGCAGCGTCAGCGGTACGTCTGGCTCAATAAAGCAATAGAGACCCAGCTGTTTACGTACCACCAGCGGCAGATAGTTGGCGCTGATGTGGTTCATCACCTCGCGCGGAGAGAACTCGCGCGGTTCAATTTTCAGCTGCTCGGACTCAATTTTCGAGAAATCGAGAATGTCGCTGATGATTTTCAGCAGCAGGCTTGAGGAGTTGTTCATCGCCGTCACCAGGCGATCAACGCCTTTCGGCAGCTCTTTGGTTTGCAGCAGATCGAGGTTGCCGATAATCCCGTACAGCGGCGTACGCAGTTCGTGACTGACGGTGGCAAGGAACATGGATTTCGACTGGCTGGCCTGCTCTGCCGCCTGGGCCATCTCCTGCAAAGACTCTTCCATCTTCACACGTGCTGAGACATCCACCAGCACGCAAATCGCCACGTTTTCATTGCGATAGCGCGAATGCACGAAGCTTATCTGTAAGTTGGTGTGGGTGCTGGTCAGCACGTCGACAAAATTCACCTGCTGACCACAGATAATTTGCGTCAGCCTTTGCCGGTCCTCGTGCGTCAGCATGTTCAGGTAGTTATGCGCCAGTTCATTACTGAGGATATTGGTGCCGTCCTGGGTGCGCAGGATACAGATCCCCACCGGTGCGGAGGCAACAATCTTACGGTTAAACTGCTCGTGTTCCTCCAGACGCTGGGCATCGCTTTCAGCGGGGATAAAAATCTTCCGCTCATACATCCGCGCCAGGGTAAACAGCGCGCCACCGGCCAGCACGTTCAGCAGGATGGCATTCATGATAAGAATACGGATCCGCTCAAGCACCATATCCACCGGCAGGGAATAGACGATACTCAACGACGATGGCGGTAAGCTTTTCTTCAGCACCAGCTCACGGAATCCTGAGGTATAGCCAAACCACGAGCGCTCCTGCATCCAGTGCGGATCGACGTTCAGGCGATTATCCGGCCCGGTGAGTGAAATCAGGGGATGGCCGTTCTCATCCAGAATGGTCACTCCCATCGGCAGGCTGCCCGGCGTGAAGAAGTTTTCCATGCGGATGGTCTGTTCAATGCCCAGCAGCGCCTGCAGGCGATTGCCCAGATAAACCGGCGTCAGCGCATAGAAATAGCCCACACCCATGCGCGGCCCCTGGCTTATCCAGAAGATGTTATTCCCGCGCTCGTCCTGCGGCGCATTGCGGTATTTCAAAATGCGTTCATGCAGGCTTTTCAGCGCGTCATCACGTTCGACGGGCACATCGCGAAGGCCAAAGTCGGCCATGCAGAGGTTTTCGCTGCCAATCAGGAACACGCGGTTCAGGTCATAGGCGGCGGAGAAGTTGTCGCGCCAGTAGCGCATAAACCAGGAGAGCGATTCCAGGGAACCGCGCCAGGTATTGCTCATGGCGGAGCAGTCGGAATCCGGGAACAGCGGCTCGAAATCCGGTACTTCGGTTTTGTCATTACGGCCGCGGATGGCAAGAATACCGTTTTCCGCCGTCAGGCGATTTTCGGCAATGTACTTCAGCTCCTTCATCACGTCGGAGGTGCGCTGAATATAGCGCTGGGCCTGATCGGAACTTAGGTTAAATTCCTGACGGATCTCCGCTTCTTTCTGGTGCAGCGCGTTGACGATGTAAAACACCGAGGACAAGGCCACCAGTAACCAAAGCAAGAGCGCCAGCGCCCGAAACAGATAGCGAGAGACTTTCAGCGTGGTTCGAAAGGAGACGAGGTATTTCAAAGGGGCGAGGCTCCGCCGTCGGGGTCAAAAAGAATGTGGTTAAGGTAGCGGTAAACGCGGCTTGTCGCAACGTTGACTTGTCTGCATCTGCAAAAGAAAAGGGCCGGAATCCGGCCCTTTATGCGTCAGGAGACATTACTCGTCAGCGTCATCCGCTGCATCATCGTCGGTGTCCACTTCCGGTGCGATATCATCATCACCTTCCGCGACGCTACCGTCGATGGAGTCGAGCTCTTCGTCGTCCACTGGCTCAGCAACACGTTGCAGCCCCACCACGTTTTCATCTTCCGCCGTACGGATGAGGATAACGCCCTGGGTATTACGACCCACCACGCTAATCTCCGACACGCGGGTACGCACCAGCGTACCGGCATCGGTGATCATCATGATCTGGTCGGCATCGTCTACCTGCACCGCGCCCACAACGGAACCGTTGCGCTCGGTCACCTTGATAGAGATAACGCCCTGCGTGCCACGCGACTTGGTTGGGTATTCCCCTTCCGCGGTACGTTTACCGTAACCATTCTGCGTCACGGTCAGGATAGCCCCTTCCCCGCGCGGAATAATCAGAGAAACGACGCTGTCTTCGCCCGCCAGTTTGATACCGCGAACGCCCGTTGCGGTACGACCCATTGCGCGGACGGCGTCTTCTTTGAAGCGCACCACTTTACCGGCTGCGGAGAAGAGCATGACTTCATCTTTGCCTGAAGTCAGATCGACGCCAATCAGCTCATCGCCTTCGTTCAGGTTCACCGCGATGATACCGGCAGAACGTGGACGGCTGAACTCGGTCAGCGCGGTTTTCTTCACGGTACCGCTGGCGGTCGCCATAAAGACGTTCACGCCCTCTTCGTACTCGCGTACCGGCAGAATGGCAGTGATACGTTCGTTCGCTTCCAGCGGCAGCAGGTTAACGATCGGACGACCACGTGCACCACGGCTCGCTTCCGGCAACTGGTAGACCTTCATCCAGTACAGACGCCCCCGGCTGGAGAAGCAGAGGATAGTGTCATGGGTGTTCGCCACCAGCAGACGGTCAATAAAGTCTTCTTCTTTAATACGTGCCGCAGATTTGCCTTTACCACCACGACGCTGTGCTTCGTAGTCAGTTAACGGCTGATACTTCACGTAGCCCTGGTGAGACAGGGTCACAACAACGTCTTCCTGGTTGATCAGGTCTTCGATGTTGATATCTGCGGAGTTGGCGGTGATTTCGGTGCGACGCTCATCGCCGAACTGATCGCGGATCAGCTCCAGCTCTTCGCGGATCACTTCCATCAGGCGCTCTGCGCTGCCCAGGATGTGCAGCAGTTCAGCGATCTGCTCCAGCAGCTCTTTATATTCGTCGAGCAGTTTTTCATGCTCAAGGCCGGTCAGTTTCTGCAGACGCAGATCCAGAATCGCCTGGGCCTGCTGTTCAGTCAGGTAGTACTGACCATCACGCACGCCGAATTCAGGTTCCAGCCACTCAGGACGCGCGGCGTCATCACCGGCACGCTCCAGCATTGCCGCAACGTTGCCAAGATCCCACGGACGGGAAATCAGCGCGGTTTTCGCTTCCGCCGGGGTTGGCGCGCGACGGATCAGCTCGATGATCGGGTCGATGTTGGCCAGCGCCACAGCCAGTGCCTCAAGGATGTGGGCACGGTCACGCGCTTTACGCAGTTCGAAAATGGTACGACGGGTCACCACTTCGCGGCGGTGACGGACAAACGCGCTCAGGATCTCTTTCAGGTTCATGATCTTCGGCTGACCATGGTGCAGTGCAACCATGTTGATACCGAAGGAGACCTGCAGCTGAGTCTGGGAGTACAGGTTGTTCAGCACAACCTCGCCCACCGCGTCACGTTTGATTTCAATCACGATGCGCATACCGTCTTTATCAGACTCGTCACGCAGCGCGCTGATGCCTTCAACACGTTTTTCTTTTACCAGCTCGGCGATTTTTTCAATCAGTCGCGCTTTGTTCACCTGATACGGGATCTCGTGAACAATGATGGTTTCACGGCCGGTTTTGGCATCTGCTTCCACTTCGGCGCGGGCACGGATATAAATCTTGCCGCGACCGGTGCGGTACGCTTCTTCAATACCACGACGACCGTTGATGATGGCCGCCGTCGGGAAGTCCGGGCCCGGGATGTGTTCCATCAGCCCTTCAATGCTGATGTCTTCATCGTCGATATAGGCCAGGCAGCCGTTGATCACTTCGGTGATGTTGTGCGGCGGAATGTTGGTCGCCATCCCTACGGCGATACCGGACGAACCGTTCACCAGCAGGTTAGGGATCTTCGTTGGCATGACGTCAGGAATTTTTTCCGTGCCATCGTAGTTATCAACGAAATCAACCGTCTCTTTTTCCAGGTCGGCCATCAGCTCATGGGCAATTTTCGCCAGACGGATTTCCGTATAACGCATTGCCGCGGCGGAGTCGCCGTCGATAGAACCAAAGTTACCCTGACCATCTACCAGCATGTAACGCAGCGAGAAAGGCTGCGCCATACGAACGATGGTGTCGTACACCGCGGAATCACCATGGGGATGGTATTTACCGATTACGTCACCAACGACACGGGCAGATTTTTTGTAGGCTTTATTCCAGTCATTGCCCAATACGTTCATGGCGTATAGTACGCGACGGTGTACCGGCTTCAGGCCATCGCGGACGTCCGGCAGCGCACGGCCAACAATGACCGACATCGCATAGTCCAGATAGGAGCTCTTCAGCTCTTCCTCGATGTTAACCGGTGTAATTTCTCTCGCAAGGTCGCTCATCTAACCGCTATCCCTCTACTGTATCCCGGATTCAAAGGTCGCAAATTATAACACAGCCGCGGTGATACAGGTAAACCTATACGCTTTATTCACAGGGATTGCCTGATATACTCATTCGTCTTGCTAAATAAGGAGTAAAAGCGCCCATGAATGCCGAAAAATCCCCGGTGGCTCACAACGTAGACCACGAAGAGATTGCCAAATTTGAAGCGGTGGCGTCCCGCTGGTGGGATCTCGAAGGTGAGTTCAAACCTCTGCATCGCATCAACCCGCTGCGTCTGGGCTATATCGCGGAGCGTTCCGGCGGTCTGTTCGGTAAAAAAGTGCTCGATGTCGGTTGCGGCGGCGGCATCCTGGCAGAGAGCATGGCGCGCGAAGGGGCCACCGTCACCGGCCTGGATATGGGTTTTGAACCGTTGCAGGTTGCCCGTCTGCATGCGCTGGAGTCCGGGATTCAGGTGGAGTACGTACAGGAAACCGTTGAGGAACACGCGGCAAAACATGCGCACCAGTACGACGTGGTTACCTGCATGGAGATGCTGGAGCACGTTCCCGACCCGCAGTCCGTCGTCAACGCCTGCGCAAAACTGGTGAAACCGGGCGGCCAGGTCTTCTTCTCCACCATCAACCGTAACGGCAAAGCCTGGCTGATGGCCGTCGTCGGCGCAGAGTATGTACTGCGCATGGTGCCCAAAGGTACACACGACGTGAAGAAATTCATCAAGCCTGCCGAGTTACTGGGCTGGGTTGACCAGACGTGGCTCAAGGAGCAGCACATCACCGGTCTGCACTACAATCCGCTGACCGATAAATTCAAACTCGCCCCGGGCGTGGATGTTAACTATATGTTGCACACCACCGCCAAAAACGACTAACGTCATCCATTATTCTTATAAAGATTGCGCGACATCATGTTGCGCAATTCTGACCTCCCGTTGAAGAAATCAGCACTCGATCAAATTTTGAATTTTTTTTCTTAATTATTGACATCTCTTCCAGGCCTTACAGCATGAGGACTTAGCCTTTTTTACCCTTTCACAACCTCAATTTAACGTCAAAATCAACCCTTGTACTGAAAAGAATCCTTACTAGAATACTCACCATATAGCGTTTCTCTTATCGCAAACCCCCTATATGTAGTATTTATCCACAGAGTTAGTCACAAGGCGGATCTGTGGATAAACGGGGGATATTTTTTTATTTCACGGACAGGTAAAACCCACATGAATCAGAGTCTGCTGGTGACAAAGCGCGACGGTACTACCGAGCGTATCAATCTGGACAAAATCCATCGAGTTCTCGACTGGGCAGCAGAAGGCCTGAACAACGTATCTATCTCCCAGGTTGAACTGCGTTCCCATATTCAGTTCTACGACGGCATCAAAACGTCTGATATCCACGAAACCATCATCAAAGCGGCGGCGGATCTGATCTCCCGCGAAGCGCCGGATTATCAGTACCTCGCTGCACGTCTGGCGATTTTCCACCTGCGTAAAAAAGCCTACGGCCAGTTCGAGCCGCCTGCGCTTTACGACCACGTGGTGAAAATGGTTGAGCTGGGTAAATACGACACGCATCTGCTGGAAGACTATACGGAAGAAGAGTTCGAGCAGATGAACGGGTTTATCGATCACTGGCGTGATATGAACTTCTCCTACGCAGCGGTGAAACAGCTCGAAGGCAAATACCTGGTCCAGAACCGTGTCACGGGCGAAATCTACGAGAGCGCCCAGTTCCTCTATATTCTTGTAGCCGCCTGCCTGTTCTCTAACTACCCGCGTGACACCCGTCTGGAATACGTTAAGCGTTTCTATGATGCGGTCTCTACGTTCAAGATTTCTCTGCCGACGCCGATTATGTCTGGCGTGCGTACCCCAACCCGTCAGTTCAGCTCCTGCGTACTGATCGAGTGCGGTGACAGCCTGGATTCCATCAACGCGACCTCCAGCGCGATTGTCAAATACGTCTCCCAGCGTGCCGGTATCGGTATCAACGCCGGTCGCATTCGCGCCCTGGGCAGCCCAATTCGCGGCGGTGAAGCCTTCCATACCGGTTGTATCCCGTTCTACAAGCACTTCCAGACCGCAGTAAAATCCTGCTCTCAGGGCGGCGTGCGCGGTGGTGCGGCAACCCTGTTCTACCCAATGTGGCACCTGGAAGTCGAAAGCCTGCTGGTACTGAAAAACAACCGTGGTGTTGAAGGTAACCGCGTGCGTCACATGGACTACGGCGTACAGATCAACAAACTGATGTACACCCGTCTGCTGAAAGGTGAAGACATTACCCTGTTCAGCCCGTCCGATGTCCCGGGTCTGTATGACGCGTTCTTCGCCGATCAGGACGAGTTTGAACGTCTGTACACAAAATACGAAAAAGACGACAGCATCCGTAAACAGCGCGTGAAGGCGGTCGATCTGTTCTCCCTGATGATGCAGGAACGTGCCTCTACCGGCCGTATCTACATCCAGAACGTTGACCACTGCAACACCCACAGCCCGTTTGATCCGGTTGTTGCGCCAGTGCGCCAGTCTAACCTGTGCCTGGAGATCGCCCTGCCGACCAAACCGCTGGAAGACGTGAACGACGAAAACGGCGAAATCGCGCTGTGTACGCTGTCTGCGTTCAACCTGGGCGCGATTAAGAGCCTGGACGAACTGGAAGAGCTGGCAGTGCTGGCCGTCCGTGCGCTCGACGCCCTGCTGGACTACCAGGATTACCCAATCCCGGCGGCGAAACGCGGCGCAATGGGCCGTCGTACGCTGGGTATCGGCGTCATCAACTTCGCCTACTGGCTGGCGAAACACGGTAAGCGTTACTCCGACGGCAGCGCGAACAACCTGACCCACGAAACGTTCGAAGCGATCCAGTATTACCTGCTGAAAGCGTCTAACGAGCTGGCGAAAGAGCAAGGCGCATGCCCGTGGTTTAACGAAACCACCTATGCGAAAGGCATTCTGCCAATCGACACCTACAAGAAAGACCTGGATGCGATTGCAAACGCGCCGCTGCATCTGGACTGGGAAGCACTGCGTGAGTCCATTAAGACTCACGGCCTGCGCAACTCCACGCTCTCTGCCCTGATGCCGTCTGAGACCTCTTCGCAGATCTCTAACGCCACCAACGGTATCGAGCCGCCGCGCGGTCACGTCAGCATTAAAGCGTCGAAAGACGGTATCCTGCGCCAGGTGGTGCCGGATTACGAGCTGCTGAAAGACAACTACGAGCTGCTGTGGGAAATGCCAAACAATGACGGCTATCTGCAGCTGGTGGGTATCATGCAGAAATTCATCGATCAGTCGATCTCTGCCAATACCAACTACGACCCGACGCGTTTCCCGTCTGGTAAAGTGCCAATGCAGCAACTGCTGAAAGACCTGCTCACCGCCTACAAATTTGGCGTGAAAACTCTGTATTATCACAACACCCGTGATGGTGCAGAAGACGCGCAGGACGATCTGGCACCGTCAATTCAGGATGATGGCTGCGAAAGCGGCGCATGTAAGATCTAATAAATCCCCTCATCCTAACCCTCTCCCACAGAGAGAGGGAACTCTTTCCCCCTCTCCCTGTGGGAGAGGGCCGGGATGAGGGGAAAATAACACCACAGGACACACTCATGGCATATACCACCTTTTCACAGACGAAAAACGACCAGCTCAAAGAGCCGATGTTCTTCGGCCAGCCGGTCAATGTGGCACGCTACGATCAGCAAAAATATGACATCTTCGAAAAGCTGATTGAAAAGCAACTCTCCTTCTTCTGGCGTCCGGAAGAAGTTGACGTTTCCCGCGATCGTATCGATTTCCAGGCGTTACCGGAGCATGAAAAACACATTTTCATCAGCAACCTGAAGTACCAGACGCTGCTGGACTCCATTCAGGGCCGCAGCCCGAACGTTGCCCTGCTGCCGCTGATCTCCATTCCGGAACTGGAAACCTGGGTGGAAACCTGGGCGTTCTCGGAGACGATCCACTCCCGCTCTTACACCCACATTATCCGCAATATCGTTAACGATCCGGCGGTGGTGTTTGACGATATCGTCACCAACGAGCAGATTCAGAAACGCGCGGAAGGGATTGCCCACTACTACGACAAGCTGATCGAGATGACCAGCTACTGGCACCTGCTGGGCGAAGGGACCCACAACGTGAACGGCAAAACCGTCACCGTGAACCTGCGCGCGCTGAAAAAGCAGCTGTACCTGTGCCTGATGAGCGTTAACGCCCTGGAAGCCATCCGCTTCTACGTGAGCTTTGCCTGCTCCTTTGCGTTTGCCGAGCGCAAGCTGATGGAAGGTAACGCCAAAATCATCCGTCTGATCGCCCGTGACGAAGCCCTGCACCTGACTGGTACCCAGCACATGCTGAACCTGTTGCGCAGCGGCACAGACGACCCGGAGATGGCGGAAATCGCTGAAGAGTGCAAGCAGGAGTGCTACGACCTGTTCGTGCTGGCCGCACAGCAGGAGAAAGAGTGGGCAGACTACCTGTTCCGCGACGGCTCCATGATTGGCCTGAACAAAGACATTCTGTGCCAGTACGTTGAGTACATCACCAACATCCGTATGCAGGCGGTCGGTCTCGATCTGCCATTCCAGACGCGTTCCAACCCGATCCCGTGGATCAACACCTGGCTGGTGTCCGATAACGTGCAGGTGGCGCCACAAGAAGTGGAAGTCAGTTCTTACCTGGTCGGTCAGATTGATTCTGAAGTCAACACTGACGACCTGAGCAATTTCCAGCTCTGATGACGCGCGTAACGCTGAGTCTTTCGGGCACAGAAGTGCTGTGCCAGGAAGAGCACCCTTCCCTGCTGGCAGCCCTTGAGGCGAATCAGGTGACGGTAGAGTATCAGTGTCGTGAAGGCTATTGCGGCTCCTGCCGCTGCCGCCTGGTCACCGGCCAGGTGGACTGGCTGACCGAACCGCTGGCCTTTATCAATGAAGGGGAAATTTTGCCCTGCTGCTGCCGGGCAAAAGGTGATATTGAAATAGAAATATAGCGCCAACCCCTCCTTTCGGGTTCGTGATTTACGAACCCGTGATTCGCCTTTCCTCACCTGTTCACCCCTCCTCATGCCGCTTACTCTAACGGTATATCCACCTGAGGAGGCCATCAGCAATGTCCGTTTTATCCTTAGAACAGTTCATGACCACATCCCCTGAGCAGATGCCCTACGATATTATTATCGTTGGCGCGGGCTCTGCCGGGGCAGTGCTGGCAGCACGTCTTAGCGAAGATGAGCAGACACGTGTTCTGCTGCTGGAATATGGTCCGTCTTTTGATCCCGATGGCTATCCGGAACTGCTTTACAGCGGCAATATTATCGCGGCGAATGGCGATCAGCGATATGAATGGGGCTATTACGCCAACCCGGTCAGCCAGCCCGATCCCGTCTATACTCCGCGCGGCAAAACCCTCGGCGGAAGTTCAGCCATTAACGCCGCCGTCGCCTGCCGGGCGCTCCCCTGGGATTTCGAACGCATCACGGCAAAAGGGCTCAAGGGCTGGAAATATGAGGATGTGCTGCCCTACTACAAAAAGATGGAAACCTACCCTTTGGGTGAGGATAAATATCATGGTCGTGAAGGTCCACTTCCGATCCATCAGATGACGTTAGAGGAGATCACCCCAGTTCAGCGGGCCACCCTGGAAGCGGCGTGGCAGCTGGGTTTTGCGCGGGTTGAAGACTTTAACCACCCAGAAGCCAACAACGGCGCCGGGCCCAATCCGATGAATATCATTAACGGCGTTCGGGTGAATACCGGAATGGCATGGCTTACCCGCAAGGTGCGCCAGCGCCCGAACCTGACCATCGTGTATGGGGCGCTCACGGACAAGCTGATCGTTGAGGGGAACCGGGTCAAAGGCGTGCAGCTTGCCGACGGGAAACAGTGCTTTGCCCGCCAGACAATCCTCAGCGCCGGCGCCTATGGTTCCGCCGCGATATTGCTGCGCTCAGGCATCGGCCCACGCCACCATCTGGAATCGCTGTCTATCCCCGTCGTGAAAGAGGCCCCGGTGGGTGAGCGTCTGCGGGATCACGCCTTCTACTGGATCAACTTCGCCGGAAAAGCCGAACTTAAGGGCCACGAGCATCCGGTTGTCGCCGCCCAGATCTGGACGAATTCAAGCTTTGCCAAATCAGCCCGCGAAATGGACATTGCCATTTCCCCTTCGCATCTGTTACCTGCAGACATCAGCCCAACCGGCGTCGCCTTCTCCCTCGGGCTGGAACTCATGCATTGCAGCTCCACAGGCTACATCCGCCTGAAGAGCCGTGACCCTCACGATGCACCGGAAATAGCGCTTAATCACCTGACGACAGAAGATGACATGCGCCGGATGGTCGAGTGTTTTCGTCTGGCACGCCTGCTGGCGGATATGCCGCCGCTGCGCCAGCTCATTGAGTACGAAATCAGCCCGGGAGCCTCGGTCGGGGATGATGAATCTGACATTCGCCAGGCTCTGGCGCAGGGGGTTAGCACCCTCCAGCATCCCTGCTCCACCGCACCGATGGGGCCCCCTGATGACCCCTGTGCCGTGGTGGATGAAAACGGGTGCCTCTATGGTCTGCATGACTTACGGGTCATAGACGCATCGATCTTGCCCGAAATCCCGCTCATCAACCTCAATCCGACCATCATCATGATGGCAGAAAAACTGGCTGATGCGCTGCGTAACGATATTCATGAGGAGAGGAAAAATGGTATCCATCAAGCCGGAAAACAGCGCCAGAATAATGAAACAATCGTACGACGTCATAGTCGCAGGCGGTGGTTCAGCGGGTGCGGTTCTCGCCGCACGTCTTAGCGAGAACCCTGACTGCCAGGTATTGCTGCTGGAGGGCGGCCCCGTCTTTGCCCCCGATGGCTGGCCGGACGAACTGACGCAAAGTCACTCTGTTGGCGGCGGTGATTACGTCTGGGAACACGGCGCGGCGACGGGAACCGATCATACCTCTGGTCATCTGCGGGCCAAAGTGCTCGGTGGCGGCTCCACGATCAACGCAGGCGCGTTTGTTCGCGCCCCTAAATTCGATTTTGACCGCTGGGTAAAGCGCGGCCTGAGCGACTGGTCGTTTGATAAGGTCTTACCGTGGTTCAAACGGCTTGAAAATGCCGACTATGGCGACGATCGCTGGCATGGCCGCCACGGTCCCGTTCCGGTGCGATTACCTGCGCTGGAGACACTCAGTCCGGCAAGTCAGGCGTTTTATCACGCCTGTCGCGCTCACGGCTTTGCCGCCATTGACGATATTAACGGCGAACAACAACACGGCGTCGCCATCTATCCACTGAATGTTGTCAACGGCATCCGGCAAAACACTGGCATGGTCTACCTGACGGCGGAGGTTCGGGCGCGCAAGAATCTGTCAATTGTCGGCATGACGGTTGTGGATAAAGCGCTGATAGACAATTCGCGGGTGAACGGCATACAGCTTGCGGATGGGACACGGATCGCTGCCGACTGCGTGTTCCTTTGTGCCGGTGCGGCCGGTACGCCAGCCATTCTGTTACGCTCCGGCATTGGTCCTGCTGACGATTTACGCCGTCTGGAAATCCCGCTAAAACAGGATCTCCCCGTTGGCCGCAATTTGCAGGAACAACCCGTGAACGGGATCATGCTGGCGACCTCTGCAGAACATGCCAGCTATCCCCCAATAGGTGCAACGCTCTGGACGCAATCTTCGCTGGCCGCAGCCGACGAACTGGATCTGTATATCAGCAATAACCACTTCGTCGATCCGGGACTGTTTCCACACGGGGCGGGTTTCCAGCTCTTTTTCACCGTGGCTCGCCCCTGTGCCCGTGGGCGCCTGACACTGACGAGCCGCAATCCGCTGCTCGCCCCCAGCATCGATCTCAATCTGCTGGGCGACGAGCGCGACGTCATGCGGATGGTCGAAGCGGTGAAGTTGTCCCGGGCACTGGTGCAGGAAGGTCCATTGCAGGCACTGGTTACTGGCGAAGTCCCGGCAGTTAAAGGCGGTAAACTCGCCAAAACAGACCAGCAGATAGCTGAGGAGCAGCGTGCGACGGTGAAAAGCAATCTACACCTCAGCGCGACAGCACCGATGGGTAAAGAAAGCGATCCGGCAGCAGTCGTGGACGCGTGCGGCAACGTCTTCGGCATTAACGGGCTGTTTGTCGTCGATGCCTCGCTGTTCCCGGACGTTCCCTCTCAGGCGACTAACCCGGATGTGATCATGGCGGCAGAATATCTCGCCAGCCGTTTTTCCGGCTCCCTGAACGGCGCATAGTAAACCGAATAAGCCATAAAGGAGCGCCTGTGTGAACAAGTTCGTGGAGATGAGCACGTTTGTTTCGGTTGTTGAGTCGCAAAGCTTTGTTGGCGCGGCGGCAAAGCTGGGAACATCAAAATCGGTGGTCAGCCAGCGCGTCAAGATGCTGGAGAAACGGCTTGGCGCAAGCTTGCTGGAGCGTGGGCCCCGCCTTAGCCTGACGGAAGCGGGTCTGCTTTTTTATCAGGAGTGCGTGCGTATCCTTGACGAAGTCACACAGGCGGAAGAAGCCGTGGCACCCTCACGCAGCGAGCTTCACGGCGAGCTGCGTATCGCCACCTCGCATACCTTTATGACCACCCATCTGTCGACGATCCTGGCCGGATTTATTGGCGCTCATCCGGGGCTGTCTCTCGATATCTCGACAGAAGATCGGCAGATTAATATGCATCAGCCCGACTTTGATATCGCCATCCGCCTCGGTCTCGTCCCGGACTCTACGCTCATCGCCCGCACGCTGGCGCGCAATCTGACCTGGCTGTGCGCGAGCCCGGACTATCTGGCGCAACGGGGCACGCCTGTGCACCCCGTTGAGCTGGAGCAGCATGACGGACTGTTATATACCCACCGTGCGCCAGGCGGTTGCTGGCAGCTACTGCATAACGGGCAGCGCCAGAACTGGCGCGTCAGAAATCGTCTGCGTTCGGATAATGCATTCAGCCTGCTGGAAGCCGCCAAAGCAGGGCTTGGGATTGTGGTCATGCCGTTATTTTTAGGTGCTGATGCGATATTGCGCGGAGAACTGAATATTATTTTACCCGGCTGGCAACCGGATGGTGGCAACATTGTGGCCCTGTATCGCCAGACGCGTCGCGCCTCGCCGGTGATCCAGGCGCTGGTCAACCTGGTCGCAGAACAGCTAGGGCCAGAGCCAGAATGGGAAAAAAAGCTAAGGCTGGCCGGCCTACTGCCCGAATAAAAAAGGGCCTTACGGCCCCTTGTATTACTTGTTATGCAGGAATGAAACTGCTTTATCCGGGAAATCCGTAAACAACCCGTCTACGTCCGCCTGCTTATACAACACCCCGTAAAGCTGATTCACGTCCGTGGCGTACGGCGGTAACTGGTCAGCACGCACCGTATACGGATGCACCTGCATCTTGCTGGCGTGTGCCTCTTTTACCATCGCCGTCAGCTTCACGTGGCCCGGGGTTGAACCTTCCGCCACCAGCATGTGGTAATCCGGCCCGATCCCGTCGGCGTACTGCGCGATCTGCTTCATGGCGCCCGGTTTGAACATCCAGTCGTAGTTGTAGTTTACCCACTTGCCGTCTGCCTGCTTCTCCTGGGTTTCGTTCCAGTCGGTATAGGCAATCAGCTGGACCAGATTGAGATCCATCCCCATCTTAGGCTCCAGCTCGCTTTTGATGCGCTTCAGTTCTGCGGCGTCAAAACACTGGAGATAAACTTTGTCCTTCTTGCTGGTGTAGCCGTATTGCTTCAGCACCTCCAGCGTCTTCGCGGCAATATCCTTCCCTTCCTGGTGATGGAACCACGGGGCTTTAATTTCCGGATAGATACCGATATTTTTGCCTGTCGAGTGGTTCAGCCCCTGAACAAACTCAATCTCTTCCTGGAAGGTATGGATACGGAAGTCAGATTTACCCATCGGGAAACGTCCCGGATAAACCTGCACCTTCTTGCCGTTTTCAATCTCGAAGCCTTCGGTAAACTTCAGAGAGCGGATTTCATCCAGAGTAAAATCGATGGCGTAAAAACGACCATCTTTACGGGCGCGGTCCGGGAAACGCTCCGCCACATCGGTCACGCGATCAAGATAGTGGTCATGCAGGACGACCAGCTGGTCGTCCTTTGTCATCACCAGATCCTGCTCAAGATAATCGGCCCCCTGCGCGTAGGCCATCGCTTTCGCCGGCAGCGTATGCTCCGGCAGATAGCCGCTTGCGCCGCGATGAGCAATAACGATTTTATCCGCCGCCAGTGCGGAGCCGGTCATCAGGCCCGCCAGCAGCAGACCGGTCGCTAATTGAGTTAATTTCATGGCAATGCTCCTTATTGACGACGCGCCAGCACGTCCGCGTGGTGACGTTTTTCACCGATCATCACAACAATCAGCAGCAGTACCGCCAGCACGCTGCCGCCGATCATCACCATAAAGCCGCCGTCCCAGCCGAAGAAGTCAACGGTATAGCCCACGATGGCGCTCGCCGCGACCGAACCGCCCAGGTAGCCGAACAGACCGGTAAAGCCTGCCGCCGTACCGGCTGCTTTTTTCGGTGCCAGTTCCAGCGCATGCAGACCGATCAACATAACAGGACCATAAATCAGGAAGCCGATGACGATCATACAGGTCATATCCACGCCCGGGTTACCCGGCGGGTTGAGCCAGTAGACGACGGTGGCAATGGTCACGAGCGTCATAAAGAAGACGCCCGTTGCGCCACGGTTGCCCTTAAATACTTTGTCCGACATCCAGCCGCAAATCAGCGTCCCCGGGATCCCCGCGTATTCGTACAGGAAGTAGGCCCAGGAGGATTTATCCAGCGCGAAATGCTTCACCTCTTTCAGGTAGGTCGGTGACCAGTCGAGGATGCCGTAACGCAGCAGGTAAACAAACACGTTCGCAACCGCGATGTACCACAGCAGTTTGTTCGGCAACACGTACTTCATGAAGATCTGCTTTGCCGTCAGCTCTTCTTCGTGCTTCTCGCTGTAATCATCCGGATAGTCGTTTTTGTACTCCTCAATCGGCGGCAGGCCGCAGGACTGCGGTGTATCGCGCATCAGCGCAAAGGCGATAATCGCCACCAGAATGGCGCCAAAGGCAGGCATATAGAGCGCAGCGTGCCAGTCGTTAAACCAGGCCATCCCCAGCAGGAACAGCAGAGGCGGAATGCCACCACCCACGTTATGCGCGCAGTTCCACACCGACACGATACCGCCACGCTCCTTTTGCGACCACCAGTGCACCATGGTACGCCCGCATGGCGGCCATCCCATCCCCTGGAACCAGCCGCACAGGAACAGCAGCACAAACATAATGGCGATGCTGGACGTTGCCCATGGCACAAAACCCATAAACAGCATCACCGCCGCCGCCAGGATCAGACCGGCTGGCAGGAACACGCGCGGATTCGAGCGATCCGACACCGATCCCATGATGAATTTCGAAAAGCCGTAGGCGATGGAGATCCCCGACAGCGCGAACCCGAGATCGCCACGCGAAAAGCCCTGCTCAACCAGATAAGGCATGGCGAGGGCAAAGTTTTTACGCACAAGGTAATACGCCGCATACCCGAAGAAGATCCCCAGGAAAATTTGCCAGCGCAGGCGGCGGTAAAGCGGATCTATTTCTGCCTCAGGCAGACGCGCCCGGTGCGGCGCAGGTTTAAAGATACTGAGCATGACAGCCTCCGTGGCCATGTATTGAATTTACAGGGGTTTAACTGCCCCAAACTCCAGCAAGGCGGGGATGTTAAGAAATCACGGTGATTGTTACTGTGAATCAACGCACAAATTGTTACAGAAATATGACAACATGCGCAAAAAAGCGCATGGAATCACGTTTCACTTTCGAATTTCGCTCGTTTGTGTTCGAAATCAAACAAACCACAGTTTTCATGTGGCTAAATGATAAAAAACGAACACAGAGGGATGACAATGACAATTCACGATCCACGCTACAGCGATGTGATTATCATTGGCGGGGGCGCGACCGGCGCTGGCATCGCACGCGACTGTGCGCTCAGAGGGCTGAGCGTCACGCTCCTGGAGCGCCATGATATTGCGACCGGCGCTACCGGACGCAATCATGGCCTGCTGCACAGCGGCGCCCGCTACGCCGTTACCGACGGCGAATCGGCACGCGAATGTATCGCCGAAAATCAGATCCTGCGACGTATCGCCCGCCACTGTATTGAACCGACCGACGGCCTGTTTATTACGCTTCCCGAAGACGATCTCGCCTTTCAGTCAACTTTCATTACCGCCTGCCAGGCCGCGGGAATTCAGGCGCAAGCCATTGACCCGGCCCTTGCACGCCGCATCGAACCTTCGGTTAATCCGGCACTGACGGGTGCAGTAAAAGTCCCGGACGGCACCGTGGATCCGTTTCGTCTGACGGCGGCCAACATGCTGGATGCCCGCGAGCACAGCGCGCGGATCCTGACCGGCCATCAGGTCACCGGGCTTATCCGTGAGGGGCATCGCATCGTGGGCGTGCGGGTCCTGGATACGCAGTACAACGAACACAGCGAGCTGTATGCCGCCGTGGTGGTCAACGCGGCGGGGATCTGGGGGCAACGCATCGCAGAATACGCCGATTTATCTGTGCGCATGTTCCCGGCCAAAGGCTCGCTGCTGATCCTCGACCACCGCATTAATAACCATGTCATCAACCGCTGCCGTAAACCGTCTGACGCAGACATCCTTGTCCCCGGCGATACCATTTCGTTAATCGGGACCACCTCCACCCACGTTGACTACAGCGAGATCGACTACAATCGGGTCACCGCAGAAGAGGTCGACATCCTGCTGCGCGAAGGAGAAAAACTGGCGCCGGTGATGGCCCAGACCCGCATCCTGCGCGCCTATGCGGGTGTGCGCCCGCTTGTCGCCAGCGATAACGACCCGAGCGGACGCAATGTCAGCCGCGGCATTGTGCTGCTTGACCATGCCGCGCGCGACGGGCTGGACGGCTTCATCACCATCACCGGCGGTAAATTGATGACCTACCGCCTGATGGCCGAATGGGCGACGGATGCTGTCTGCCGCAAACTGGGCAATAGCGAACCGTGCGTGACCGCAGAACAGCCCCTGCCCGGCTCGCGCCAGTCCACCGAGAAAACGCTGCAAAAAATTATCTCCCTGCCTGCCCCCCTGCGTGGTTCGGCTGTCTATCGCCATGGCGACAGAACACCGGTCTGGCTGGGTGAAGGGCGGCTGAGCCGCAGTCTGGTATGCGAGTGCGAGGCCGTTACCGCCGGGGAAGTGCAATACGCGGTGGAGAATCTGACGGTGAATAGCCTGCTCGATCTCCGCCGCCGCACCCGCGTCGGGATGGGCACCTGTCAGGGGGAGCTGTGTGCCTGCCGTGCCGCCGGGCTGCTGCAGCGTTTTCATACCACCACCGCCACCCAGTCGCTCGATCAGCTCAGCGATTTTCTGAACGAGCGCTGGAAAGGCATTCAGCCTGTCGCCTGGGGTGATGCCCTGCGTGAAAGCGAATTTACCCGCTGGGTGTACCAGGGGCTTTGCGGTCTTGAGAAGGAGCAACGCGATGAAATTTGATACGGTGATCGTCGGCGGCGGGCTGGCGGGTCTGCTCTGTGGCATCAAACTCACGAAGCAGGGACTGCGCTGCGCCATTATCACCCGGGGCCAGAGCGCCCTGCACTTCTCGTCGGGCTCGCTGGATCTGGTGGACGAAACGTACCGCGAAAAACTGCCGGCAGAGCATCCTTATCACCTGACTGGCGCGCAGCACATTGACCGCTTTGCCCTGGAGACCGAGGCGCTGCTGGCTGATTGCGGCGCACGTATGCAGGGGAGCGCCAGGCAAAACCACGCGCGCGTCACGCCGCTTGGCACCCTGCGTTCCGCCTGGCTCAGCCCGGAGGAGGTCCCCGTTGCCCCGTTCAAGGCCACGCGCGTGCGGGTGGTGGGCATTAGCGGTTTTCTGGATTTTCAGCCCCATCTGGCAGCGGCCTCGCTCAGTCGCCAGGGGGTCAACGCTGAAACGGCAGAGATTGACCTTCCTGAGCTGGATGTCCTGCGCGACAACCCCAGCGAGTTCCGCGCGGTGAATATTGCCCGTTTGCTCGATAACGAAGAGAAATGGCCGCTGCTGTATGAGGCGCTCAAACCGCTTGCAGAGGGATGCGATGCGCTGTTTATGCCCGCCTGCTTTGGCTTACAGGACAACCGGCTGTGGCGCTGGCTGTCCGACCGCCTGCCCTGCTCGCTCGGCCTGCTGCCAACGCTTCCTCCGTCGGTGCCCGGCATTCGCCTGCATACCCAGCTTCAGCGCCAGTTTGTGGCCCAGGGAGGCGTGTGGATGGCGGGTGATGAAGTGAAAAAAATCACCCTGACTGACGGCTCGGTGAGCGAAATCTGGACCCGCAACCACGACGATATTCCGCTTCGTACGCGTTACGCGGTGCTGGCAAGCGGCAGTTTCTTCAGCAACGGTCTGCTGAGCAGCCGGGACGGCATTCGCGAGGCGATTATGGGGCTGGACGTCCGCCAGAGCGCCTCTCGCGCGGACTGGTATCAGAGCGATTTCTTTGCCCCGCAGCCGTGGCAGCAGTTCGGCGTAATCGTGGATAACCAGCTGCATCCGCAACTTTCAGGAAAGTCAGTACCGAATCTCTACGCCATCGGCTCGCTTTTGGGCGGATACGATCCTATCGCCCAGGGCTGCGGCGGCGGCGTCTGCGCCATAACGGCGCTCTATGTGGCAGAGCAGATTTGCCAGCGCACGGAGGCTGAACAATGAACGATACCCGCTTTGAAAGCTGCATCAAATGCACGGTCTGCACCACCGTCTGCCCGGTCAGCGGCGTTAACCCGCGCTATCCCGGGCCGAAACAGGCCGGGCCGGACGGCGAGCGCCTGCGTCTGAAGGACGGCGCGCTGTACGATGACGCGCTGAAATACTGCATCAACTGCAAACGTTGTGAAGTCGCCTGTCCGTCGGATGTGAAAATCGGCGACATTATTCAGCGCGCCCGGGCACGCTATAGCACGCAAAAACCGTCGCTGCGCGATGCCATTCTTAGCCATACCGATCTGATGGGCAGCGTCTCTACGCCATTTGCCCCGCTGGTGAACGCCGCGACCTCGCTGAAACCGGTGCGCCAGCTGCTGGATGCCACGCTTAAGATCGACCATCACCGCAGTCTGCCCAAATATTCCCACGGCACTTTCCGCCGCTGGTACAAATCCGTAGCGGCAGACCAGGCGCGGTATGCCGACCAGGTCGCGTTCTTCCATGGCTGCTACGTGAACTACAACCATCCGCAGCTGGGTAAAGATCTGCTGAAAGTGCTGAACGCCATGGGTACAGGCGTGCAGTTACTGAACAAGGAGAAATGCTGCGGCGTGCCGCTGATCGCCAACGGGTTTACCGATAAAGCGCGCAAACAGGCCAGAAGCAACGTCTCGTCGCTGCGCGAGGCCATCGTCGATAAAGGCATTCCGGTGCTGGCCACCTCCTCGACCTGTACCTTCACGCTGCGCGATGAGTATCCGCACCTGTTGGACGTGGACAATACCGGCCTGCGCGAACATATCGAGCTGGCAACCCGTTTCCTGTGGCGCAAGCTGGACAGCGGGCAGACGCTACCGCTGAAAAATTTACCCCTGAAAGTGGTCTACCACACGCCGTGCCATATGGAAAAAATGGGCTGGGCGCTTTACACGCTGGAACTGTTGCGGTTAATTCCGGGGCTGGAGCTGACGGTGCTGGATTCGCGCTGCTGCGGCATTGCGGGGACGTACGGCTTTAAGCGTGAAAATTACGAGACATCACAGGCAATTGGCGCGCCGCTGTTCCGCCAGATTGAGGAGAGCGGCGCGGATATCGTGGTGACCGACTGCGAAACCTGCAAGTGGCAGATAGAGATGTCCACCAGCAAGCGCTGCGAGCATCCGATCACGTTGCTGGCGAAGGCCCTGGGTTAGGTATCGCCGGGGCCGCCGCCCCGGCAAACCGGTCACTCAACGAACAGCGATTCCACCACGTTGATCCAGCCGTGCTCGCTGGCCACCTCTTTACCTGCCAGCCAGCGACGCAGCATGTTCAGCGCCATCATGGCGCAGACGTCCTGACGCACCGCCAGGCTGTGGCGGGTGATACTCATTTTGACTCTTAAGGCATGCGTCCCTTCCGGCGTAGCCAGCGCAAAGTTGAGATATTCCTCATCCATCCCCCCGACAAACAGCGCCAGCCCGGCAAAATGGTTGACCCGGCGTTCTGACGCCCAGCGCGCCGTCTGCGCCAGCGTCTCCTGCTGGAACGGCACCACCTCGCTGGCCAGCAGCGGAGCATTAACGCGCGACAGTTGCAGCGCCAGCAGGCCGCCGGTGAACTGCTCGCTGAGGGTGACGCTCAGCTGGCGCGACTGCAGATGCTTCGCAATCTGCGCCGGTAGCCCTTCCGTACCCTCGAAAATCAGGCTTTCGCCCGCCACGCGCTGCACTTCCGGCCAGAGCGCCAGCATCGCCGCTTTCTGCGTGGCAGGCCCGGTGAGCTTGAGTTCAATGATCGGCATGGAAGAGCGATAGCCCATGGATACCCCCGGCGGCAGCGGCAGGTGATCGAGGCTCTGCGCCAGATCGCTTTCCGAACGGCCAAAGGTGGTCAGGCGCAGGCAGACTGGCGGTTCAGGCAGGGTAAAACGTTGACGAAGGCGCGGCAGGATCTGCTGTTCGACCATCACTTTAAATTCAGACGGGACACCCGGCGTGAAGAACATCAGGCAGCGGTTCAGTTGAACGGCGAAACCGCAGGCGGTACCCACCGGGTTATCGACCAGTTCGGCGCTGGCCGGGATTTCAGCCTGTTTGCGGTTGCTGGGTGCCATCACGCGGCCACGTTCGGAGAAGAAACGCTCCATGTGGGCCAGCCACTCCTCGTGCAATACCAGCCCTTCGCCTTTGGCGGTCGCGGCAGCCAGCGCGCTGAGATCGTCGCTGGTGGGGCCGAGCCCACCGTTCACAATCAGCACGTCGCAGTGTTCGCTACGCTCGCGCAGAACGGTCACCAGCGACTCAAGATTGTCGCCTACGGTATTGCGGCGCGTTAACGGTAATCCTTGCTCAAAGAAAAGATCGGCAAGCCAGGCAGCATTGGTATCAATAATCTGTCCATGCAGCACTTCGTCGCCGGTGGATAACATCTCCACGTTAATCATTGTGTTCTCCCGCTTATATGGTGAAAACACTATAGCGCAATCACCGGCATGGAGAGGAGAGAAACTGGCGCGACGGACGCCGCGCCGGAGGAGTTAGAAGCCTGCGCTGACGCCCACGTACGGGCCGTCAGCCAGCGCGTTGTCGCGGTTGCCGTCTTTGCCCGCCAGATTCAGATAACGATAACCCGCTTCAATGGTAATTGGGCGCATGATGGTCCAGCGCGCACCCGCGTTGGCTTCTTCATAGCTGTCGATACCGCTGGAGAGGGAGTCCGGAGAGTAGTAGTACTCACCAAACAGGCCGAAGCTGTCGCCAATTTTCCACTGCAGACCGCCGCCCACCGCTGCCGCGTACCCTTCGTCGCCGTCGTTCGGGTTGGTGTAGATGCCTTTACCGCCGACGGTGGCCAGGAACGGGCCAAGAGGAATATTCAGACCCAGGCCGAGGCTTGCCGCATCGCCATCGTCGTCGTTATGCGTCCAGCCGCCGGTCATCGCCAGACCGGCGGTCTCGGTACCCAGGCCAAAGCCCAGGTGGGTGTAATCCTGACCCGCTGAGCCGTTAAAGCTGATGGCGTTAGCCCCCGCCGAAACGAATATCAGGCCTAAGCCCATCAATGCCACTTTTTTCATTATCGTGTTCCCGCGCAATTTATAGAAAAGTCCCAAAAAAACCGCGAGATTTTAACCTGAGACGCCTGGCGATCAAGCACTCTGCGTGCGGCGGGCAAGTAGATTGTAACGATTTGATACGCGCGTTTTTTTTTACGTCAGCAACAGAAAGCGCATTTTTACGCTCAGCCCTCCCAGTGCCTCACTGCGGGAAAGCTGCAGGTGGCTTCGGTGAAGCCGGGCGATATCGCTCGCCAGCGCCAGCCCGATACCCGATCCGCTGGCGTCCCCGACGTTGTCCAGCCGATGGAAAGGCAGTACTGCCTGATGAATCTGACTGTCTTCGATGCCGGGCCCGCTATCCTCCACGCTGAGCTCAACGCCGCCCGCGTCGGTGTGCAGGAACACGGTGACGATGCCGCCTGCCGGGGTGTACTTGATCGCGTTCTCAAGCAGGTTGGCGCACAGCTCCCCCAGCAGCACCTCATCACCGTCTATCAAGACGGGTTGCTGAATGCCGTCATAACCCAAATCGATCGCCTTGCTGCGCGCCTGCGTCAGTCTCGAGAAACAGCAGTTCTGCACCACCTGAACCAGGTCCACCGGCGCAAACTGGCGATCCCCCTGCTCTTTGCGCCTCACCGTGGAGAGTTGCAGCAGCCGTTCGGTGAGGACGATGGTGTTATCCAGCGTCACGTTCATGGCACGTAAACTCTCCTGCCACAGGGCCGGATCGTTTCGCGTCAGGGCAACGGAAACCTGGGTTTTGAGCACCGCCAGCGGCGTTTTGAGCTGATGAGACGCATCGGCGTTGAAGCGCTCCTGGCGGGAAAGTACGCCGCGTAACCTGTCGATATAACGGTTAAAGGCCACGATCAGCAGCCGCGTTTCCGACCAGGGCAGCAGCTCCGGCAGTGGGGCCAGCAGCCCTGGCTCACGGCGCACCATCAGCGAGGAAAGCTGACGCATCGGGCGCAGCACGCGGCGCAGCAGCCAGGCGGTTAAGACCAGCGTCAGCAGCACCAGCAGCCCCTGCGAAACGAGCGATGAAAACAGAAGCTGAGTGGCCAGATAGCGCCGCGACTGCAAGGTTTCGGCGACGTAGATCTCCGCCATACCGGAAACATTTTCTTCGTTAACTGGCTGGAGCAGCTTCGCCACGCGGATCGCCTGACCGCGATACTCGGTATGATAAAACCAGGCCAGCGCGGGATAGTGCGTGGTGCGCGACGTGGAAGGGGGCATGTTCGGCAGATCGTCATAGCCGGAGATCACCCTCCCCTCCGGGTCAACCACCTTGTAATAGAGGCGATCGTTCATGTTCAGTTCAAAGCTGTCGAGCACCACCCAGGGAACATCAACCAGCAGCTTGCCGTTGTGCACCTCCAGCCGCTCAGAGACGGTACGCGCCGAAGATAACAGCGTGCGGTCGTACGCCTGGGTCGCCGCCTGCAGGGCGCTGACGTAACTGTTAAAAGCCGATAATCCCCACAACAACAGCAGCGGCAGGCCGAGAAAAAGCAGCAGTTGCAGATAAAGCGACTGAGGCTTAACCCACTTCATCGCCGCACTCCAGCACATAGCCCAGTCCGCGCAGGGTGGTGATCCGCACGCCGCTGCCGCTCAGCTTTTTGCGCAGGCGATGAATGTAAAGATCGAGACTCTCCGGGCTGACGTCGTCGTTCAGGCTAAACACCTGATCGAACAACTGCTGCCGGGAAACGGGGCGGGTGCGACGATGCATCAGCACCTTCAGCAGCGACAGTTCGCGCGGGGTGAGCGAGAGCGGCTCGTCGCGCAGCAGGAAAAAACCGTCGTCGTCATACTCCAGCTCCCCAAGGCGCTGGCGTTCCTGGGTTCTCCCCTCGCTTCTGCGCAGCAGGGCGCGAAGCCTGGCGTCCAGCTCCTCCAGCTCAAACGGTTTTGGCAGATAATCATCCGCCCCGGCGTTCAGGCCTTTTACCCGATCAGCCACGTTGCTGCGTGCGGTGAGAAACAACACCGGCAAGGTCTGGCCGCGTTTACGTAAACGGTGCACCACCTCCAGGCCGTCAAAACCGGGCATACCGATGTCCAGTATCGCTACCGCGTAGTTTTCCCCCTGCAGCAGATGATCGGCCGCGCGCCCGTCAGAAACGCAGTCTACGGCAAAGCCCTCCTGCACCAGCGCTTTCTCCAGCCAGTGAGCCAGCTCACGATTATCTTCCGCCAGTAAGAGACGCATATCACATCCTGTAAAGTTGGTGTCGCGTTGAAAGGGAAATGAAAGGTTATTGTTTTAACAATCACGCAACGGAACCGCTACAAGGTGGTTCACATAATCAGAAAAAAACCCGTACCCGTACCCCCGGATCGCCGGCGTGAGGATAAACGATGAAAAAACAATTACTTTCAACGATTGCTGCAAGCGTATTAATGTTGAGTGCCTCTGTTGTCCAGGCGCAGGACGCCCCGTCCCGCACCGAATGTATCGCTCCGGCCAAACCGGGCGGCGGTTTCGATCTCACCTGCAAGCTGATTCAGGTCAGCCTGCTGGAGACGAAGGCCATTGAAAAACCGATGCGCGTGACCTACATGCCAGGCGGCGTGGGCGCGGTAGCCTATAACGCGATTGTCGCGCAACGTCCGGCGGAAGCCGGCACAGTGGTGGCCTTCTCCGGCGGCTCGCTGCTTAACCTCTCCCAGGGCAAGTTTGGCCGCTACGGCGTGGATGACGTGCGCTGGCTGGCCACCGTCGGTACCGACTACGGCATGATTGCCGTGCGAGCAGATTCCCCGTGGAAATCCCTGAAAGATTTGCTCACCGCCATGGAAAAAGACCCTAACAGCGTGGTGATTGGTGCAGGCGCCTCCATCGGCAGCCAGGACTGGATGAAAGCCGCCCTGCTGGCGCAGCAGGCGAAAGTGGATCCGCACAAAATGCGTTACGTGGCGTTTGAGGGCGGCGGTGAACCGGTGACGGCGCTGATGGGCAACCACGTGCAGGCAGTTTCGGGTGACCTCAGTGAAATGGTGCCTTACCTGAGCGGCGATAAAATCCGCGTGCTGGCGGTCTTCTCCGAAAACCGTCTGCCGGGACAGCTGGCAAATGTGCCGACTGCAAAAGAGCAGGGTTATGACCTCGTCTGGCCGATTATCCGCGGCTTCTTTGTCGGGCCAAAAGTGACCGATGCCGAATACCAGTGGTGGGTCGACACCTTTAACAAATTGCAGCAGACAGACGAATTTAAAAAGCAACGCGATCTGCGCGGGCTGTTTGAGTTCAACCTGAACGGTAAGCAGCTGGACGAGTATGTCAAAAAACAGGTGAATGACTACCGCGAGAAAGCAAAAGCGTTTGGCCTGGCCAAATAACCGGAGGCGCTATGAGCGATCGCATTTTTGCCGGGATCTGGTTGTTGCTCTGTATTGGCGGGATGTTCGTCGCCTGGCAGATCCACAGCGAATACAGCTATGAACCCGTGGGGCCACGCCCCTTTCCAATGGGCATTGTCGGCCTGATGCTGCTTTGCTCGGTGGCCATGCTGTTACGCCACCCGGATACCGTAGAGTGGCCGCCTAAGCGCATTTTGCAGCGGCTGCTGGTGATGGTCATTGTGCTGCTGATGTATGCCTGGGGCTTTGAATGGCTCGGCTTCCCGGTGGCGACCGCAATCCTGACGATGGTGATCGGCACGCTGTTTAACGCCAGCCTGCCTGCGGCGGGGATCTCTGGCGTGGTGATGGGCATTTTCCTGTGGTACGCCTTTGACCGCCTGCTGGATGTGACGTTGCCGCTTGGCGCCTGGCTTAATTAACGGAGCACGCTATGGATACCTGGATTTACCTCTCACAGGGGTTCGCTGTGGCGATGACCCCGGAAAACCTGGTGATCGCCCTGATCGGCTGCTTCGTCGGGACGATCGTCGGTCTGTTGCCTGGGCTTGGGCCCATCAACGGGGTCGCTATTTTGCTCCCGCTGGCGTTTGCCCTGCATCTGCCTGCGGAATCAGCGCTGATCCTGCTGGCGACGGTCTACATCGGCTGTGAATATGGCGGCCGAATCTCGTCAATACTGCTCAACGTGCCCGGAGATGCGGCGGCCATTATGACCGCGCTGGATGGTTACCCGATGGCGCGGCAGGGGCGCGGCGGCGTGGCGCTGTCTATTTCCGCCGTCAGTTCGTTCTTTGGCTCGCTGATTGCCATTGGCGGCATCATTCTGTTTGCGCCTGCGCTGGCCCAGTGGTCGCTGGCGTTTGGTCCGGCAGAGTATTTTGCCCTGATGGTCTTCGCCATTGCCTGTCTCGGCAGCATGATGGCGCAAAACCCACTGAAATCGTTTTTGTCTGCGCTGATTGGCTTAGGGTTAGCCACCGTCGGCGTGGATGCCAACACCGGGGTCTATCGCTTTACCTTCGACAGCGTTCACCTGTCCGACGGCGTGCAGTTTATCGTGGTCGTGATTGGTCTGTTCTCTGTCTCTGAGATCTTACTGATGCTGGAACATACCAGCAGCGGGCAGACGCTGGTGCGTAAAACCGGCCGGATGCTCTTTAACGCCAAAGAGGGCGCGCAGTGTATCGGTGCCACGCTGCGTTCGTCGGTGATCGGTTTCTTCGTCGGTATTCTGCCGGGCGCCGGGGCGACCATCGCCAGCGCCATCACCTACATGACGGAGAAAAAAATCAGCGGTAACAGCGACAGCTTTGGTAAAGGCGATATTCGCGGCGTTGCCGCACCCGAAGCGGCCAACAATGCCTCGGCCTGTGGCTCGTTTATTCCCATGCTGACGCTCGGCGTGCCCGGCTCCGGTACCACGGCGGTGATGATGGGGGCGCTGACGCTCTATAACATCACGCCAGGACCGGCGATGTTCACCGAACAGCCGGACATCGTCTGGGGGCTGATTGCGGCACTGCTGATTGCCAACGTGATGTTGCTGGTCATGAACATCCCGCTGATTGGCCTGTTCACCCGTATGCTGACCATTCCGCTGTGGTTCCTGGTACCCGCAATCGCGGCCGTCTCGGCGGTGGGGGTGTATGCGGTACACAGCACCACCTTCGACCTGATTCTGATGGTGGTGCTGGGGGTGTTCGGCTACATCTTGCGTAAAATGCACTTCCCGATGTCGCCGCTGATTCTGGGCTTTGTGCTGGGTGAGATGCTGGAACAGAACCTGCGCCGCGCCCTGTCCATCAGCAATGGCGATGTCGCCATTCTGTGGGACAGCAATGTGGCGAAGATCCTGCTGGCGCTGGCTATTGTGGTGTTGGTCGTGCCACCGGTGCTGCGCCTGCTGCGTCGTCAGCGTAAGCCGCAGCCCGATGTCGGCTAATTAACCTGACAGCTGGGCATTCACCCACTGTTTTAACGCCTGGCGGGAGATCTTAATCCCGCCATTTTTTAACTCCGCAGGCAGTACCAGCCAGTGCACGGGCTGCTCAAATCGCGCCAGTTTGCCCTGTACCCATTCCGGCAAGCGGGTAATATCCGTTCCCGGTTCACACTCCACCACCGCTACCGGACGCTGACCAAATTCGGCATCATTCAGCGGAACAATGAAGACCTGGCTGATGTGCGGATGGGTCGCGATAATCCGCTCAAGACTCTCCGGCTGAATGCCCTCGCCTCCGCTGAAAAAGAGGTTATCCATCCGACCGAGGATCGTCAGGCGACCGTCATGCAGTTCGCCGCGATCGCGGGTGGCAAACCAGCCCTCTGAATTCGTGAGCGGCAGCAACGCGCAGTCGCGCCAGTAGCCTGAGGCCATGCTTTGCGCCTTGATCCACACTTCACCGTTAACGACCTGCACCTCCCTGCCCGGCAATGCGCTGCCCACGTCCGGCTCACCGTCAGCCTCTTTCGCGCAGACGGTAGAGGCAAACTCCGTCAGGCCATAGCCACAAAACGTAGAAATACCCTGCGCGCGCGCCTGTTGCGTCAACTCAACGGGGATGGCGGCCCCGCCCAGCAGTACCGCTTTCAGCGCGATCCGCTGGTGGGTATTGAGCAGACGCCAGAGCTGGGTTGGCACCAGCGAGGCATGCGTACACCCCTGCAAGGCCTGCTCCAGCGGCTGCTTCTCGCGTACGGTTAAGCGCGCGCCAGCCTGCAGCCAGCGCCATAAGATCCCCTGCCCGGAGACATGAAACAGCGGCAGCGAAAGCAGCCAGTCGTCATCCTCGCCGTAGGGCATCAGCGCGAGGACGCCCTCAGCGCTGGCAAGATGCGCCCCGCAGGTATGAACGGCCGCTTTCGGCAGCCCGGTGGAGCCGGAGGTGAGCGTCATCGAGGCCAGCCGCTCAGGCTGCCATGCCACGCGGTATTCGCCGGACGGAGCATGCATGCTAAGCGCGGCGAGCCCGTCATAGTGACCGTCCAGCACCAGCGCAAAACGCAGCGTCATCTGAGGAAGTAATACCTCCAGCAGGGGATGCGGGAGCTGGGGATTAACCGGAAGAATTCGCGCGCCGCACTGGAGCAGCGCCAGCCATGCCAGCAGGGTCTGCGGGTGATTATGGGCGAGCAGCAGCACGCCGTCACCCGCCTCCACGCCCTGCTGATGAAACCCTGCAGCCAGATTGTCGATACGGGTGCAGAGCTGTTGCCAGCTCAGCACCTCGTCGTTGAGACGCAGAGCCGGTTTATCAGCACGCTGCTCGCGCCAGTGCCGCCACGGCCAGTCGCTAAAACTCATTGCAACGGCTCCAGCGCCTCAACGCCCGCGCACGGCAGCGCGCTCCCCGGCCACGGGCGAATGAGCTGGGTTTGCATCAGGTTTAACGTATCCAGCCCCGGGATGGTGTCGGGCGTTAACCAGGCGGCAATGCGCGCCAGCTGCGTCAGCCCAAGGCTGGATTCGATGGAGGAGCTGATCACCGCCGTCAGCCCTGCCTCATGCGCTGCCGCCACCTGTTCGCGCACCTTCGCCAGACTGCCCGTTAGCGTCGGTTTTATGACCACGGCGCTGACGCCAGGCTCGGCGCTAAAGGCAAAGTCCGCCTCGCGCAGGCTTTCATCCCAGGCGATGGCAATGCCGGTTTCTCGGGCAAAAGCGCGTGAATCCTCACGGGTTTTGCACGGCTCTTCCAGAAAAGCGATGCGGCTGCGGTACGCCGGGTTGACGTACTTCGCGAACTGCTGCGCCTTAAGCGGCGTCCAGGCGCGATTGGCATCCAGACGCAGGCGCAGATCGGGGATCGCCTCCAGCAAGAGGTTAGCGACCATGCCGTCGCGTACCGCTTCGTAAAGACCGACTTTGATTTTCGCCACTTTCTCGCCGGGCATTGCGCTGAGCAAGGCAAACAGCTCGTCCGGATCGCCCGTGCAAAGCGGCGCGGCACGGTAATCGGCCTCATCAGGCAGGCTGCCGTCGAGCTCCGCGAGCGCGCAGCTGATGCCAAACGCGGCGGAAGGGAGATCGGGCAGCGGCGGATTCAGGCCTGTACGCCATTCCTCTACCCATGCCATCAGCGCAGCCTGCGCCTCCTCCAGCGACTCCAGGCTAAAGCCCGGCAGAGGCGAAATCTCGCCCCAGCCCTGCCCTTCACCCTGCTGCAGTTGCACGAAGAAGCCATCACGGGTTTTTAACCGCCGTTCACGCAGCACCACGCCCGCGTCCATCGGTATCTGCCAGCGGTATACCTGCGCGCGACGCATTACGGGTTCCGTTTGTATTTACTGAAGTCTGGCTGGCGTTTTTCGTTAAACGCGTTGCGCCCTTCCTGACCCTCTTCGGTCATGTAGAACAGCATGGTGGCGTTACCCGCCAGCTCCTGCAGCCCCGCCTGGCCGTCACAGTCAGCGTTCAGGGCCGCTTTCAGGCAGCGCAGCGCCATTGGGCTGTTCTGCAGCATTTCGCGACACCAGCGAACGGTCTCTTTTTCGAGATCGGCAATCGGCACCACGGTGTTAACCAGGCCCATATCCAGCGCTTCCTGGGCGTTATACTGACGGCACAGGAACCAGATTTCGCGGGCTTTTTTCTGACCGACAATGCGCGCCATGTAAGAAGCTCCCCAGCCGCCGTCAAAGGAGCCGACTTTCGGGCCCGTCTGACCGAAGATGGCGTTCTCTGCGGCAATAGTCAGATCGCACATCATGTGCAGCACGTGGCCACCGCCGATGGAGTAGCCTGCCACCATGGCCACCACGGGTTTTGGGCAGGTACGGATTTGACGCTGGAAATCAAGCACGTTCAGGTGATGGGTACCCGCATCGTCCTGGTATCCGCCGTAGTCACCGCGTACTTTCTGATCGCCACCGGAGCAGAACGCTTTTTCGCCTTCCCCGGTCAGGACGATAACGCCGATGTTGTCGTCATAGCGCGCATCCGCCAGGGCCTGAATCATCTCTTTTACGGTCAGGGGACGGAAGGCGTTACGCACCTGCGGACGATTAATGGTGATTTTGGCGATACCGTCAGCCGATTTGTGGTAACGAATGTCGGTGTAACCTTCGGAGCAGTCTTGCCATTCAACCGGTGCATAGAGCATGTTTTCATCAGGATAGATCATAGAGTGTCCTTTATTCGACGACGCAGTATCTGAGCCAGACTCGCGCTAACCGCCCCGGGATTTTCCCGGTGGGCGTTGTGTCCGGCGTTTGGAATGACATGGCGAACAGCGTTCAGTTCAGCGGCCAGGGCCGCGAACTTCTCGTCACGTTCGCCATAGAGATAATTAAAAGGGAAATTTCGCTCGCTGAGTGCGGCACGCAGGTCTGGTTGCACGGCGAGCGAGGTTGCCTCAAGCATCATCGCCAGGTTTGTGCCCGCGTTGCGACAGCGCAGGGCGATGAGCGCCCTGCGCTGGCTGTCCGTCAGGGAGGCAAAGACAGGCTGTTGATACCAGTCGGCAAAGACGTTTGAGAGGGGCTGCGTGCGAAAACGCTGCGCCCACAGATGGTCGGATGCTGCTCTTGCCTCTCGTGCTGCGACACCCTTCAGGCCCGGATGTCCGCCTTCCACGATGATGCCGCAAAGCCCCGCAGGATCCTGGCAGGCATGAAACATCGCAATGCGGCCGCCAAGGGAGTACCCCACCAGCCAGTAGTTAAGTATGTTGTAACTAACAAGGGTTCGGGTAAGCACGTCACTCATCTCGTCGAACCCCGTGACGGCAATACTGGCGGACCGGCCATGCCCCGGCAGGTCGAGATAAAGCCGGGGATAATCGCTGAGCGCCTCGCCGACCGTCTGCCACTCGCGGCAATCGCCAGAAAATCCATGCAAAAAGACCAGCCAGGGGTAACCTGGCTTACCGGCCTGTTGCGCGCCTGCAAGGATCACAGGTGGCTCACCTGCGCCAGCAGACTTTGCAGCTTCTGCGCACCGTCAGCCTCGTTGACGACCAGTTCAATCAGCGTTGCACCGGGCTGTCGCCAGGCGCTGCTCAGGGCTGCATCCAGCGCTTCCCAGTTTTCCGGTCGGTGGTATTTCAGGTTAAACATCGCTGCGGCATGTTCAAACTGCACGTTCTGCGGCATCAGATAGAAGCGCTCGCGTTCGCTCTGCGGTGTCGGCAGCAGGGAGAAGATCTGCCCGCCGTTATTGTTGACCACAATCAGCACAAACGGCGCCGACACCTGCCGCAGCAGCGCCAGCGCATTGAGATCGTACAGTGCCGAAAGATCGCCCACGATCGCCAGCGTGGATTTCGCGCTGGCTCGCTGCACACCCGCCGCCGTAGAGATCAACCCGTCAATGCCGCTGGCTCCCCGGTTACTGTAGACCGGATAGCCCGCAGGCAGTTTTGAGAACGCATCAATCAGACGCACCACCAGGCTGTTGCCGACAAACAGTTGCCCCTGCTCCGGCAGATACCGGTAAATACGGTGCGCCAGCTCCGCTTCACCAAATTCTTCGCATTGTGCGTCGGTCAACTCCCACGCCTGACGCGACAGCGCCGGGATCTCAACGGCCCACGGGGCGCGCTTTTCCGCCGGGTGGAGCGCCAGCCAGGCGTCAATGTCGCTCACCAGACGACGACCGCGATGGTGCGCCGGATCGAGCCGCCCTTCCAGCGGGTCCACCAGCCAGTACTCTTCCGGGCTACAGGTTGCCTGCCACTGCAGTAACCGTTTGCCGGTCAGGCTTGCGCCCAGCTGAACCACAATCTGCGCCTGCGCCAGCTCAGTCACCGCTTTCGCATTCCCGAGCCAGAGATCGGCACACGGCAGCGGCTGTCCGGTCTGGGACAGCACGTCGCCAATCAGCGGCCAGCCAAGGGTGTGTGCCCATTCGGCCACCTGCCTGCCTTCGGCAGCGCTCATGCGCCCGGCAATAACCACGCCGCGTTTTTGTCGCCAGAAGAACCAGTCACGTTGCTTTGCGCTCTCAAGGTGTGTCTGCTCGCGTAGCCACGGCTTTTCGCTCTCCCACCAGTCGCCAAGCTGCTGCTGCCAGGCAAGACCGGTGTCGTCCATTTCGCCGTACAACGGCTCGGCAAACGGACAGTTAATATGTAACGCCCCGCTGCGCAACGTCTCCATGGCGTGATCGACGGTCGAGACCAGCCAGCTTGCGGGAATGTCCTGCGTGGGTCGGGGTAACGAAACCGTCTGCGAAGGATGCGAGGCAAAGAGGCCCGGCTGACGAATAGCCTGGTTCGCTCCGCAGTCAATAAGCTCGGGCGGGCGATCGGCCGTCAGTAGAACCAGTTTCTCACCGGTCAGCCCGGCTTCAATAAGGGCCGGATAGAGGTTTGCCACGGCAGTACCGGAGGTGACGATCACCGCCACCGGTTCCTTGCTGACCTTTGCCAGCCCCAGAGCCAGGTGGCCCAGGCCGCGCTCGTCAAAATGGGTGTGGTGAATAAATGCCCGGTTCTCTGCTGCCGCCAGCGTCAGCGGTGTGGAGCGTGAGCCCGGCGCAATACACACATGCCTGACGCCATGGCGAGTCAGGGCTTCAAGGATCACCGTCGCCCAGCGTCGGTTAAAAGAACTTACTGACATGAGATTGTCCGGTATCAAGAATGCGACACAGTATAAATAATAGAAAAAAATAGAATTTTGATATGAATCGGGATTGCGCGAATCAGTACTAATCCTTCAGGAGCAGAGAGCGCAAGCCTGCGGCTTTATTTTCGATCTCCTGCCACTCCTGTTCCGGATCGGAACCGCTGACGATCCCCGCCCCGGCGTAAAGACGGACGGTGGCGTCATGGACGCGCGCCGAGCGCAGGGCCACGCAGAACTCGCTTTGTTCTGGCGACAGATATCCGGCGGATCCGGCATACCATTCCCGGTCGAAAGGTTCAACGCGGTGTATGAATTCGCGTGCTGGCTGGCGCGGTAACCCGGCAACCGCAGCCGTCGGCTGCAGCACATGCAGACATTGCTCATCATCCACATGCTTGAGCTCGGTCCAGATGCAGCGGCGAAGATGCTGCACTTTGCGCAACCGCATAACCTGTGCTGGCAGGACCTCCAGCGTCCGGGTATGGTGCTGCAGCCGCTGGCAGATATCCTCTACCACCAGCATGTTTTCACGCTGGTTTTTATCATCGTTCATCAGCCAGTCGCCCAGAAGGCGGGCCTGCTTGTCATCGGGATGGCTGGCGACGGTACCGGCCAGCGCTTCGGTACGCAGCAGGTTGCCGCGCCGCCGCCACAGCCGTTCAGGTGTGGAGCCAAGAAACGCGTTGCTGGCATCGAAAACCATGCAGAAATGATAGCAGTTCAGATTCAGGGCACGGCTGGCCGCCATCAGCGCCACGGCATTCACAGGCTGACTGAACTGCAGATCGGTTGCCCGGGCGAGCACCACCTTTTCGACTTCGCCGCGCGCGATGGTCTCTGTCGCCTGGCGGATAAGGCGCAGCCATTCCGGTTTTTGCGGCTGATGGGTCTCCTGCACTACCTGGGCGGAGAGCGGGCGGATTGGGCGGGCATCGCGAAGCTGCTGTAAGAACACCAGCGCCGCGTTGGCATCCTCCTGAAGGGAACGATCACTCCACAGCTGCAGACGCAACGTGGCGGTCCCGGCAGAACGTCGCCACAGCAGGCGGGGTAAAAAGAGACTGCCCTGCTCCGGGGTGAAGGCATTCAGGCCGCAGATCCGCGTGTCGTTCGCTACAGGCTGTTGCTGTAAAAACTGCGAAGCCTGAGCCAGAGAGGGAAAATGGATGACGGCGCCCAGCGCAGCCAGCTCTTCATCACCGTTACGCTGCTGCCAGTAAAACTGGGGAAACAGGCACTGAGCACCAAGCCAGGCGAGAGGGTCGAAAGCGTCGTTTAACGGGAAAGAGACGTCAACGTGACGTAAGCCGGGTGTAGCGGGTAACGCTTGCGCAAGCTGAGTACGCAGACGTTCCAGCGCGTTGGAAATCGAATGCACGCGAACCTCTCCCTGTAAAAACGCTTAGTATACGGGGTACCATCAGAAATATCAGTACCCACGTATAGGGAGGGGTTAAGCGTCCGATTCAGGGGTTAACGACGGGCCAGAAGCAGCCCCAGCACCAGACCCACCGCCGCACCGACACCAATGCCTTGCCACGGTTTTTCATGGACGTAATCATCGGCGCGATACACCGCTTTTTTTGCGCGGTAGTAGTAATTGTCGGAGGCATGGCTGACGCGGGTTTTGACATCATGTAGCGCCTGTTCGGCACGTGCCTTGAGTTCGATATATTTCTGATCGGCAGGGTCGCCGGACGAACGTAACACCTCTTCCAGCGTTTCGCTCAGTAACGTCAGGTCGTCATCGACACGGGTATCCCAGGATTGAAATGACATATTTTTCTCCATGTTAGTACACCAGTCCGCTAACTATAGCCAACGACCTGCCATTACGCCTGTTTCACTTCCCGCGCCATACCGATATGAGGAATGCCGTCTTCGTCGTACACGTCCGTGACCGGCATAAAGCCAAAGTGGCCGTAGAAAGACTGAAGGTGCGCCTGTGCGCCAAGGTATAACGCCTTGTCTGGCCACTGTTTTTGGCATGCCTCCAGCGTTTTTTCCATCAGCTGATAGCCCAGTTTTTCACCGCGCGCCTTGCCGCTAATAATGACGCGACCAATAACGACAGGCTCAAAATCGTCCCCGCTTTTCAGAATCCTCGCATACGCCACCAGCTCGTTATCCCTCCAGCCGAGAATATGACGGTTCTCGCCCACCAGATCATCGCCATCGATGTCCTGATACGGGCAGGTTTGTTCCACAACAAACACTTCGCAGCGCAGTTTGAGCAGGGCGTACAGTGTCTGAACGGTGAGTTCACTATGGTGTAAATCTTGCCACTGGATCATGTCGGTCTCCTTCCTGGGTTCATCACGTTATACTAAACCCTCCCCCATTCGGCAAAGGGCTGATTGCGTTATGGAACTGATTTTTCTGGGTACGTCCGCTGGCGTGCCAACACGCACACGAAACGTGACCGCGATCCTGCTGGATCTGCAGCACCCAACCCGTGGCGGACTGTGGCTGTTTGACTGTGGCGAAGGAACGCAGCATCAACTGTTACACACCGCTTATCATCCCGGTAAGCTGGATAAGATCTTTATCACGCATCTGCATGGCGATCACCTGTTTGGCCTGCCGGGCCTGCTGTGCAGCCGTTCGATGGCGGGTAATGCCAACCCGCTGACGATTTACGGGCCGGCGGGTACTGGTGAGTTTGTTGAAACCACGCTGCGCCTGAGCGGGTCGTGGACGGATTATCCACTGGAGGTGATTGAGATAACCGAGGGGCTGGTTTTGGATGACGGGGACTATACCGTCACCGCCCGGCCGCTCAACCATCCGGTTGAGTGCTATGGCTACCGCATCGAAGCGCATGATAAGCCCGGCGCGCTCGACGCCGCTGCGCTGGTTGCCGATGGTGTGAAGCCCGGACCGCTTTTCCAGCGACTGAAACAGGGCGATACCGTCACGCTTGAGGACGGCCGCACGATTAATGGCCAGGACTATCTCGCCCCACCGCAGCCAGGAAAAAAACTGGCGATTTTTGGCGATACCGCGCCCTGCCCTGCGGCCCTGCAACTGGCGCGAGAGGTGGATGTGATGGTGCACGAAGCCACGCTTGAAACGGCGATGGAAGAGAAAGCCAACAGCCGGGGTCACAGCTCAACACGTCAGGCGGCGGCGCTTGCCCGTGAAGCGAACGTCGGAAGATTGATTGTCACCCATGTCAGCTCGCGCTATGACGCCCGCGGCTGTGAAAAACTGCTGGCAGAGTGCCGCGACGTGTTCCCGGCGTGTGAGCTGGCCAACGATTTCACTAAGGTCAGCGTTTAGTCCTTCACTTTTCTCTCAGGATGCCGATAACGATTAAAAGGGCAGCATTTCACTTGAGGGTAGAATGGATAATTTCCAGAAAGATATTGATGACAGGGCAAATCTCACCCTGTCGAATCGTTTTGAGCTGTTGCTGTTCCGTCTGGGCACGTCTCTGAATGAAAATAAATCCGAGCTGTTTGGCATTAACGTTTTTAAGCTGCGTGAAATTGTGCCGATGCCGGAGTTCACCAAACCCGCAGGGATGAAGTCCCCGCTGATGGGGATGGTGAATATCCGCGATCAGGTGATCCCGGTGATCGACCTGGCCGCCGTGGCGGGCTGTAAGCCGACGACGGGGCTCAACATCCTGCTGATCACCGAATATGCCCGCAGCGTGCAGGCGTTTGCGGTGGAATCGGTTGAGAACATCATGCGCCTTGACTGGAAGCAGGTTCACGCGGCGGAAACCGCCGTCAGCGGACGTTACATCACCAGTATCGCCTGTCTGGACGAAAAGACCGATACCAACGAGCTGGCGATGGTGCTGGACGTTGAGCAGATCCTGTATGACATCACGCCGGCCAACCACGATCTGCACGCCACGAATCTGCAGACCACTAAGTTCCACATCAAGCCTGGCGCTGTGGCGATTGTAGCGGAAGATTCCAAAGTCGCGCGCTCCATGCTGGAGAAGGGATTACAGGCTATGGAGATCCCGGCGCAGCTGCATATCACCGGTAAAGACGCATGGGAGAAAATTGGCGTGCTGGCCGCGCAGGCGCAGGCTGAAGGGGTGCCGATCACCGATAAAATTGCCCTGGTGCTGACCGACCTCGAAATGCCAGAGATGGACGGTTTCACGCTGACGCGCAAAATCAAAACCGACCCGCTGCTGAAAGATATTCCGGTGGTGATCCACTCTTCGCTTTCGGGCAACGCCAACGAAGATCATATTCGTAAAGTGAAGGCCGACGGCTACGTGGCGAAGTTTGAGTTGAACGAGCTGTCGTCGGTGATTGAAGAGGTGCTGGACCGTTCGATGAAGAAGATTGACGGGCCGTTGATTAGCAGGAAACAGCTGGCTTAAGTCTGGTGCGGGCTGGTGCCCTTACCCCGTCCCTCTCCCACAGGGAGAGGGCGAAAACCATAAAAAAACCCGCCGAGGCGGGTTTTTTGCTTTTACATCAGCGGCATTGCTCGCTGCACGATATCAATCAGCGGCTGCGGATAGATACCGAAGATCAGCACCAGCAGCGCGGAGATCAGCACCACAATACCACCGGCGCTGTACTGCCAGTTGCCTGGTGCGTCGCGGTTGAGCTGCTGAGGCGCGCTCAGGTACAGGCTCACGGCCACACGCAGATAGTAGTACAGACCGATTGCCGAGCCGATAACCACGCCCGCAGTCAGCCACCACAGGTGCGCCTGCACACCGACAGCCAGCACGTAGAACTTACCGATGAAGCCCAGCGTCATTGGGATACCCGCCAGAGAGAGCATCATCACGGTCATCACCGCAGACAGGATCGGACGGTGCCAGAACAGGCCACGGTAGGAGAACAGTGAATCTGCATCCGGGCCACGGTACGGGCTGGACATCAGGCTCACCACGCCGAACGCGCCGAGGCTGCTGAACAGGTAACCGGCCAGGTAAACGCCTACGGTTTCCATCGACATCTCACCGCTCTGCAGCGCAATCAGTGCCACCAGCAGGTAGCCCAGATGAGAGATGGAGGAGTAACCCAGCAGACGTTTAATGTTGGTCTGGCTCAGCGCCATCAGGTTACCGAAGATGATGGAGACGAACGCGATAATCCCCAGCACCGTGCGAACTGCTTCGCTGTCACCTACCGGTGCGTACAGGAACAGGCGCATGACCACACCGAAGATAGCGATTTTGCTCGCCGTCGCCAGGAAGGTAGAAACCGGCGCCGGTGCGCCCTGGTAAACATCCGGGGTCCACAGGTGGAACGGAACCAGAGAGAGTTTAAAGCCGAGGCCAACAATCATCATGCCCAGACCCGCCAGCAGCAGCGGCTCGTGCAGCATGCCGTCGCCGAGGCTCTTGCCAAGCGCCATGAACGAAAGGTTACCGGTCTGCGCGTACAGCAGCGCAATACCAAATAACAGGAAGGACGAGGCTGCAGCAGACAAGATGGTGTACTTGATGCTCGCTTCCAGAGAGCGCTTCTGACGGAAGGCGTAACCAATCAGGCCGAACAGCGGCAGAGAGATCAGCTCAATGCCGAGGAACAGCGCAGCCAGATGGTTTGCATTCGCCAGCAGAATGCCGCCGAGTGCGGCAATCAGTACCAGCAGGTAAAACTCTTCTTTGTTGTCGTTGTAGCCTTCAAGCCACGGATAGGCAAAGGTACAGGTCGCCAGGCTCGCCAGCAGAACCAGCCCCGTGTACAGCATGGCATAGCCGTCAACGCGCATCAGCGGGGTGACGTCCATCGCCCCGCCCTGGCCAACAAACCAGAGAGAGACTAACGCGGCGTTCAGTCCGATGACCGACAGCGTGGCATTCAGGAAGTGATTGCGTCGCCACGCAATGGAGAGCATCACAACCACCACCGTCAATCCGACGATCAGCAGCGGTAGCAGCGCGATCAGTTGTTGTGGAGTTATTGTCATGGCGAATTACGGCCTTGTAGTAGAAGCAGAATTAACAAACCACTGCTGGATATTACCCATCGCGGAGTGCGAGGTATCCAGAATCGGCTGCGGGAAGAAGCCCAGCAGCACCAGCAGTACGACCAGCAGCAGGATGATGAACAGCTCACGCAGCGACATCCCCGGCAGTTCTTGTGCAGCAATTTCGCTCTTCGCTTTACCGAAGTAAGCACGGTGCAGCATCGCCAGCGAGTAGACGGACGCGAACACCAGACCAAAGGTGGAGATGACGGTAATCATCGGTACCACTTTGAAGCTACCGAACAGAATCATAAATTCGCCGACGAAGTTACCGGTACCTGGCATACCCAGGGTCGCCACCGCGAAGAACATGGACAGCGCCGGCAGCCACTTAATTTTACTCCACAGACCGCCCATCATACGCATGTCACGGGTATGCAGACGTTCGTACAGCTGACCACAGAGGATGAAGAGACCGGCTGCGGACAGACCGTGTGCAATCATCTGGATCACCGCGCCCTGGTACGCCAGCTGGCTGCCGGTGTAGATAGCAATCAGTACGAAGCCCATGTGGGAAACGGAGGTGTACGCAATCAGACGTTTGATGTCGTACTGCGTGAACGCCATCCAGGCACCGTAGAAGATACCAATCACACCCAGCCACATGGCAATCGGTGCGAACTCAGCGGACGCGTTCGGGAACAGTGGCAGCGCGAAACGCAGCAGACCGTAGGCTGCTGTTTTCAGCAAGATGCCCGCCAGGTCAACAGAACCTGCGGTTGGCGCCTGAGAGTGCGCGTCTGGCAGCCAGCCGTGCAGTGGTACGACCGGCATTTTCACCGCGAAGGCGATGAAGAAGCCGAGCATCAGCAGGTATTCCACACCGTGAGACATCGGGGTCTTCAACAGGTCTTCGTAGTTGAAGGTCCAGACACCGGTCGCATTGTGGTGCACAAACACCAGCGCCAGAATGGCAATCAGCATCACCAGACCACTCGCCTGGGTATAGATGAAGAACTTGGTGGCCGCCGTGATACGCGTTTTACCGTCGGACGCCTTATGGCCCCACAGCGCGATCAGGAAGTACATCGGCACCAGCATCATCTCCCAGAAGAAGAAGAACAGGAACATGTCGATGGCAAGGAACACGCCGATTACGCCGCCCAGGATCCACATCAGGTTCAGGTGGAAGAAGCCCTGGTATTTTTCGATTTCTCGCCAGGAGCAAAGTACCGCCAGAACGCCGAGCAGACCGGTCAGCACCACCATCAGCAGCGACAGACCGTCAATCGCCAGGTGGATCGTAATGCCGAAACGCGGGATCCACGGCAGGATAAACTCAGACTGCCACTGCGGAATGCCCGCAGACTGGGTCAGGGAGTAGCCACCCTGCAACCAAAGTTGCAGACCAAGCGCGAGCGTCAATCCCATGGTGATCAGCGCGATCCAGCGCGGCATCTTCACGCCAAAGCGTTCAGTCTGCCAGCACAGGAAGCCGCCGATGAAGGGAATTAATATTAGCCAGGGTAGTAACATGGCGATTTACATTCCTTTTTAAGGCCCCCAGCAGGGGCCTGATTTTCAACGAATTCGAATAAAATTCACTTTACGATCAACGCAACACCATCAGCAGCGCCAGCACGACAACCGCACCGATGCTCATGGACGCCACATACCAGCGCAGGTAACCGTTCTCGCTGTACAGCAGGCCTTTACCTGCAAAGCGGGAGAGGATCGCCGGGATATTCATCAGGCTGTTCAGTGGGTCGCGCTTCAACAGCCACGCAATGCCCAGGAACGGCTTAACGAAGATCATGTCGTACAGCCAGTCGAAGCCCCACGCGTTGTACCACCAGGTGCCCAGCAGGCGGCCTGGCGCACTGTTGGCAACGGCAGTCACCAGCGTGCGTTTGCCCAGCCACAGCCATGCAGCAATCAGGATACCCGCGATAGCGACCACACCAGAGGTGATTTCAAGCGTCAGAACGCGGCCGTGCTCAAGCTCGGTGGTGTCTGGCAGTACACCCTGCAGCGGCGGCACAATCATCGCGCCAACGAAGGTGGACAGGACCAGCAGCACAATCAGCGGCAGGTGGTGAGTAATCCCCTTCCCTGCATGAGCGTGAATTTGTTCTTTACCGTGGAATACGATGAAAATCATACGGAAGGTATACAGGGAGGTCATAAACGCACCGACCAGACCCGCAACCATCAGATTGATATGACCATTCGCCATGGCACCGGCAAGGATTTCGTCCTTACTGAAGAAGCCCGCGGTAATCAGCGGCAGTGCCGCCAGCGCCGCGCCGCCCACCAGGAAGCAGACATACACCAGCGGGATGGACTTACGCAGTCCGCCCATCTTGAAGATGTTCTGCTCGTGATGGCAGGCCAGGATCACGGAACCGGATGAGAGGAACAGCAGCGCTTTAAAGAACGCGTGCGTCATCAGGTGGAAAATCGCCGCGTCCCACGCCTGAACGCCCAACGCCAGGAACATGTAGCCAATCTGGCTCATGGTGGAATAAGCAAGAACGCGTTTGATGTCGGTCTGCACCAGCGCGGCAAAGCCTGCCAGCACCAGCGTGACCGCACCGACGATACCCACCAGATGCAGAATTTCCGGGGTCATCAGGAACAGGCCATGGGTACGCGCAATCAGGTACACACCGGCGGTGACCATGGTCGCGGCGTGGATCAGCGCGGAGACAGGGGTTGGACCCGCCATCGCGTCGGCCAGCCATGTCTGCAACGGCAGCTGTGCAGATTTACCCACAGCACCACCAAGCAGCATCAGCGTTGCCCACCACAGCATGTTGTTGCCTGCGGCGAAGTGTGCCGGCGCCAGTTCCACCATTTCGCGGAAGTTCAGCGTGCCCAGTTCGTTGTAGAGAATGAACAGCGCGAACGCGAGGAAGACGTCACCCACACGGGTCACGACGAACGCTTTCATGGCCGCTGCGCCATTCTTCGGATCGGTGTAGTAGAACCCGATCAGCAGGTACGAACAGAGACCCACGCCTTCCCAGCCCAGATACATCAGCAGCAGGTTATCGGCCAGCACCAGAACCACCATGCTGGCGATAAACAGGTTAGTGTAGGCGAAGAAGCGGGAGTAGCCCTCTTCACCGCGCATGTACCAGGAGGCGAACATATGGATCAGGAAGCCCACGCCGGTCACCACGGAGAGCATGGTCAGCGAGAGACCATCCAGCACCAGGTTAAAACCGATGTTGAAATCACCGACCGACATCCAGGTCCACAGCGGCACGCTGAAGGCCTGACGCCCGTTGTTGAAGAAATCGATACCCGCATACGCTGTTACCAGCGCAGCCAGACCGACAGATCCCATGCCGACGGTCGCAGACAGATTCTCAGACCAGCGGCCGCGAGAAAACGCCAGCAGCACGAAGCCAATCAGCGGAAAAATAATGGTTAAGGCAAGCATGTTCATCCACGCAACTCACTTACTGAATCGATGTTCAGGTTCTGGCGGCGACGATGGAGCTGCAGCAACAGCGCCAGGCCAATACTCGCTTCGGCAGCCGCGAGGCTGATGGCGAGAATGTACATCACCTGACCATCGGTCTGGCCCCAGTAGCTTCCGGCGACCACGAAGGCCAGCGCGGAGGCGTTAATCATGATTTCCAGACCGATCAGCATAAACAGCAGATTGCGGCGGATAACCAGACCGGTTAAGCCCAGAACGAATAAAATCGCAGCGAGGATCAGTCCATGTGTTAAGGGGATCATGCGCGTTCCTCCGTTTTTCTTTTCGCGCGGTCGTCAGTGCGGTTGCTCAGCACCTCACCAGCACGCTCTTCGCGGCCAACGTGGAAGGCAACAACCAGACCCGCCAGCAGCAGCATAGAGGCCAGTTCAACCGCCAGAACGTATGGGCCAAACAGCGTGATACCCACTTCTTTCGCGCCGATTGGCGTACCGTCGATGCCCTGGTCGTTCACGCCGAGAATGGCATAAACAATTACCACCAGCATGATGGCCGACAAAATTGCCGGGCCAATCCACACCTGCGGTTTTAACCACTGACGTTCCTGCTCAATTTCAGAGCCGCCCAGGTTCAGCATCATCACCACGAAGACGAACAGCACCATGATGGCCCCGGCGTAAACGATGATTTCCAGCGCACCGGCAAAGTGCGCGCCGAGCGCAAAGAACACCCCGGAAATAGCCAGCAGCGAAATGATTAAGTACAGCAGCGCATGCACCGGATTGGTGTGCGTAATCACTCGTAGCGTAGCCAGGATGGCGATAAGGCCACAGATATAAAAAGCGAATTCCATTGCCCTCTCCTTACGGTAACAGGCTCTTGACGTCGATAGGCTTGGCTTCGTTCTCTGCTTCGCCCTTATCTTTGCCGTCGATTGCCATACCCGCCATCCGGTAGAAGTTATATTCCGGGTATTTGCCCGGACCGGAAATCAGCAGATCCTCTTTCTCGTACACCAGGTCCTGACGCTTGTACTCACCCAGTTCGAAGTCCGGGGTGAGCTGAATCGCCGTGGTTGGGCACGCTTCTTCACACAGACCACAGAAGATGCAGCGTGAGAAGTTGATGCGGAAGAACTCAGGGTACCAGCGGCCGTCTACCGTCTCTGCTTTCTGCAGAGAGATACAGCCTACCGGACACGCTACCGCACACAGGTTACAGGCAACGCAGCGCTCGGAGCCGTCCGGGTCGCGCGTCAGCACGATACGGCCACGGTAGCGCGGCGGCAGATATACCGGCTCTTCCGGGTACATCCGGGTTTCGCGTTTGGCAAACGCGTGCAGGCCGATCATCCAGATACTGCGTACCTGGGTACCAAAGCCTACCAGTAATTCTTTTAAGGTCATGGTCTATAGCCCCTTATGGCTGCTGCCAGAGAATGACAGCCGCCGTTACCAACAAGTTGACGAGCGTCAGCGGCAGGCACACTTTCCAGCCGAAGGACATTACCTGGTCATAACGCGGACGCGGTAACGCTGCGCGAATCAAAATGAACATCATCATGAAGAACGCGGTTTTCAGCGCGAACCAGATGAACGGCGGTAAGAACGGGCCATGCCAGCCACCAAAGAACAGCGTTACCATCAACGCGGAAATGGTGACGATACCGATGTACTCACCCACGAAGAACAGACCGAATTTCATACCGGAATATTCAATGTGGTAACCGTCGGCCAGTTCCTGTTCGGCTTCTGGCTGGTCAAACGGGTGACGGTGACACACCGCCACGCCCGCGATAGCAAAGGTAACAAAACCAAAGAACTGCGGGATAACGTTCCAGATGTCGGCCTGGTTGTTAACGATGTCGGTCATGTTGAATGAACCGGCCTGCGCCACCACGCCCATCAGGGAGAGCCCCAGGAACACTTCGTAGCTCAGCGTCTGCGCGGAAGCACGCATCGCACCCAGCAGCGAGTATTTGTTGTTACTGGACCAGCCTGCGAACAGTACCGCGTAAACCGCGAGACCTGCCATCATCAGGAAGAACAGAATGCCGATGTTCAGGTCAGCCACCACCCAGGTCGGGCTGACAGGAACGATAGCAAACGCCAGCAGCAGCGAGGTGAAGGCAATCATCGGTGCCAGCGTAAAGATCACGCGATCCGAGAAGCGTGGGATCCAGTCCTCTTTGAAGAACATCTTGATCATGTCCGCGACCAGCTGGAGTGATCCCCCCCAGCCAACGCGGTTTGGTCCATAACGGTTCTGGAACAGACCAAGCAGACGACGTTCACCAAAGCTCATGAACGCACCACAGGTGACCACCACCAGCAGAATGACAATCGCTTTCAGAACGCTCAGCAGGATGTCGATAAGATCCGGCGTTAACCAACTCATGCTTTTGCCTCCTGCAGGTTATCAAGACGCGCACCCGCCAGTACCGGCGCGATGCCAGGCATACCCATCGGCAGACCGACCTGCCCTGCTGTCAGGCTTTCAGAGATAATCAGCGGCAGGCTGATGGTCTGGCCCTCGTAGCTAAAGGCAATGTTCGCACCCGCGTTAACGCCAAGCTTCGCGGCGTCTGCCGGGTTGAGCTTGATGTACGGCTGCGGCATACGCTGCTGGAATACCGGTGAACGCTGGGACAGCTCGTCGCTACCAAACAGATGGTAGTACGGCGCAATACGCCAGCTACCGTCCTGCGCCTGGAAGCTCGCCGGAACGGTCGTGAAGAAGTCCAGACCGGTTTCGGAGGCTTCAATCAGACGCACGCCCGGATCGCCGTGACGCAGTGAACCGCCCACTTCCGCCTGGAACTTGTTCCACGCCTGCGGGGAGTTCCAGCCCGGTGCCCATGCGAATGGGATCTGTGAACGCGGCGCAGACGGCTGGTTGTTCCCTTCCATGGAGAAGGCGAACATGGTGTCTTTATCCTGCGGCTGACGCGGTTCGTGCACGCTGATATTGGCACGCATCGCGGTACGGCCACTGTAACGGTGCGGTTCACGCGCCAGTTTCTGGCCGCGAATACGGAAGCTCGCTTCAGGCGCAGCATCTTTAATACCCGCCAGCTGAGGCAGTTTTTCGACTACCGCATCGATAACGTGGTCGAGCTGCGTCCAGTCCACTTCACGGCTCTGCACGGTGCTGTGCAGAGAGTGCAGCCAGCGCCAGCTTTCCAGCATCACGGTGTTGCTGTCGTAGTACGCCGGGTCATAAACCTGGAAGAAACGCTGTGCGCGGCCTTCGTTGTTGATAACCGTACCGTCGCTTTCTGCGAAGCTTGCCGCAGAGAGCACCAGGTGCGCTTTATCCATAATCGCGGTGCGCTGATGGTCGATTACCATCACCAGCGGTGCTTTAGAGAGCGCAGCGTCAACGCGCGCGGCAGAGGCATGGCGATGCAGGTCATTTTCCAGCACCACAACGGCGTCAGCAGCACCGGACTCCAGTTCGCTTAACGCTTCTTCCAGCGAGCCACCGCCAATCATACCCAGACCGATGCTGTTCACCGCACGGGCAATCATGGTGACACCAACGTCCGCACCGCGGCCTTTCAGGGCTTTGGCGACGTTCGCTGCAGCCTGAATGATTTCGGCGCTACCGGCGTTAGTCCCGGAGATAATCAGTGGTTTCTTCGCCCCCGCCAGCGCCTGAACAATCACGTCGACTTTGCTTTGCAGGTCACGATCCAGTTCAACGGCCGGAGAATTGTTGTCCAGCGCATGAGCAATGGCAAAGCCAAGACGCGCCTGATCTTCAACCGGCGCGCAGTAGGTCCACGCGGCGATATCGTCCAGACGGGTGTTGTCGACGTTCGTCACAAACAGAGGATGCTTCGCGCGCTGGCCGATGTTGAGGATTGCCGCAATCTGCCAGTCAGCCACTTTCTGTGCCGCTGCCATTTCACGTGCTTTACCCTTCACCGCCTGGCGAACCGCCAGAGCCGCGCGAGCGCCGGTCTGCGTCAGATCTTCGCCCAGCACCAGAACCGCATCATACGATTCGATTTCGCGCAGCGCAGGGGTATGAATACCGCCTTCGCGCAGCACTTTCAGTACCAGCTGCAGACGTTCCTGCTCGCCCTGAGCGATACCGGTGTAGAAGTTTTCCGCCCCCACCAGCTCACGCAGCGCGAAGTTGCTTTCGATGCTGGCACGCGGGGAGCCGATACCGATCACTTTCTTCGACTGGCGCAGAATATCTGCCGCACCCTGCATCGCCTGTTCAGCGTTCAGGGTGATAAAGTCGTCGCCACGGCGCTGAACCGGCTGACGCGGACGGTCTTTCAGGTTTACATAGCCATAGCCGAAACGACCGCGGTCGCACAGGAAGTAATGGTTTACGGTACCGTTGTAACGGTTTTCGATACGACGCAGTTCGCCGTAGCGCTCACCCGGGCTGGTGTTACAGCCCAGCGAACACTGCTGGCAGATGCTTGGTGCAAACTGCATGTCCCACTTACGGTTGTAACGCTCGGAGTGAGTTTTATCGGTGAATACGCCGGTCGGACAGATTTCTACCAGGTTACCGGAGAATTCGCTCTCAAGCGTACCGTCTTCCGGACGACCGAAATAGACGTTGTCATGTGTGCCATACACACCCAGATCCTGACCGTCTGCGTAATCTTTGTAGTAACGCACGCAGCGGTAGCAGGCGATGCAGCGGTTCATTTCGTGAGAGATGAACGGCCCCAGGTCCTGGTTACGGTGAGTACGTTTAGTAAAGCGATAGCGACGGAAGCTGTGACCGGTCATTACGGTCATATCCTGAAGGTGGCAGTTACCGCCCTCTTCACAGACCGGGCAGTCGTGCGGGTGGTTGGTCATCAACCATTCCACAACGCTTTCACGGAACTGTTTTGCTTCTTCGTCATCAATCGAAATAAATGTGCCTTCGGTGGCTGGCGTCATACAGGACATCACCAGGCGACCACGCGTGTCTTCCGCGTTTTGATATTGCTTCACCGCACACTGGCGGCAAGCACCGACGCTGCCCAGCGCCGGATGCCAGCAAAAGTACGGAATATCGAGGCCAAGAGACAGACAAGCTTCCAGCAGGTTGTCCGCCCCGTTGACTTCGTATTCTTTGCCGTCTACATGAATCGTAGCCATTAGCATGCTTCCAGTTGTCTCGAATTGCTTCGAGCGTTAATCAAAATTCTGTTTTTACCAGCGTGCTTTCAGCAGGTTCGGCTGAATACCATTGATTGAATGGGTATTGCTGAACGGCTGCTTGATGCCTGCTTCGAATTCGTCGCGGAAATATTTAATCGCGCTCTGCAGCGGCTCGACGGCACCCGGTGCGTGGGCACAGAAGGTTTTGCCCGGCCCTAAGAATCGACACAGTTGCTCAAGTGTCTCGATATCACCAGGCTGGCCTTCGCCGCGTTCGATAGCACGCAGGATCTTCACGCTCCACGGCAGACCGTCACGGCACGGTGTACACCAGCCGCAGGACTCACGGGCGAAGAACTCTTCCAGGTTACGCACCAGCGAGACCATGCCGATCTCGTGGTCGACGGCCATCGCCAGCGCCGTACCCAGACGGCTGCCTGCTTTACCAATGCTTTCGAACTCCATCGGCAGATCAAGGTGGGCTTCGGTCAGGAAGTCTGTCCCTGCCCCACCCGGCTGCCAGGCTTTAAATTTCAGGCCATCGCGCATGCCACCGGCGTAGTCTTCAAGAATTTCGCGGGCGGTAGTACCGAACGGCAGTTCCCAGACGCCAGGGTTTTTCACGCGGCCGGAGAAGCCCATCAGCTTGGTACCGGCATCTTTGCTTGAGGAGATGCCCTGATACCACTCCACGCCGTTGGCGAGGATAGCCGGAACGTTACACAGGGTTTCGACGTTGTTCACACAGGTCGGTTTACCCCACACACCGGAGCTTGCCGGGAACGGCGGCTTGGAACGCGGGTTCGCACGGCGGCCTTCCAGGGAGTTAATCAGCGCGGTCTCTTCACCGCAGATATAACGCCCTGCACCGGTGTGCACGAACAGCTCGAAGTCAAACCCGGTGCCGAGAATGTTTTTGCCAAGCAGGCCCGCTTCGGTCGCTTCGGCAATCGCGCGACGCAGGTTTTCCGCCGCTTCGATGTACTCACCGCGCAGGAAGATGTAACCACGGTACGCTTTCAGCGCGAACGCGGAGATCAACATGCCTTCCACCAGCAGGTGCGGCAGTTGCTCCATCAGCAGACGGTCTTTATAGGTACCCGGCTCCATTTCATCCGCGTTACACAGCAGGTAACGGATGTTCATGGATTCATCTTTTGGCATCAGGCTCCACTTCAGACCGGTGGAGAAGCCCGCGCCGCCGCGGCCTTTCAGACCCGACTCTTTCACCGCATTAACGATGTCGTCTGGCGCCATGCCGCCCAGGGCTTTACGCGCCCCGGCATAGCCGTTTTTGCTCTGGTATTCGTCGAGCCATACCGGCTGTTTGTCATCGCGCAGACGCCAGGTCAGCGGATGTGTCTCAGCAGTACGAATTACAGTTTTCATTTGTACTGCTCCAGCAGGTCAGGAATGGCTTCCGGCGTCAGATGGCTGTGAGTATCCTCATCAATCATCATGGTCGGCCCCTTGTCGCAGTTACCCAGGCAGCAGGTTGGCAGCAGAGTAAAGCGACCATCGAACGTGGTCTGGCCCGGCTTGATATTGAGTTTTTTCTCAATCGCAGCCTGAATGCCCTGATAACCGGTAATGTGGCAGACAACGCTGTCACAGTAGCGGATCACATGGCGGCCCACCGGCTGACGGAAGATCTGGCTGTAGAACGTGGCTACGCCTTCTACGTCACTGGCCGGGATACCCAGCACTTCTGCGATCGCATAGATCGCCCCATCCGGCACCCAACCACGCTGTTTCTGTACGATTTTCAGCGCTTCAATGGACGCCGCACGCGGGTCTTCGTAGTGGTGCATCTCGTGCTCAATGGCGGCACGCTCTGCTTCACTCAGCTCAAAAGCCTCGGTTTGTGGTTGTTGATTCTCGTGCATAATTAGCGGTCCACATCTGACATAACAAAATCGATACTACCCAGATACACAATCAGGTCGGAGACCAGACTGCCGCGGATGGCGGACGGGATCTGCTGCAGGTGCGCAAAGCTCGGCGTACGCACGCGGGTACGGTAGCTCATGGTGCTGCCGTCACTGGTCAGGTAGTAACTGTTAATACCCTTGGTCGCTTCGATCATCTGGAAGGATTCTTGTGCCGGCATGACCGGGCCCCAGGAAACCTGCAGGAAGTGGGTGATCAGAGTTTCGATATGTTGCAGCGTGCGCTCTTTCGGTGGCGGCGTCGTCAGCGGGTGATCCGCCTTGAACGGACCTTCCGGCATGTTGTTGAGGCACTGCTCAAGGATGCGCAGACTCTGGCGCAGCTCTTCTACTTTCAGCATCACGCGGGTATAGCAGTCGGAAACACCGCCGCCAACCGGGACTTCAAAGTCGAAGTTCTCATAGCCAGAGTAAGGACGCGCTTTACGCACGTCGAAATCAATACCGGTCGCACGCAGGCCAGCACCGGTGGTCCCCCACTCCAGCGCCTCTTTCGCGCCGTAGGCAGCAACGCCCTGGGAACGGCCTTTCAGGATGGAGTTACGCAGCGCGGCTTTCTCATACGAGGCCAGACGTTTCGGCATCCAGTCGAGGAATTCACGCAGCAGACGGTCCCAGCCTCTCGGCAGATCGTGTGCCACACCGCCGATACGGAACCAGGCCGGGTGCATACGGAAACCGGTAATCGCTTCCACCAGATCGTAAATTTTCTGACGGTCGGTAAAGGCGAAGAAGACCGGGGTCATCGCGCCAACGTCCTGAATGAACGTGGAGATGTACAGCAGATGGCTGTTAATACGGAACAGTTCTGACAGCATAACGCGAATCACGTTAACGCGATCCGGCACGGTGATGCCTGCCAGTTTCTCAACGGCCAGCACGTAAGGCATTTCGTTTACGCAGCCGCCGAGGTACTCGATACGGTCGGTATACGGAATGTAGCTGTGCCAGGACTGACGCTCGCCCATTTTCTCAGCACCACGGTGGTGGTAACCGATATCCGGAACGCAGTCGACAATCTCTTCGCCATCAAGCTGAAGAATAATACGGAATGCACCATGCGCAGACGGGTGGTTTGGACCGAGGTTGAGGAACATGAAGTCCTCGTTTTCGGTACCGCGCTTCATGCCCCAGTCTTCCGGCTTGAAGGTCAGCGCTTCCATCTCCAGATCCTGCTTGGCTTTGGTCAGCTCAAACGGATCGAATTCAGTCGCACGTGCCGGGTAGTCTTTACGCAGCGGGTGGCCGGTCCAGGTCTGCGGCATCATGATGCGCGTCAGATGCGGGTGGCCGTCGAAGGTCATACCGAACATTTCCCAGGTTTCACGCTCGTACCAGTTGGCGTTCGGGAAAAGTTTGGTGAGCGTCGGCAGATGCATGTCGTTTTCAGACAATGCCACCTTGAGCATGATATCCGTATTGCGGTCTATTGAGATCAGGTGGTAGAAAACGGAAAAATCCGCAGCAGGGAGACCCTGGCGGTGCGTGCGCAGACGTTCATCCATGCCGTGTAAGTCAAACAGCATGACGTAAGGTTTTGGCAATTTCTTGAGGAAATCGACAACTTCCAGCAATTGTTCACGCTTCACCCAAACAACGGGTACCCCGGTGCGGGTCGCCTGAACAGTAAAGGCATCCGGCCCAAAACGGTTGCGCAGTTCGCCAATGACGGGGTCATCCAGATGATCCCGGGTCTGCCAGGCGGCTTCTTGCGCGGTTAAGTCGGTCATATTGTTCACCATTGCAAATGGTCCGTGGTGACTGTTAAGCCTGGCTTCGCGCTATTTGAGTAGTGATATGCGAAGGTGTTCTCCAGGCCCACAGGCGCAAATTAAATTTCGTCAGGCGTACGCAGGTTGGTGACGGCAATACGTTCACCACGTTTACGCTCGCGCTCAGACTGCATGTTCGCGCGATAGACACCCTGATCGCCAACAACCCACGACAGCGGGCGGCGTTCTTTACCGATAGACTCCTGCAGCAGCATCAGCGCTTGCATGTAAGCTTCCGGACGTGGCGGGCAACCCGGGATGTATACATCCACTGGAATAAACTTATCTACGCCCTGCACAACGGAATAAATGTCGTACATACCGCCAGAGTTTGCACATGCGCCCATGGAGATAACCCATTTTGGCTCCAGCATCTGGTCATAAAGACGCTGAATAACCGGTGCCATCTTGGTAAAGCACGTACCGGCCACCACCATCAGGTCAGCCTGACGTGGGGATGCACGCAGTACCTCTGCCCCAAAACGCGCAACGTCATGCACCGCAGTGAATGACGTCACCATTTCAACGTAGCAGCAGGAAAGGCCAAAGTTGTATGGCCAGATGGAGTTCTTACGACCCCAGTTGACCATATCGTGCATGGCATGTTCGAGCTTGCCCATGTACACGCTTTTATTGACTTCTTGCTCCAGGGGGTCGGTTACGATCTCCTGTTTTTGCAGGGGGTAACGGTCATTCTCACCGTTAGGATCTATGCGGGTGAGCGTATAATCCATCTTATTGCCTCGCTGTTACTGCTGACGATTAGAGATACTGTTTTCCGGGTTGATGTGTTCACGACGTGAACGCGCAGGCGTCCAGTCAAGCGCGCCAATACGCACCAGATAAACCAGACCGGCCAGTAGCACTAAAATGAAAATTGCGGCCTCGACAAAGCCTACCCAACCACTTTCGCGGATGGAGGTCGACCATGCGAAAAGGTAAAGCGCTTCCACGTCAAAGATGACGAAGAACATGGCTACCAGATAGAACTTGGCAGACAGGCGTAAGCGAGCGGAACCTACTGAATCAATACCTGATTCGAAAGGGGTGTTTTTGTGCCTTGCGCGGGCGCGACCGCCCAGGAACCAGCCGCCGACTAACATCAGGCAGCACAGGCCAATGGCTACAATAAGAAAGATTGCGAATGCCCAGTGATGAGCGATGACTTCTGTGGATGTTGACATACTCATTGCTTACTCATCAAAAGTGATACCAACGACACTGCTCTTGCTGGCAGATGGGCATCACATCGATTCATGGGGAGGAACAAATAACCTTACACTAACTGTCAGAAATGAGACGTAGACAGCAAAATGATGGGGTTTTTTACTCCTTTCTATAACCTATTGTCAACTTTAACAAAGGTTTCTTCACATTAAATTACATCGAGCGATTCTCATTAACATTTGGTGCCCTTTAACCCTGGTGGTTACCTGACTTTTCGTCAAATGCATGTTGTTGAATCGTGTCCGTTTTGGAAGTAAAAAAAATAACCCTCCTATTTTGACAGGATTTGCCAACGATTCCTCCCCCTAAATGGGAGTATTTTCTTGATCTGAGACACGCTTTTGTTAATTCAACCAGTAAAACGGCAACATCTTTCCTGTTTTATTAACATGCCGGGCGCGGGAAGGAAGTGAGAAAAGAATTTGTTCAGACTTTAATCGGCTGTATTTTACTCATTGATAATTAAGAACTCTTTTCATTTCACTCTCATTAGCGGAGAGAATTTGTGCAAAAAAAAAGCCACTCCATGCGAAAATCGCACGAGTGGCATTTTTTTACACTTACATTTTGTTACCAGAATTTTGAGCTCTCGATCACTCAAAGTCACCTTCAACGATCAGGGAGTCATCCCCCCCTTCGTGGGTAACATGCTCGAACTGCCACGGGTTATGGTAGTTCTCCATTGCTTCGAACACCACTTTCGCCAGCTCGTTGTTACTGGACGTGTTGTGGCACAGCAGATACTCCGTATCCGGCAGCGGAGGGAGTCCATCGGATTTTCCCAGCACCCGCAGATCCGGGCTCATCATCTCCACCGGACGCGCCGTTACGCCAAGGCCGGCTTTGACCGCTGCGCGAACGGCAGGCAATGTGGAGGCCACATACGCCAGTCGCCACGGAATGTTGGCCTCGTTGAGCGCCGCCAGCACCATATCGCGGAATGGGCTCGGATCGTCCAGTAAGACCAGAGGAACAGGCTCGCCTTGCTGAAGCACATATTCCGCCGCGCAATACCAGTGCGTAGGAGACGTTCGCAGCGTCAGGCAATTAAATTGGCCGGGACGATGCGTGGTGACCACGAGGTCAACCTCGTTCTCTTTTAACATCTCAATCATAAAAGCATTACGCTTCACGCTAACATCCAGCGCAAGCTTCGGATAAACCGAACTGATTCGATTAAGAAGGAACGGCAATATAGTATCCGCTGACTCATCAGATGCACCTAACGTTAGCACACCCTGAAGGTTGCTAAACATTAATGACATACATGCTTCGTCATTAAAGCGAAGTATTTTCCTGGCATAACCCAGTAGCTGAATACCGTGTTCTGTTAAGAGCTTATTACGGCCATGACGGGCAAAAAGCTCTTTACCAACCAGTTGTTCCAGACGCTGCATTTGCTGACTGACGGCGGACTGGGTTCGGCAAACTGCGGCAGCAGCTGCTGCAAAAGTGTTGAGGTCTGCGACCGCAACAAACGTTCTCAGCAGATCGAGGTCGAGATTCATTATCGGACGATTTGCATTTATCATATCTATTCACTTTCAGGTTGCTCGTGCGGAGCTGCCCGGGTTGAAGCTGTGTGTAACAGTTAAGCAATTCCTTCTGGAGTTTTCCCTCGCATCCCGGCCCGGCAGACTGCCTGACAGATAGTTATTGTGCTGCTTTAGTGTATATATCAACAGTCAGAAAGCACGTTTCATGACGTTATTTTTATTCTCTTAAACGTTCAGGATATTTAGATGATCGCAGGTTAATGTAAATTACATTAAAGGTATGACACCTTTTCTGCCATCTTTATCGCAGCGCTGTCAACGTTGCAGGTTGTGCTTTGCACACGCCAGCCAGAGATAACTCCAACAATAACAATCAATTAATTCAGAAAATCAGGGCAAGATATACAAATCACATACGTCTTTCCTCTGCTTTCCTTAAAGACATCTTAACTCAAATCCACTTTATTTATAAGTCTTATCGCAATATTCAGGATTAAAGGTTGTTGTTAGGCTTCTAAACTAATTTTATTAAAATTAACTAAAGTTGCATTTTGTAGGTTAATAATAAATAAATTTTAATTTAGATTAAGGCCAATCATTAATAACACTTAACATTAATTTCACATGAGCAACTTTTAACCAAAGCCTGCTATTACAGCGTGATCTATTGAAGCACTCAGATTTTACGAAAAGTCACTCAGGTAAACTTCCGCCTTAACCCTGGCCGCCATTTTATTTTTAATAGCACAATATGCAACAAAGATTAAAATTAACAGCACAATTAACCTAATAAAACGCTTTCATGCATAACTTTAGACCAGAAAATTTCAACGCAGGCAGCGAAAGAGATTCAACAGAATTTTTTCTGTTGCACAAAATCTTCTTCTGTTTACCCTTCAAAACGAAGCGAGGGGGGAGTACATTGTTCCGTGCTGACTTCCACGGCAGGGAGCGGCAATAATAGCGAAAAGGTTAAAGGTTCATGTCCCCTATCGAAAAATCCAGCAAGCTAGATAACGTCTGTTACGACATCCGTGGCCCGGTTCTCAAAGAGGCAAAACGCCTGGAAGAAGAAGGCAATAAGGTTCTGAAACTCAACATTGGTAACCCTGCGCCGTTTGGTTTTGAAGCGCCGGATGAAATCCTGGTTGATGTGATCCGCAACCTGCCTACTGCACAAGGCTATTGTGATTCAAAAGGACTCTACTCCGCACGCAAAGCCATTATGCAGCACTACCAGGCACGCGGTATGCGTGACGTTACCGTTGAGGATATTTATATCGGCAACGGCGTCTCTGAGCTGATCGTGCAGGCCATGCAGGCATTGCTGAACAGCGGCGACGAAATGCTGGTACCCGCCCCGGATTACCCGCTGTGGACGGCGGCCGTATCACTCTCAAGCGGTAAGGCGGTGCACTATCTCTGCGACGAATCCTCTGACTGGTTCCCGGACCTCGATGATATTCGTGCAAAAATCACCCCGCGTACGCGCGGCATCGTGATTATTAACCCGAACAACCCGACGGGTGCCGTCTACTCTAAAGCGCTGCTGATGGAGATCGTGGAGATCGCCCGTCAGCATAACCTGATCATCTTCGCTGATGAAATTTACGACAAGATCCTGTATGACGCCGCGCAGCACCACTCTATCGCAGCGCTGGCGCCAGACCTGCTGACCGTCACCTTTAACGGCCTGTCTAAAACTTACCGTGTGGCCGGTTTCCGCCAGGGCTGGATGGTCCTGAACGGTCCGAAAAAACATGCGAAAGGTTACATTGAAGGGCTGGAGATGCTGGCTTCCATGCGTTTGTGTGCCAACGTTCCGGCCCAGCACGCGATCCAGACGGCGCTGGGCGGTTATCAGAGCATCAGCGAGTTCATCGTGCCCGGCGGCCGCCTGTACGAACAGCGTAACCGCGCCTGGGAGCTGATCAACGACATCCCTGGCGTCTCATGCGTGAAGCCTAACGGTGCGCTTTACATGTTCCCGAAAATCGACGCGAAGCGCTTCAACATTCACGATGACCAAAAAATGGTGCTTGATTTCCTGCTGCAGGAAAAAGTGCTGCTGGTTCAGGGCACGGCCTTTAACTGGCCATGGCCGGATCACGTTCGTATCGTGACGTTGCCGCGCGAAGACGACCTCGAAATGGCCATCAGCCGCTTCGGGCGATTCCTCTCTGGCTACCACCAGTAACACAATCATTCTGCCGGGTGGCGCTGCGCTAACCCGGCCTTCAAAATCCGCAAATTTGCATCTTCCCTCCCCTCCCCGCACAATGAAGTCTGTCGCAGTGAAGACAAAAGGTAACCTATGAGTCAGAGTCATTTTTTTGCCCACCTCTCCCGCCTGAAACTCATCAACCGCTGGCCTTTGATGCGCAATGTGCGCACCGAAAATGTCTCAGAACATAGTCTGCAGGTTGCAATGGTCGCGCATGCCCTTGCGGCCATTAAAAACCGCAAATTCAACGGTCAGGTCAATGCGGAACGTATCGCGCTGCTGGCGATGTATCACGATGCGTCAGAAGTGCTGACCGGGGATCTCCCCACGCCGGTGAAATACTTCAATTCGCAGATTGCACAGGAATATAAGGCCATTGAGAAGATTGCCCAGCAGAAACTGATTGAGATGGTCCCGGAAGAGCTACGCGACGTCTTTGAGCCGCTGATTGACGAACATCAGTATACGGAAGAGGAAAAGTCACTGGTGAAGCAGGCGGACGCGCTCTGCGCCTACCTGAAATGTCTGGAAGAGTTGTCTGCGGGGAATAACGAGTTTTTACTGGCCAAAACGCGTCTGGAAAAAACGCTGGAATCCCGCCGCAGCGAAGAGATGGATTATTTTATGCAGGTGTTTGTGCCGAGCTTCCATTTATCGCTGGATGAGATCAGCCAGGATTCTCCGTTGTAATTTTTCGCCGGGTGGCGGCTTCGCCTTACCCGGCCAACGTTTCTGCGCTCACGCTAAAACGGGAATAACACCGGAATCAGCACCACACATACCAGCATCACCAGTATGGTGAACGGTACGCCAATCTTCACGAAATCGCTAAAGCGGTAATTCCCCGGCCCCAGTACCAGCGTGTTAACCGGCGAAGAGACCGGCGTCATAAACGCCGCAGAGGCCGCCATCGCCACCATCATCGCAAAGGGGTACGGCGACACGCCCATCGATTTCGCCATCGCCAGTGCAATAGGCGCCATCAGCACCGCCGTGGCGGTATTGGAAATGAACAGCCCTATCGTGGCGCACATCACGAACAGGCACACCATCATCATATATGGACCGTATCCCCCACCGATGTCCATGAGCCCTTTAACCACTAAATCCACCCCACCAGTTTTTTGCAGGGCAAGGGCGAATGGCATCATCCCGACAATCAAAATGATGCTTGGCCAGTGAATTGCTTTATAGGCGCTCTCGGCATCAATACAGCGAAACTTGCCCATTAACAGGCAGGCAATAATCGCCGCCACCGGGTTCGGGATCTCGTCGGTGAGCATTAGTGCCACCATCAGCACCAGACAAAAAATGGCGTGAGGCGCCTGGCTGTGGGCCGGAGAGGCATCGCTCTCCTCAACGGGCATGTTGAGTACCACAAAATCGCGGCCTTTTTGGCCGAGCTGGCTGATAAGCTTCCAGTTACCCACCACGAGAAAAATATCGCCCAGCAGGATGGGCTCATCCACCACTGCCCCTTCCATCGCCACGCCATCACGCTTCAGGCCGACGACATTAAGGCCGTAGCGGGTACGGAACCCCATTTCACGCACGGTTTTGCCCAACAATTCCGATTCCGGGATCAGCGACACTTCCGCCATACCCACATCCAGCGCCTGGTCGGAGAAATACTCTCCGCGTAGCACCATCGGCTCCAGCAGTTGTTCACTGCAAAACTCACGCAGATCGACCTCTGCGGTGGACATATCGATCAGCAGAACGTCACGCGCCCGGAATTCGGACACCCCGTTCACGTTGACGATGACCCGGCGAAAGCGACGCCAGCGCTCCACGCCGATCACGTTCGCGCCATACCGTTCGCGCAGCTTCAGGTCATCCAGGCGCTGACCGACCATTGGCGAACCGGGACGAATGGCCAGACGGCGGGCGCGGCCGGCCAGACGGTACTCTTTGATCAGATCGCGGAAGGTGCGTCGTTTCCAGCCATCTTTAGTTTTATCCTGCTTCTCGCCTTTCAGGGCGAAGCGAGTCAGCAGCATATACACCACACCCATCAACAAAATGACCAGCCCAAGCGGGGTGACGCTGAAGAAGCTAAAGCCCTCCAGCCCTTCACGTATCAGCTCGCTGTTGACCACCAGGTTTGGCGGCGTGGCCACCAGGGTCATCATACCGCTGATGAGCCCGGCAAAGCTCAGGGGCATCATCAGGCGCGACGGTGAGGTCTGCATGCGCATGGAGACGCTCAACACCACCGGGATAAAGATGGCAACGACGCCCGTCGAGCTCATAAAGGCTCCCAGCCCGGCGACCGTTAGCATGAGGTAGATCAGCATTTTGGTTTCGCTGTTGCCAGCCACCCTCACCAGCCATGCCCCCACAAGGGTTGCCACGCCGGTGCGCACCAGCCCGTCGCCGATAATAAACAGCGCGGCAATCAGAATGACGTTGGGATCGCTAAACCCCGAGAAGGCTTCCGGCAGCGTGAGCGTACCGCTCAGCGCAAACGCAACGATAACAAACAAAGCGACGGCATCCATGCGCACTTTGCCTGTAGCAAACAGAATGATGGCGATTAAAAGCAGGCTGAGCACCCAAATCAGTTCACCGTTCACAACATGTCCTTGTCAGAGAGAGATGCGAAATTGTGCCATAAAAAAGCCCCAGCAGCGTGGGGCTAAATCATGGGATTACACTTTTAGCGAGACGGTTACAATACCGTCTGGCGCCTTAGCGATATCAAGCGCGGTCAGCGTATTGAGCACAAAGTCCGCCTCGTCCAGCCGGGGAGAATCGGCCGGAACGTTGACGGCGATAACGTGGCTGCCAGCGTTCAACCCGGCCAGCACGCCCGCTGCCGCATCTTCCACCACCACGCACTCCGCCGGGGGGATGCCCAGCAGTTCTGCACCCAGCAAAAAGGCATCAGGTTCCGGTTTGCCGCGTTTCACGCGCTCAGCGGTAATGAACACGTCCGGCGTGGGTAAACCCGCCGCCTTATGACGAGCGTGAGCCACGGGAACCGAGCCGGAGGTGACAATGGCCCACGGAATTTGCGCTTCATTCAAATGCTCAAGCAGTTCACGAGCACCGGGTAACGCGGTAATGCCGTCCGTATCGGTGGCTTCAATGTGTTCCAGATATTTAAACTCTGCCTGAATTTCGTCCTCAGAGCGTCCCGCCAGAAAATGGCGGAGCGAGGTTATGGCCTGTTTGCCGTGGATAAAATTCAGCACGTCCTGATGGTCGATGCCATGTCTGTCCGCCCAATGGCACCATGAACGCTCTACAACCGGTAGCGAATCCACCAGCGTACCGTCCAGATCAAACAGAAAACCTCTACACTGCACACGCACCTCCGTCAGGCATTAATGATTTGTTGAATTTCGTTGCTGCTTAAGTGGTACTGGCGCGGGCAGGCGTGCCATGCGCTCAGCATGCGCTGGTATTTTTCCCACATAGGGGTCTGCGCGTTAAAGCCGTGGGTGCCCGCATCAAAGTGCGTATAACGCCCTTCTGTATTCACCATAAAGCGGACATAGCTCAAATAGCGCGCTTCCGTTGCGGCATCAAAGCCTAAGAAAGTGACGCGGCGCTCGTCAATGGACTGCTGATCTTTCAGGTTGGTCCAGGACACGTGAAGCGCGTGGTACATCTCCATAATGTCGATCACGATGCGGCAGGTTTCTTCTTTCAGCTCGCCAAACTCGCGGTCCAGTTCACGCATCTGCAAACCAAAGCCGCGTTCGACGATGGTCTGCAGGCGGCTGTAGCGCTCAGCGTTATCGGGATCAAGCATAGTCATCATTTTGTACTGGTTGGACAAAATCAGACGTTGAGCATGGGTCATTTCCATCTTTCGACTCCTGTAGCGCATGGCACTTGAAAAAAAAGACACGGTAACGGTGTGTTACTGTGCCTTCTTTTATTAGTCGTTTCGATGATCAATCACAAATCATCGAGGAATGTTTTATCAAGTTGCTTAAAAGCTCGCTTAAGCGTGTCAGCCAGCGCCTGATAATCGGGCTTGCCTTCAACCGGAGCGAGCGCCTGACCGGCTTCTTCCAGTTTCCCGCGAACATCATAAAACCAGTGTAAAATAGAAGGCGGCAGAGGTGTGATTGAACGCTTACCTAACCACCACAGCCCCTGCATCGGCAGGCTCAACGCAAAAAGCGCCGTCGCCACGGCAGGGCCGAGCTGTCCGCCCAGCGCAATTTGCCAGCAGAGGGTAAAAATAGCGACAGGAGGCATGAAGCGAATCGCGTAGCGCGTGGCGCGGATTGTGCGATTCTCAATGAACATGGGCGCAAGGCGTTTTTCCATCGGCCACGTCTTCGCGTAATGCTGTCCCCGACGAAACAGACTAAAAAAATTCACGGACGGGATCTCAGGTGTCGACATGGCATACCTCAACTTCACATATAAAAATTAAAATTTTCGTGCAAAACCACAACAAGCTATGACAACGTTCAAAATATTTTGTCATCACTACCCCGTATCGGGTATCCTGTGCCAGCCTGATAGGGCCGTAGACGAGAATCGTTAACTCGTCAAATTATCGCATATTATGCCATTGTCTGAAAAATGTTCAAAATGGCTTAAAATCATAGGTATTTCTTCCATCCTGCCAGAATGTTCGTTTGGCATGATGTTAATCATAAATGTCTGGGTCAGCATGCGTTACGCTTTTAGACTCTTTGACGTTTTTTTAGCCACGTATCAATTATAGGTACTTCCATGTCGAGTAAGTTAGTACTGGTTCTGAACTGCGGTAGCTCCTCACTGAAATTCGCCATCATCGATGCGCTCAACGGTGACGAGTACCTCTCTGGTTTGGCCGAATGTTTCCATCTGCCTGAAGCACGTATCAAGTGGAAGATGGACGGCAGCAAACAAGAAGCGGCTTTAGGTGCAGGCGCCGCTCACAGTGAAGCGCTGAACTTTATCGTTAACACTATTCTGGCACAAAAACCAGAACTGTCTGCTCAGCTGACTGCGATTGGTCACCGTATCGTCCATGGTGGCGAGAAATACACCAGTTCCGTCGTGATTGACGACTCTGTTATCCAGGGCATCAAAGACTCTGCATCTTTTGCACCGCTGCACAACCCGGCGCACCTGATCGGTATCGCTGAAGCGCTGAAATCCTTCCCGAATCTGAAAGACAAAAACGTGGCCGTGTTTGACACCGCGTTCCATCAGACCATGCCGGAAGAGTCTTACCTCTATGCCCTGCCATACAGCCTCTACAAAGAGCACGGTGTTCGTCGCTATGGCGCGCACGGCACCAGCCACTTCTATGTGACTCAGGAAGCGGCAAAAGTGCTGAACAAACCGGTTGAAGAAGTGAACATCATCACCTGCCACCTGGGCAACGGTGGTTCCGTTTCTGCAATCCGCAACGGTAAATGTGTTGATACCTCCATGGGTCTGACCCCGCTGGAAGGTCTGGTGATGGGTACGCGTTCCGGTGACATCGACCCGGCGATCATCTTCCACCTGCACGACACCCTGGGCATGAGCGTTGACCAGATCAACAAAATGCTGACCAAAGAGTCTGGCCTGCTGGGTCTGACCGAAGTCACCAGCGACTGCCGTTACGTTGAAGACAACTACGCAGAGAAAGAAGATGCTAAACGTGCAATGGACGTTTACTGCCACCGTCTGGCGAAATACATCGGCTCTTACACTGCGCTGATGGATGGCCGTCTTGACGCTGTTGTCTTCACCGGTGGTATCGGTGAGAACGCGGCAATGGTTCGCGAACTGTCCCTGGGCAAACTGGGCGTGCTGGGCTTTGAGGTTGATCACGAGCGTAACCTGGCTGCCCGCTTCGGCAAGTCTGGCTTCATCAACAAAGAAGGCACCCGCCCTGCTCTCGTTATCCCAACAAACGAAGAGCTGGTCATCGCGCAAGACGCGCACCGTCTGACTGCTTGATTCCACACCGCCAGCTCTGCTGGCGGTGCTGTTTTGTCACCCGCCACAATCAGGCGGTAACGAAAGAGGATAAACCGTGTCCCGTACTATTATGCTGATCCCTACCGGAACCAGCGTCGGCCTGACCAGCGTCAGCCTTGGCGTGATCCGTGCTATGGAACGCAAAGGCGTTCGTCTGAGCGTCTTTAAGCCAATCGCCCAGCCACGTGCCGGTGGCGATGCGCCAGACCAGACCACCACCATCGTTCGTAAGAACTCCAATCTGCCAGCGGCCGAACCGCTGAAGATGAACCACGTTGAATCTCTGCTCTCCAGCAACCAGAAAGACGTGCTGATGGAAGAGATCATCGCCAACTACCACGCCAATACAAAAGACGCGGAAGTGGTGCTGGTTGAAGGCCTGGTTCCGACCCGCAAACACCAGTTTGCCCAGTCGCTGAACTTCGAAATTGCGAAAACCCTGAACGCCGAGATCGTCTTTGTGATGTCTCAGGGCACAGATACCCCAGAGCAGCTGAAAGAGCGTATCGAACTGACCCGCAGCAGCTTCGGTGGTACTAAAAACACCAACATCACGGGCGTAATCGTCAACAAACTGAATGCGCCGGTGGATGAGCAGGGCCGTACGCGTCCTGACCTGTCCGAGATCTTCGACGACTCTTCCAAAGCGAAAGTCATTAAAGTTGACCCGGCTAAACTGCAGGAATCCAGCCCGCTGCCGGTTCTGGGCGCGGTGCCGTGGAGCTTCGATCTGATTGCCACCCGTGCCATCGATATGGCGCGTCATCTGAACGCTACCGTGATCAACGAAGGCGACATCAATACCCGCCGCGTGAAATCCGTGACCTTCTGCGCCCGCAGCATTCCGCATATGCTGGAGCACTTCCGTGCTGGTTCCCTGCTGGTGACCTCCGCAGACCGTCCAGACGTGCTGGTTGCTGCCTGCCTGGCCGCGATGAATGGCGTAGAAATCGGTGCTATCCTGCTGACCGGTGCTTACGAGATGGATCCACGCGTCAGCAAGCTGTGCGAACGCGCGTTCGCGACTGGCCTGCCGGTATTCATGGTTAATACCAACACCTGGCAGACCTCCCTGAGCCTGCAGAGCTTCAACCTGGAAGTGCCGGTTGATGACCACGAGCGTATCGAGAAAGTTCAGGAATACGTTGCAAGCTACATCAACGCAGACTGGATCGAATCCCTGACCGCAACCTCCGAGCGCAGCCGTCGTCTGTCTCCTCCGGCCTTCCGTTACCAGCTGACCGAGCTGGCGCGTAAAGCGGGCAAACGTGTTGTTCTGCCAGAAGGCGACGAACCACGTACCGTGAAAGCGGCCGCAATCTGTGCAGAGCGCGGCATCGCGACCTGTGTGCTGCTGGGTAACCCGGATGAGATTAACCGCGTTGCGGCATCCCAGGGCGTTGAGCTGGGTGCTGGCATCGAAATCGTTGATCCAGAAGTGGTTCGCGAAAGCTACGTTGCCCGTCTGGTCGAACTGCGTAAGAACAAAGGCATGACCGAAGCCGTTGCACGTGAGCAGCTGGAAGACAACGTGGTGCTGGGTACGCTGATGCTGGAGCAGGACGAAGTTGACGGCCTGGTATCCGGTGCGGTTCACACTACCGCGAACACCATCCGTCCACCGCTGCAGCTGATCAAAACGGCTCCAGGCAGCTCTCTGGTTTCCTCCGTGTTCTTCATGCTGCTGCCTGAACAGGTTTACGTTTACGGCGACTGTGCGATCAACCCGGATCCAACCGCAGAGCAGCTGGCTGAAATCGCAATCCAGTCCGCGGACTCCGCGATTGCCTTCGGTATCGAACCACGCGTCGCGATGCTCTCCTACTCCACCGGCACCTCTGGTGCAGGTAGCGACGTAGAGAAAGTGCGTGAAGCGACCCGTATTGCACAGGAAAAACGCCCTGATCTGATGATCGACGGCCCGCTGCAGTACGATGCCGCAGTTATGGCTGACGTTGCGAAATCCAAAGCGCCAAACTCCCCGGTTGCAGGTCGCGCTACCGTGTTCATCTTCCCGGATCTGAACACCGGTAACACCACCTACAAAGCGGTACAGCGTTCAGCAGACCTGATCTCCATCGGGCCAATGCTGCAGGGTATGCGCAAACCTGTGAACGACCTGTCCCGTGGCGCGCTGGTAGACGATATCGTCTACACCATCGCGCTGACGGCGATCCAGTCTTCGCAGCAGCAGTAAATAAGGTCTTGCCGGATGGCGCTTCGCTTATCCGGCCTACAGGACCGTAGGCCCGGTAAGCGCTAGCGCCGCCGGGCAACAAAAAGGCGACCGCTCACGGGTCGCCTTTTTTATTTACAGCAGCTCTCGCGCCGCTGAAACGATGTCATGCGCCGTCAGGCCATACTCCTTCTGCAGGAAGTCCTGCGTCCCTACCTGACCATAACGCTCCTTCACCCCCACGCGACGCATCGGCACCGGGCAGGTCTCCACCAGCACTTCCGCCACCGCCGAGCCCAGCCCGTTGTGAATGCTGTGGTTTTCGCAGGTCACGATCCGCCCGGTTTTCTCGGCGTAGTTTTTCACCAGCATCCGGTCGATGGGCTTCAGGGTAAACATGTCTATCACTGCCGCGCTAACGCCCTCCTGCTCAAGCTGACGGGCCGTTTCCAGCGCTTCGGCCACCATAATGCCGTTGGCAATCAGGGTAATGTCGCTTCCTTCGCGCAGCACATTGCCTTTGCCGATGGTAAACGTTGAACCCGGGGCATACACGCTCGGCGCCTGCTTACGGATAGTACGTACCCAGTAGAACCCGTCGAGGTCGATAAGCTGGCGCAGTATGTCTTCAAACATCACCGCGTCGGTCACCTCCAGCACTACCGAATGCGCCAGACCGCGCACAATGCCCATATCCTCGAACGACATATGCGTCCCGCCGTTGTGGCAGGCCGTCACGCCCGCATCCGAGGCAATGACCTTCACGTTATTACGCTGGTAGTCCAGGGACATAAACAGCTGGTCGAAGCAGCGACGGCTGGCAAAGGCGGTAAAGGTATGAACAAACGGCTTGCGGCCGGTGAGTGACAGCCCGGCCGCGGTACCGATCACGTTGGCCTCCATAATGCCGCAGTTGATCACATGTTGCGGATAATCGCGCGCCACGCCGTCCATCGCCATTGAGCTCATCAGATCCGCTTCCAGGGCGATGATCTCGCTCCCGGCTTCAATCTGTTTTGCCACAAAGCCCGCGTAGATCTTACGCATCTCTATGGCATCTTTCTGTCCTGCAGGTGCAACCTTAATCATGAGTTACCTCCAGCTGGCGGATCGCCTCGTCAAGGGCCGCTTTGCTCTCCGGGGTCAATCGCAGATGGTGCGAGTTACCCAGCTGTTCCAGATACGCCACTCCCTGTCCTTTGATGCTGTCGAGGATCACCACCCGCGGACGCGCATCCGCTGGCGGAACCGGTGCAGTGACCTTCAGCAGTGCCGGGATGTCATCTCCTTTCACCTTCACCACGTCAAAACCAAAGGCGCGGAATTTCCCTTCCAGATCGAACGCGCAGATGATCTCATCCAGCTCGCCATCAAGCTGTTGTTTGTTCCAGTCCACAAATATCGTCAGGTTGTTAAGACGATGGTGGGCAATAAACTGGAACGCTTCCCAGCACTGCCCTTCGTTCAGCTCGCCGTCACCGACGATGCAAAAGACCCGATTAGACCGCCCGGCCAGCTTGTGCGACAGCGCCATGCCGCCCGCGATGGAGATCCCCTGGCCAAGCGAACCGGTCGTGGCATCCACACCGCGTGTTTTTAGCCGGTCCGGATGGCTTGGCAGGCGTGTGCCGTTCTGGTTAAGCGTGCTCAGCTCTTCCATCGGGAAATAGCCCTTAATCGCCAGCGTACTGTACAGGGCCGGTCCCGCATGGCCCTTCGACAGGACAAAGTAGTCTCGTTCAGGCCAGTCCGGGTCTGCCGGGTCAATTTTCATTACCGCACCGTACAGTACGGCCAGGGTTTCGACGACCGACATACTGCCGCCGTAGTGACCAAATCCCAGCTGCGTCAGCGATTTCAGGGTCTCGAGTCGAATTTGACGCGCGAGTTCGGTTATCTCATTCTCGTTCATGATTTGGCTCCGGTGTTTTCCTGCGCATTACCACCCGCAGATTTGTTTTTCGCGAACACGTTGTACGCCACCAGCAGCGCGAACAACGCAACGACAAGCCCGGTGATGGCCAGTGGTGACAGGAAGCGCGCCAGGTTGCCAAGCACAATCCCGACGGCGCCGAAGTCAGCGTCCGAGAAAGTGGTATTGGCAAAGCCAATGGCTCCCAGTACAGGCAGCAGCAGCACCGGCAGGAAGGTGATTAAGAGCCCGTTGGCAAAGGCGCCAATCATTGCCCCGCGACGTCCACCGGTGGCGTTACCAAACACGCCCGCGGTTGCGCCGGTGAAGAAGTGCGGCACCACACCCGGCAGGATCAGCACCCAGTTAAACTGGCCGCAGATAATTAACCCCACAATCCCCCCGAGGAAGCTGAACAGGAAGCCAATCAGCACCGCGTTGGGCGCATACGGATAGACCACCGGGCAGTCCAGGGCCGGACGCGCATTGGGCACCAGTTTTTCTGAGAAGCCGGTAAAGGCCGGGACGATTTCTGCCAGAATCAGGCGTACACCCTGCAGGATGATGAACACCCCTGCGGCGAAGGTGATTGCCATGATAATGGCGTAGACCAGATAGTTCTGACCGCTGCTGAAGGTCGCCTCGACGTATTCACGCCCGGCGCTCACCGCCATGATCAGGTAGATAATCATCATGGTCAGAGAGATGGAGATCGAGCTGTCACGCAGGAAGCTCAGGTTCTTCGGCAGGTTCATCTCTTCGGTTGAACGTGAACCTTTGCCGACCTTGCTGCCAATCCAGCCGGACAGCACGTAGCCCAGGGTACCGAAATGGCCGAAAGCAATATCATCGTTGCCGGTAATGCGCTTCATGTAACGCTGCGCAATCGCCGGGAAGAAGGCCATGACCAGCCCGAGGATCAGCGACCCCGTAAAGACCAGCCCTACCCCTTCAAACCCCGCAACCGTGAGGATCACCCCAATCATGCACGCCATGTAGAACGTGTGGTGTCCGGTCAGGAAGATATACTTCAGACGGGTAAAGCGGGCGACGAGAATATTGGCCACCATCCCGAAGGCCATAATTAGCGCGGTCGAGGCCCCATATTTTTCCAGCGCAATGGAAACAATCGCTTCATTATTGGGGATAATGCCCTGGATATTAAAGGCGTGTTCAAACATACCGCCTAATGGATTTAATGACCCCACCAGCACGGTGGCGCCACCGCCCAGCACAATAAACCCGAGAATAGTTTTAATGGTCCCTTTTACAACGTCAGAAAAGGCTTTTTTCTGCGCAACGAGACCAATTAAGGCAATCAGGCCTACCAGCACGGAAGGGACTTTTAAAATATCGACAACGAAATTCAGCGTTTCAAGGATAAACATATCCACCTCGCCTTATCAGGGTTATTGTCTTTCGAACCAGGCACGCAGTTGCGCTTCAAGTTCGTTGATATCGATGATGTTGTTGATCACCACCAGCTGGTTTTCCGGCACGCTGGCGCTGGAGGCAATATCTTTCGCCATCACGAAAAGATCGGCCGCACCGGGCGTGGCTGAAGAGAGATCGGAGTGCTCAACCTCGGCGTCAATGTCCAGCTTCTTAAGCACTTTTTTAATATTCATTTCGACCATAAAACTACTGCCCAGGCCAGAACCACATATAGCCATGATTTTCATTGTTGTCCCCTTTTTTGCGTAGAGTATGTCCCATCACGCTTGCGCGTAATGTGTGTGACGAGTCGGATTAAATAATTAAATCAGAAGCGGTCGATTATCGTTTTAATTTCCTCCAGGGTATTCGCCTGATGTAATTCCGCCATATCCTCATCGCTTGAAAATAATTCAGCCAGCGCAGAGATCATTTCGATATGGCTATGTTTATCCGGTGCCGCCAGCATAACGATCACATCGACGGGATCAAATTCGCCTGCACCGAATGAAACGCCCTTCCTGAGTTTTAATAATGAGAGTCCCAGTCCTTTTGCCCCCTCTTCCGGCCGCGCATGCGGCATGGCCAGCCCTGGTGCCAGCACATAATAGGGTCCTAAAGTGTGGTGCTGCTCAATGATGGCCGTTACGTATTCCGGCGCAATGACCTGCAGCTCCAGCAACGGTTTCGCGCATATCTCCAGCGCCTGCGGCCAACTCTCAACGCTTTCCTGCAGCGTGATGGTTGTATCATATATCCACTTTTTGAGCATTTTCCCTCCCACATCGCGCTAAAGATGAACAAACTTTATTCAACGCATAACGAATTGGCTGCGATCGGGATCACAAAGATAGCGCTACCAAGATCTAACATTCAGAAGTGTGATAGCGCTATCAAATTGACATCCTGGCGCGAAATCACAGCAAAAAAAGGGATTTAAGGCGTATACTGCCTGTCACGTGAAGCGAAGGATGAAATAAGTGGCGTCCTGTCAGCAGGAAGGTGTATGTCTCTAACCCGAAAACGGCGCAGTACCGGTAAAGTGACACTTGCCGATGTCGCACAGCTTGCCGGTGTGGGCACAATGACCGTGTCCCGTGCTCTCCGCACGCCTGAACAGGTTTCCGATAAACTGCGAGAAAAAATAGAAGCCGCGGTACAAGAGTTAGGCTATATGCCCAATCTTGCAGCCAGTGCGCTGGCTTCGGCCTCGTCGTGGACGATCGCGATGGTCGTCCCCAATCTTTCCGAAGCCGGTTGTTCAGAAATGTTCGCCGGGCTCCAGCAGGTGTTACAGCCCGCCAGCTATCAGATCATGCTGGCCGAATCCCAGCATCGCCTTGAACAGGAAGAGAAATTGCTGGAAACGCTGCTGGCGTCAAATATCGCCGCAGCGATTTTGCTCAGCGTCGAACATACTGACACCGTGCGTCACTGGCTAAAAAACGCCTCGATTCCGGTGATGGAGATGGGCGCCATGCGCGCCGATCCTATCGATATGAATATCGGGATTGATAACGTCGCGGCCATGTATGAACTCACGGAAATGGTCATCAAACGCGGCTACCAGAACATCGGCCTGCTGTGTGCCAATCAGGAGCAGTGGATTTTCCAGCAGCATTTGCAGGGCTGGTACAAAGCGATGCTGCGCCACCATATGTCGCCTAACCGGGTGATTAACGCCGCCATGCCGCCGAGCTTTTCAACGGGGGCCGCACAACTTCCTGAATTTCTGCTGGCGTGGCCGGAGCTGGATGCGCTGGTTTGCGTCTCAGACGAACTGGCCTGTGGCGCGCTGTACGAGTGCCAGCGCAGGCGTATCAAGGTGCCGGACGATCTGGCCGTGGTCGGGTTTGGCGACAGCGACGTCAGCCGTGTCTGTCAGCCGCCGCTGACGACGATGGCAGTACCCCATCGTAAGATTGGTATTGAAGCGGGACGTGCATTGCTGGAACGTCTGAATGACGGAGACTGGCGCGATCAGAAACCCATCGCATCCAGTCTGTGTCTGAGGGAGAGCTGCTAAAGCTTATTCGGCCTCTTCTTCTTTCTCAGATTTGGTCGATTCGTTTTTGGCGTTGCGGGTCATCCACAGCGCCAGCGCTTTTAACGAATCCGGCGTGAACTCGTCACAACGCGCGGTGATCTCTTCCGGCGTCATCCAGCTCACTTCGCTCACTTCTTCTTCCTGCAGGGCGAACGGCCCGTGGGAAACGCAGCTAAACAGCCCGCCCCAGACACGGCAATGTTCGTCTTCAAAATAGAACTGTCCATGCTCGGCAAACGGTACGCCCGCAATGCCTAGCTCTTCTTCCGCTTCACGGCGTGCGGAATCCAGCAGGACCTCATCCGCCTGAACGACACCGCCCGCAGTGGCATCCAGCATACCAGGGAGAAAATCTTTGGTGTCCGTGCGGCGTTGAACCAAAATTTTGCCCATGCCGTCATGAACAACAATATACGTCGCACGATGACGCAGGCGTTCAGCGCGCATTTGTTCGCGGCTGGCCTGCGCGATCACTTCATTCTCTTCGTTGACAATGTCAACCCACTCTGTACTTGCCAAATGACTCTGCTCCACCATCGGGAAACCTTCTCGTCTAAGCGCTCTTACGGCGCGTTTACAGTTGAGGTGTAACTTACGGATTAATCGCTACCTGTGCAATAACTTGCTGATCATTAAGTGCGATAACGTTTAACGTATGCTCATCAAGCATGCCATAGCTCGCCGGGTATCCGCCTTTCGGGATGCTGACCGAACCAGGGTTGAAGTGATAAATCTCCCCGCGTTTTTCTGCTACCGGAATATGAGTATGACCGTAAACCAGGACATCGCCAGCGGCCAGCGCCGGGAGATTATCCGGGCTAAAAAGATGACCATGGGTGAGGAACAGACGGCATTTTTCCAGCAGCACCTGTTGCCACGGAGCGGTCATGGGGAAGTGCAACAGCATCTGATCCACTTCGCTGTCGCAGTTACCGCGCACGGCGATAATGCGCGAGGCATACGGGTTGAGTTTTTCCGCCACCTGCGCAGGGGCATAGCCTTCCGGCAATGCGTTACGTGGACCATGGTTCAACACGTCACCCAGAATAACCAGCCACTGCGCCCCACTTTGTGCGAACAGGGAAAGAACGCGCTCGGTCGCGGGCAGCGATCCATGGATATCCGACGCAAACATCAGTTTCATCAGTCACTCCTCAGAAAAACAGACTGCCCTTATCATACCTTAAGCGCCAGGGCTTATCAGCCGACGCGCTTAGCGGAGAGTGCCACATAGCGCTGCACCGACGCACGTTGCCACTGGAAAGTGGCGTAATCCACCAGCAGCTGGGGGACGTCATCGCCGTTAAGGATCAAGCGGTTCAGCATCAGCGCCAGGTCGGTATCGGCAATACACCATTCGCCAAACAGGTTCGGGTTACCGTGGGCCAGCAGCGAGGTGGCGGTGTCAATCAGCTTTTGCGCGCTCTGCGCCCCCTCAGTACTTAGGGCGGGCTTTTTCACACCCGCAAATACCACATCCGTGGAGCGTTCAACGCGAATCGGCACCAAATCGCTGCGTAACCACGCCTGGATTTGCCGTGCCCGGGCCCGCTTTTGCAGATCGTGAGGATAAATACGCTCCCACTCTGGTGGCGCGAACCGATCTTCCAGGTATTCATCGATCGCCGACGATTCACTCAGCGCGAAGCCATCAATGTCCAGTACCGGCACGCGCCGGGTCAGATCGTAGCCCTGCCACTGCGGTTTCAGGTGTTCACCGCCGTCCAGATCAACGGTTTTCAGGCTAAATGACAGCCCTTTTTCCGCCAGCGCCACGTACACGCTCATGACATAGGGTGAAAAGAATTGGGCATCGGACCACAACGTGATTACAGGCTGGTTCATAACATCCTCATCGGCTGATCGGTATTCCCTCAACATATAGTCTCTTTACGCCGCTGTCACTTGATGAAAACTCACGATTTTGCACAACCACCTATACTGATTGGTCATGGCATTACACTTCACACTGACAGGAGTTGAGAATGATCGACCTTTATTACGCCCCTACTCCAAACGGCCATAAGATCACCCTCTTTCTTGAAGAAGCCGAGCTGGAATACAGGATCATCCGCGTGGATATCAGCAAAGGCGATCAGTTCAGGCCTCTCTTTCTGGCCATCTCACCGAACAACAAAATCCCGGCCATCATCGATAACCTGCCAGCTGATGGCGGCAAACCGTTGAGCCTGTTTGAATCCGGGGAGATTTTGCTCTATCTGGCGGAGAAAACCGGCAAACTGCTGAGCGGGGAACTGCGCGAGCGTCACCACACGCTACAGTGGCTGTTCTGGCAGACAAGCGGCCTGGGCCCGATGCTGGGGCAGAACCACCACTTTACCGCTTACGCGCCACAACCCATCCCGTATGCGATAGAGCGCTATCAGGTGGAAACGCAGCGGCTGTACGGCGTACTGAACCGTCGGCTGGAAAAATCACCGTGGCTCGGGGGCGATCATTACAGTATCGCCGATATCGCCTGCTGGCCGTGGGTGAATACCCATGAACGTCACCGTATTGATTTAGCCTCTTACCCGGCGGTTAACAACTGGTTTGAACGTATCCGCACCCGCCCGGCGACCGAGCGTGCGATGAAAAAAATCCAGGAGATTTAGGCCTGCGCCCGGTTGGGCGCGTGTCAGGCTCTCATGTATTATGGGGAGGAAATACTGACACGGAGAAGACCTGCAATGTCGCAGCATGACGCTATTATTCGTATAAAAAATTTACGCTTACGTACCTTTATCGGTATCAAAGACGAGGAGATCGCCAACCGTCAGGATATCGTGATTAATGTGGTTATCCACTATCCGGCAGACAAGGCGAGAGGCAGTGAAGATATCAATGACGCGCTGAACTATCGCACGATTACGAAAAGCATCATTCAGTACGTGGAAAATAACCGCTTCTCTCTGCTGGAAAAATTAACTCAGGATGTGCTCGACATCGCACGCGAACATCACTGGGTCACTTATGCTGAAGTAGAGATCGATAAACTTCACGCCCTGCGTTATGCCGACTCCGTCTCCATGACGTTAAGCTGGCAGCGCCGGGCGTAAACCTGGAGGTTGTATGAAGATTCTGCTGACCGGCGGTACAGGCCTGATTGGCCGTCATCTCATTGCGCGCCTGCAGGCGTTACATCACGACATTACCGTGGTAACGCGCAGCCCTGAGAAAGCGCGCCAGGTGCTGGGTGCCGGTATCGACATCTGGAAAAATCTGGCTGACCGGCAGAATCTGGACGGCTTTGACGCCGTCATCAACCTGGCCGGTGAACCCATCGCCGACAAACGCTGGACGGAAGAGCAAAAACAGCTGTTATGCAGCAGCCGCTGGAACATCACCGAAAAGCTGGTCGAGCTCATCCGTAACAGCCATACCCCGCCATCGGTACTGATTTCCGGTTCTGCGGTAGGCTATTACGGCGATCTCGGTGAGGTGGTCGTGACCGAAGAAGAGCCGCCGCACAACGAGTTTACCCATAAGCTCTGCGCCCAGTGGGAACGTATTGCCTGTGCTGCCCAGAGCGATAATACCCGCGTGTGCCTGCTGCGTACCGGCGTCGTTCTCGCGCCGAAAGGCGGCATTCTGGCGAAGATGCTTCCTCCGTTCCGGCTCGGACTGGGCGGCCCCATCGGTAATGGTCGTCAGTATCTGCCGTGGATCCACATCGACGATATGGTCAACGGTATTCTCTGGCTGCTGGATAACGATCTGCGTGGGCCGTTCAATATGGTTGCGCCGTACCCGGTGCGTAACGAGCAGTTTGCCCACGCGCTGGGCCATGCTCTGCATCGCCCGGCGATTTTGCGCGTGCCCGCAACCGTGATTCGTCTGATGATGGGTGAAGCGTCCGTGCTGGTGCTGGGCGGGCAGCGCGCGCTGCCTAAACGACTCGAAGCGGCCGGGTTTGCGTTTCGCTGGTATGACTTAGAAGAGGCGTTGAGGGATGTGGTGGGATGAATATGTTACATTTGTACGCCATGTCCCGATGAAATGGCGTAACTATGGCAACCATTACCACACCCCGGCTTCACCTCACCCCTTTCGAACCCACTGACTGGGCCTTCTTCCGCTCGTTGCGGGAAGATCGCAATATCATGCGTTACATGGCCGCCATCGCGCCGGAAAAAGAGACCCGGCGCGTATTTGCTGCGCGCTTAACGGCGGCGCACGTTTTTGTGATTCGTTTTCATGATGATGACACGCCGCTGGGCGATATCGGCCTGCAAATCAGCCCAGAGAATCGTGAAGAGGCGGATATTGGCTATACGGTTGTGCCTGCTGCACAGGGGAAAGGTATCGCCAGTGAGGCGTTGCGCGCGGTATGTGAATATGCGTTTAACCAGACCGGCGTGAAAGCGATTAACGCCTACGTACTGGCGGACAACAGCGGGTCGGTGCGGGTGCTGGAGAAAGCGGGGTTTGTGCGTACGCAGGTGCTGGAGAAGGCGTACGAGATTGACGGCGTACGGTATGACGACTGGGTGTATCGGCTGGAGTGCGGTGCGGTCTGATGCCCTCACCCCGGCCCTCTCCCACAGGAGAGGGAGAAAACCCAGCCTGTAGGCCCGGTAAGCGAAGTGTATGACCGGATACATAGGTGACAGATCAGACCGGGAACATAGGTAACACTTTTAGTCTATCCGGAGCACACTCTCGGTTTTC
>NZ_LOMM01000056.1:0-3392 GCF_001605945.1 Enterobacter sp. SENG-6
GCGGGCTGGAGAAAGGGTCATTCTGAGAATGAAGATTCCGACGTTACTAACTGAGTGTTGTATCTAATCGTGGGGGCAGGTCATGGGCTATTTACTAACTTATCGAAAAGGATACACGAAATGAAAGATAGACCGCATGACGTGGCGATGGCCGAGCACTTCCGCGCCCATCCGACGTATGCAGCGGAGTTGCTTGCTGAAGCCTGCCGCGAAGGCAACCCTGCTGAGCTAGCCATTCTGTTGCGGCAGATGGCCACGGCCTCGGAAGGTTGCGCGAGGTCGGATGACGCCGATACAGGGCGCGCTTTATTTCGCTGATTTGAACGTGGTATTTTTCATGGTTCAGTAAGCAAGATGGTTGGTAACTTGCTGTTTTATAGGTTTGTTTTTATATAATTTATAATTGAGTGGGAATGATTTTACGTCTGGCTATAATCTAAAGGTAAAAGCAGTAAAACCACTCTAAGTCTAAGCCCGCGTAACTGCGGGCTTTTTTGTCTGGCACTTTCTGGCAGCTGTAAGCAACGAAATGCATAGTTCTACAATGCAATGTGGCACAGGGCGTGACTGAAATTTAGGCAGTTGGCCTCTCGTACCACGAATCAGAGAATTGGATATTTCCATCTACAATACGCCATGTGATCTTTTCATATTGCATAGAGACGGATTCCATATGATTTAACTTATCATTACCGGATAATTTAACATTGGGCACACCACAATTAACACCCGTAATTTTTACATTTTCCATTAAGACGGTGTAATAACACACCTCCTGGCCAGCATCATTGATATGATAAAACCTGACTTCTGCGCTTTTTAGTGTTTGTCCTGTCGCCGCTGCTTTGTAGAGATAGGGACTAGAACTATCAATTTCTTTTTCAAAATTAAATGATGAATGTTGACGTGTTCCGGTGATTTTTCCATTGGCTGTATCGACGGGAAGATTAACACCATGACCCATACTGATTACTTCTATAGAGCCTTCACGATCTTGAACATCTACAGAACCTTTGATATCTGCGCCGCCATCATCTTTTAGCCACAGATAGGGAGGGATAGGCATTTTATTTACTCCATGTTAATTTAACTAACTTCATTGTTACAATGTATAAGAAGAGAGAGATAAGAACGTTAAATACAATTAATGCATAATCATAACTGTAGTAAATATCTTCGGGCGCTGGGTTGTTGCTAAACAAATAGGAAATTCTAATAGCTGTTTCGTTACTTATTAATGGATGTTCAGTTAAGTAACCAACATCTAACCATGACACAATAGCGAATATCCCGATGAATATAATCATTCTAAGGGAACTAAGGGCAAGTTTTCTGATAACCACCAATAATTACCTCAATTGTTCCATATGACTCTAAATCGATGCCTTTAATCTTTTCTTTCTTTGTTCTTAACAGGGCATCTCTTAGCCTGCTGTAATCTGATTGGCTAGGTAGTGTTATACACCCCTCTGATATCTGACCCGGATGTAACCTAAACCCACCTCTGGCTACGCTTTCGTAAAATGTAGAATCATCTACATTTCCATCATCGCGAAACAAAGCAAACCATTCTGAATGATCAACATGATAACTAAAAATGCTTTTATATGTATCGACACCCCAGGCTCTAAATCTGTTAGCCATACTTCCTTTAGGCCTGTCTACGATATAATATTTACCTTTTGGTAGTGGCCCAACGTTTGGAATAATTCCACATGCACCTTTGTTCCTGTATGCACCGTTACCAGAAAATGCCATAAAGACACCAATACCATCAAATGCAAGTGGCGAGTAGTCAGCATCATTTATTGTAAACTTTCCATGTAAAGTCATGTGTCATCCTTTCTTGTAGAGATATTTATTAATCTTATCTGCAAACAGGGCATGTATCAAAAATTAAACCATACAAAAAATGCGCATTTAAAGATTTTAACTCAGAAAATGATTGTGATGTTTTAGAAAGTAGATCTACATCAAATAAATAGGTATGCCTAATAGTTGAACCTTTTAAGATATTCTGTACGGAATGTGCGAGCAGCGCGAATTAAAATGTGAAAGCCCAATATCTTCAGAAAAACACAGTCGTGGAAAAATGAAGCGCTCGTTAAAAAAGGGGAATAATCAAATGTCGATATGCCATGGGTAAGCCATATTGAACGAGTGTCGCTAATATGGCATTAAACCTTCACGTGTAAGTATCGGTGCAGATTTTATGGCGACTGAATTCTTATTTTTCTCCTTCACCCAACCTATACGCCAGCGCCACCACCAGCGACTGCACCAGGCACAGCGTTGCCGACTGAGATCGAAACGCATCCACCTGCGCCTCTTTCACCACAAAGCAGAGATCGCTAAACGTCGCCAGTGGGCTAATCTGGCTGTCCGTAATCACAATCTGCCGCGCGCCGACGCTGGCGGCGGTTTCGCTGACCATCACCGTCTCTTCCGCGTACGGCGAGAAGCTGATCGACACCACAATGTCGCGCGCCTTAATGCGGCTGATCTGCTCACGCAGCATGCCGCCCATGCCGTCGAGCAGAATCGGGCGGCACTCCAGGTGGCTTAAAGCATAGGTGAGATAAGCAGCGACGCTAAAGGAGCGGCGCAGTCCGGCAATGTAGATGGTGTCCGCGTCGGCCAGAAGCTGTACGGCGCGCTCCAGCATCTCCGGTTCAGCACGGGCGGCCAGCTGCTGCAGCGCCTGCGCGTTCGAGCGGGCAAACTCCTGCAGGATATCGAGCGGCGTTTCCGGCACGGCTTCGCTCTCCATTTCGCGGAACAGCCGCGCACGATCGCTGTAGCTGGCGGTCTCCTCCACCAGGTTCATACGAAACAGCTGTTTCATCTCGTTGAAGCCGGTGAAGTCAAAGGCATTGGCAAAACGGATCAGCGTCGAGGGCGGCACATCGGCACGCTCGGCAATGACCGCAACCGTATCAAACGCCACACTGTTCGTATTATCCAGTACATAGCGGGAGACCTGCTGCAGCCTCTTGCTAAGGCTATCGTAGCGATCGCGGATTTGCTGCTGCAGTTCGTTCAGGCTGGTTGCTGTCGTCATGTTATCCCCCAAATACAGTCTTATGATTCTAAACGCAAAAACGCGTCTTTTAAATGTTGGCCATCCATCTGGCAGCAAAAATGAAACAGAAACTTCACTCATTTCATCGCCTGAAAATCCTTAATAGCGCACGCTGCGTCAGTGTTGTTGGCTGTTAACATAAAAATCCATCCTTGATCACAATAATCATCATTTATTTTATTTCAAATTAAAATGGAATATTTGTTTCATATATAGTGTTCAGTACACAGGTAATGGTGCCAACTTACTGATTTAGTGTATGATGGTGTTTTTGAGGTGCTCCAGTGGCTTCTGTTTCTATCAGCTGTCC
>NZ_LOMM01000057.1:0-3005 GCF_001605945.1 Enterobacter sp. SENG-6
CGGGCTGGAGAAAGGGTCATTCTGAGAATGAAGATTCCGACGTTACTAACTGAGTGTTGTATCTAATCGTGGGGGCAGGTCACTTGGTGCAGCACGAACGTTCGTCGTTTGTAAAAGAGACACTAAACAGGTTGTCGGTTTTTACTCTCTGGCCACCGGCAGCGTTAACCACGTGGAAGCAATGGGAAGCCTCAGGCGCAATATGCCAGATCCAATTCCCGTAATCATACTTGCTCGCCTGGCAGTTGATGTTTCATACCGTGGCCAAGGGCTCGGGGCCGATTTACTGCATGATGCAGTTCTGCGCTGTTACCGTGTAGCTGAGAATATTGGAGTCCGTGCGATTATGGTTCATGCACTGACTGAAGAAGCCAAAAACTTTTATCTTCACCATGGCTTTAAGGCATCACAAACTCAGGAACGGACATTGTTTTTAAAGTTACCACAGTGAGGTTTGAGGAAGAAAGGGGCTTGTTCGATATTTAAGATATTGATTTATAATGATTTTACCATTGAATTTAACATAATCTTTGTTATGCGCACCAAGATTGTCAGCACAAAGCGTTATTGTCGTCTCAGCACAATTCACACGCGTCGTGTACGCTAAGCCTTCATTTTGCTCAGCACAGGACCGCGATCTTATGTTGGTGACTATGACAGACAAAGAACTTTACCGGCTTGGCATCATTCAGCGAGTATTTGACCGGGCTTTGCTTCAGCGCGACGCAGCAGACATACTTAAGCTCAGTGTTCGTCAGGTGCAGCGTCTTGTGCGTCTGTACCGGACAGATGGCGCAACCGCATTTGCATCTTCCCGCCGTGGACGTCCTGCAAACAACCGGATCGATGAAGAAACACGCTGTAAAGCCCTGGATTTGATCCGGTGCCACTATTCAGATTTTGGCCCAACGCTCGCAACCGAAAAACTGGCTGAACGCCATCATATATATCTCTCCGTTGAAACCATCCGTAACTGGATGACAGCCGACGGTCTCTGGCGTCCTCATTCCCGCCGGCGAACCCGGGTTTACCAGCCGCGCTATCGTCGCGACTGTTTCGGCGAACTGGTTCAGATCGATGGCTCTCACCATGACTGGTTCGTAGGAAGAGCCCCAAAATGCTGTCTTCTGGTCTTCATGGATGACGCCACAGGTCGCCTGATGCACCTGCGATTCTGTGATTCAGAAAACGCGTTTGACTACATGATGGCTACCCGGCAATACATTGATAAACATGGTAAACCTGTCGCATTTTACAGCGACAAGCATGCGGTGTTCAGGGTCAGCGGACCCGAGAGCCGACGTACCGGCACAACCCAGTTCGGACGGGCTCTCCGGGAACTGGCGATCGAATTGATTTGTGCCAACAGCAGCCAGGCAAAAGGTCGCGTGGAACGGGTAAATAAAACGCTCCAGGATCGACTGATTAAAGAGATGCGCCTGCAGAACATCAGCTCGGTTGCTGAAGCCAATCAGTGGATTGAACATTTCATGTCTGATTTTAACCGTCGTTTCTCCCGGCCGGCAAAATACCCTAAAGATCTGCACCGTGCGGTCACACAGAGTCCACTGGAGCTGAATGATATCTTCGCCTGGCAGGAGCTACGGACCTTATCGAAAGCACTGACTTTTCAGTATGATAAAGTCATGTATATCATTGAACCCACCGAACAAAATACGCGCATAGCAGGTGAAAAAATTACCGTTTATGATTACCCTGACGGAAGCATTACTTTCCGGCATCAGCACCGGCCACTGGGTTATAAGATTTTCGATAAACTGACCTGCGTTGATCAGGGGGCGGTTGTTGATAACAAACGACTGGGTGCCGTTCTGAGGCTGGCACAGCAGAAACAGGACGAGCTGGAGGCTGAAGGAAAGCGAATGCGCAGTACAAAAATGCCCCGCAGGCGCGCTCAGGAGCGTGCACTGGAAGAGCTCAGGGCGATCAACCCGGTGCTGGCCAGTCCGCAGGATTTTATCCCCAGCCTGAAGCGATGAGCCCTTCCCTCACCTGTGGATCTGATATGGCCGACAGATGAGAGAAAAATGGACGACAACAAACCAGTGCTCCTGACACTTCACGAAGCGCTACGCCTGGATTTGATTGAAGCCTATATGGCGCGGGAAATCACGCTGGCAGAAGTGGCAGAGTCCATGGAGCTCACCCGTCGTCAGTGCTCCCGCCTGATTAAGCGCTATCGCGAGCTGGGGCCAGCCGGTCTGGTCAGCCGGCGCCGTGGAAAGCCCGGCAATCATCAGTTAAACACCACCATCAGAGATCAGGCACTGCAGCTTATTCGCTCACGCGGCCGGGGTATGAATCCGTCAGCCATCTGGCGAATTCTGACCACAGAATACGGTGTCCGGATTTCAAAAGAGACCGTACGTAAACTGATGATAGCCGAGAAAACCTGGCAACCACGTTCTTCCTCCAAAGCCTGACTCAACCTTAAAAAGGCATTGTCCAGACTCTCCACTGACGTCAGGTCAGCTTTGTTTTCAGCACGACATTTCAACATTGGCTAGACATTGTATGTAGTAGCTAAATTGAGATGTCCGCCGCGTAGATTCGATTCACCATCGAGGGATTTTGATGACGGCTCATGCAGCAGAGTTTTACGCTTTGGACGAAGTTAACCGACTAAAAATCATTCAGGATGTTGTCGATCGACGTCTGGGAATGTCCGCTCGTTAGTGTCGACGTATTATTTGGCGTTACCGCGAATACGGCTTGCTTAGTGTGGCTAACTGCAGTCCGGGAAAACCCAGCAATAGCCAGCTCCCCGTAGGTCTTGCACAATCCACGAACACTAAACTGACTTTGGGCTGACGCTGGCATGTGAAAAACTCGCAGCACTTCACGTTGTCCGTTTGTCCAAAAAAAACACTGTCCGGTCGCTTATGGTTAAAGCCGGTTTCTGTGACCTGCTCCCCGTTGATTAGTACACCCCGATGTTAGTAATGTCTTCATAAGCCACATGAGGACATCCCCATGAAGAAGCG
>NZ_LOMM01000058.1:0-2962 GCF_001605945.1 Enterobacter sp. SENG-6
ATACGGCAACGTATCGGGGGTTCGAATCCCCCCCTCACCGCCATATTTAAAGAAGAGCTCGCATGAAAATGCGGGCTTTTTTTTCGTATGTTGCTCGCTTGCGGCGGGATGAGAACCTTGAGCCCCCTGCGCTCTTTATGTCGGGTGGCGCTGCGCTTACCCGACCTACAAAAAACTACTCTTCAACCATCCGTGCATACTCTTCTGTAAGAAAATCCACCAGCGCCCTGACGGACGGCAGTAATCCGCGTCTTGATGGATAAACCGCATGAATCACTTCTCTTTTTGGCTCCCACGCCTCCAGCACCCGAATCAGTTCTCCTGATGCCAGCTGATCTTTCACCATCAATATCGGCAGTTGCACCACACCGATGCCCGCCATGGCCGCTTCACGCAGCGCCAGCATGTCGGTGGTAATCAGGCGCGGGGAAAAATGGATTTCTGCTTTCGCGTCTTCCGGGCCGCATAATTGCCATTTATGGATATGCTTACCCTCGCCCATACTCAACCCGGGCCAGGCGCTGAGTTCTGACGGCATCGACGGTTTTCCCAGGCGTTCAATCAAGGCCGGGCCCGCGACCAGGCAATGTCCCCGGTCGGCAAGCACCCGTAATACCAGATCGCTGTCATCAAACGGACGGGGACGCACGCGGATCGCCACATCCACACCTTCCCCCACCAGATCAACCCGCCGGTTCGTTGCTTCCAGCTGAAGGTTGATCCCGGGATAGCGCACCATAAACCGCGCCAGCATCGGGCCGACATGCACATGCAACAACGTGACAGGACAGGTGAGCCTGACGATACCGCGCGGTTCCGCCTGCAGCGCGGCCACGGCTTCTTCCGCCGCTTCCGCTTCAACCATCATGGCTTTGCAGTGTTGATAGAACGTCTGCCCGACCTCCGTTACCGTAAATTGTCGCGTTGTACGTTGAATTAACCGCACGCCGAGCCGCTCTTCAAGCTGCGCAATACGGCGGCTCAGTCTGGACTTAGGCAGATCGAGTGCCCGCCCTGCTGCTGCAAAACCACCGTAGTCGACCACTTTCACAAACCACACAAAGTCATTGAGATCCTGCATAAATCCTCATCGTTCTATTTTCAGAACAGTGAATGTCATTTTCACTCTCTACCGGAACATTAACTCTGAATATAAGCTAATTACATCAACAGAACATCAGGAGTTCATCATGAAAAACGTAACAGGCGTCTATACCGCACCCCGTCAACACTGGGTTGGCAATGGTTTCCCGGTGCGTTCGATGTTTTCTTATCAGACACACGGCGAGTCGCTGAGCCCGTTCTTACTGCTGGACTACGCAGGCCCGCATACCTTCCCGGCGGACGGCACAAAACGCGGGGTGGGCGAGCATCCGCATCGTGGTTTTGAAACGGTCACCATCGTCTATTCCGGCGAAGTGGAGCATCGCGACTCCACCGGCAGAGGCGGCGTCATTGGTCCAGGCGACGTGCAGTGGATGACAGCCGGTGCAGGCATTCTGCATGAAGAGTTCCACTCCAGCGCGTTCGCGCACAAAGGCGGAGAACTCAAGATGATGCAGCTTTGGGTCAACCTGCCGGCGAAAGACAAAATGGCCACGCCGGGCTATCAGAGCATTACCAAAGCCGATATCCCGGTGGTGACGCTGCCCGACAACAGCGGCTCGCTGCGGGTTATCGCTGGTCACTACGACGATGTTAGCGGCCCGGCGCATACCTTCTCGCCGCTGAACGTGTGGGACATTGCCCTCAACCAGGGCAGCCACGTCACACTCAGTCAGCCAGAGGGCTGGAGCACGGCGCTGGTGGTGCTGGAAGGCCATGTCACGGTGAACGGTACGGCTCACGCGGGAGAAGCACAGCTGGTGGTCATGAGTCAGGAAGGTGACAGGTTACACCTGGAAGCCAGCAGCGATGCCAAAGTACTGCTGATGGCCGGTGCGCCGCTGAATGAACCGATTGTGGGCTACGGCCCGTTCGTGATGAACAGTAAAACCGAAATCAATGAAGCCATTCGTGATTTCAACTCCGGCCGTTTCGGCCAGATCTAACCGTAATAAAGGAGATGAACATGTCTACACCTGCCAACTTTAATGGAGCACGTCCGGTCATTGATGTGAACGATGCGGTGATGTTGCTTATCGACCACCAGAGTGGCCTGTTCCAGACCGTCGGCGATATGCCGATGCCAGAGCTGCGTGCCCGTGCGGCGGCTCTGGCGAAAATCGCGACGCTTGCGAACATCCCGGTGATCACCACCGCTTCCGTCCCGCAGGGCCCGAACGGTCCGCTCATCCCGGAAATTCATGCCAACGCGCCGCATGCACAGTATGTGGCACGTAAAGGAGAGATCAACGCCTGGGATAACCCGGAATTTGTGGCCGCGGTTAAAGCCACCGGACGTAAGACGTTGATTATCGCCGGTACCATCACCAGCGTCTGCATGGCGTTTCCGTCGATTAGCGCAGTGGCGGATGGCTATAAAGTCTTTGCGGTGATTGATGCGTCCGGTACTTACAGCAAAATGGCGCAGGAGATCACCCTGGCCCGTGTGGTGCAGGCGGGCGTGGTGCCAATGGATACGGCGGCTGTTGCCTCTGAGATCCAGCGGACATGGAACCGTGAAGATGCGGCCGAGTGGGCAGAAGTCTACACGCACATTTTCCCGGCGTACCAGCTGCTGATCGAGAGCTACGGTAAGGCGCAGGAAGTGGTGAAAAACAGCGAAGCGCTCGATTCACAGCGTTAAATGCCCGTGCTGTGACCAAAGCTGATTAAGGCTTAACCGAACACGCACTAAAGCTGAAAATCTGCTTGACCGTTTTAGCGCAACTCCCTATAGTAGCGCCCCGTTGCCCCCCAAGCGGTCAGGCACAAAACAATATGGTGAGGTGTCCGAGTGGCTGAAGGAGCACGCCTGGAAAGTGTGTATACGGCAACGTATCGGGGGTTCGAATCCCCC
>NZ_LOMM01000059.1:0-2445 GCF_001605945.1 Enterobacter sp. SENG-6
CGGCCTTTGAATGGGTTCATGTGCAGCTCCATCAGCAAAAGGGGATGATAAGTTTATCACCACCGACTATTTGCAACAGTGCCAAAAATACCCTCAGCAATTAGTGTACTGAGGGTATTGTTAACCATCCGTAGGATCGTTCAACTGATCAATGCCTTAACTGATCGGTGTTATCCCGATTGGGAGGCTTTACAAAATAGCTCATTTTTATCTTACGCTTGCGCTTTCTTAGGCAAAGAAAAGTGCAGTAAGGCATAGCCAAGTAATGCTGCTGTCGTAGAACCCATTAAGATACCGAGTCGAGCATAGGTATCAAATTCAGGACTTACATTTCCGAACGCTAAAGAGGAAATGAAGATAGACATTGTAAAGCCAATACCACACAACACAGATACCGCAAAGATATGCTTGAAGTTAACGCCTTCAGGTAACTTAGCAACGCCCATTTTTACCGCTGCCCAGCTAAAGGTAAAGATACCTAGAGGCTTACCAACCAGTAGACCCAAAGCAATACCGAGTGGCAGCATTGAAGTTAGACCTGACATCGATACGCCTTCTAACGAAATCCCCGCATTGGCAAATGCGAATAGAGGCAGAATACCAAATGCCACGTATGGGTGAAGCGCGTGCTCCATATGTTTAAGTGGAGAATGTTCGCCCTGCTTTCCCTTTAGTGGGATAGCAAAACCAATCACTACACCTGCCAATGTTGCGTGAACACCAGATTTAAGCACCGCGAACCATAAGATCGCACCGACGATCATGTATGGCGTAAGTTTTGTTACTTCCTTCGCATTCAACATGAATAGGACACCAGTCATGATGAAGCCAACAAGCAACGCCATGGTCGACAGGTCACCGGTGTAAAATAGCGCGATAATAACAACTACACCTAAATCATCGATGATAGCAACCGCCAGCAAGAACACTTTTAGGCTTACTGGTACACGCTTACCTAATAACGCCATGATACCTAAAGCAAAAGCGATATCTGTCGCCGCTGGAATTGCCCAACCAGAAATCGCCTCAGGATCGTTGGCATTAAAGGCTACGTAAATAAGAGCAGGAGTTAATATACCGCCAACCGCTGCAATCGCAGGGAAAATTGCGGTTTCTTTTGATTTTAACGCACCTTCAAGCAGCTCTCGCTTAACTTCAAGGCCAATGAGTAAGAAGAAAACAGCCATTAGGCCGTCATTAATCCAGTGAGAAACTGACATACCAAATACATAAGTATGCAGTACAGATTGATAAGTTTCGCCCAGCGGTGAGTTAGCAATGGTCATCGCAATTGCCGCGGCAATCACGAGAAGAATACCACCAGCTGATTCCATTTTGAAAAAGTCACGAATGACATCGTTCATGGTTTCGTCCTTATATTTATTATCTTAATAAACGATTAACAAAGAATGATAAGAGTGTATAGCGGTCGAAAACTTTAGAATAATTGAATCGCCACGGATAATCTAGACACTTCCGAGCCGTTGATTGGACTGACCCCACGCCCGTAGACAAATTCTGTCCTCACGACGAGGCCTGTTCGAAGGCCTCCGGACTGACGCCGCCGAGGTGACTGTGGCGCCGGGCCCGGTTGTAGAACACTTCAATGTAATCGAAGATATCCGCCCGGGCTAGATCCCGGGTTTTGTATATTCTCTTCCTGATGCGCTCTTTTTTCAGTGAACTGAAGAACGATTCGGCCACCGCATTATCCCAGCAGTTGCCACGCCGGCTCATGCTCGGGACCAGGTTATTAGCCCGGCAGAAGGGTGATGCTGCCAACTTACTGACGCCCTTCTAAGAGTCAAGCTGTTATCGGGATACTGTTGATCCGCCTGTTTTGATTGCGCAGTAACGTGTAAACTTCGCGGGAGATATATCGCTTTAGACAGCGTATCGCTTCCATTTTTGTATGTCCTTCGGCTACACGCCTGGCGACATATTCCTTTGTTTTTGCGTCAGTTCGTAAGCGTCCGATGGCGATGATGTGAAGTGCACTATTTGCAGCACGATCTCCACCACGATTAAGTCGGTAACGGTTCGTTTTTCCAGAAGAAACGGGGACCGGGCTGACACCACACAGTGCCGCAAATCCTGATTCTGATCTTAACCGTTGAGGATTGTCTCCGGCAGTGATCAGCAACTGTGAAGCGCTTTCGTATCCGATAGCATTACGTTTAATCAGCTCAGGTGCCAACTCGTCGACAATTGCCGCAATCATGACATCCAGATCAGCGATTTCGTCATGTAACTCGAGATAGCGTCGGGCAAGGGACTTTAATGAAATGCGATAAACGTTGGTTACATTGCGGTATTCACTGGCATCAGGTCTCCAGGAACCCAGGGTCCTGATGAGCTGCATGGGCACTGTTGCAAATAGTCGGTGGTGATAAACTTATCATCCCCTTTTGCTGATGGAGCTGCACATGAACCCATTCAAAGGCC
>NZ_LOMM01000060.1:0-1738 GCF_001605945.1 Enterobacter sp. SENG-6
TGGTGTTAGTGTTAGACATATATTCAAGCCTATCTCTTATCTGGAGATACAGCTACTGTCTGGTGTTTCAGGGGGCTACATCAATGTTCAGATAATGCCCGATGACTTTGTCATGCAGCTCCACCGATTTTGAGAACGACAGCGACTTCCGTCCCAGCCGTGCCAGGTGCTGCCTCAGATTCAGGTTATGCCGCTCAATTCGCTGCGTATATCGCTTGCTGATTACGTGCAGCTTTCCCTTCAGGCGGGATTCATACAGCGGCCAGCCATCCGTCATCCATATCACCACGTCAAAGGGTGACAGCAGGCTCATAAGACGCCCCAGCGTCGCCATAGTGCGTTCACCGAATACGTGCGCAACAACCGTCTTCCGGAGCCTGTCATACGCGTAAAACAGCCAGCGCTGGCGCGATTTAGCCCCGACATAGCCCCACTGTTCGTCCATTTCCGCGCAGACGATGACGTCACTGCCCGGCTGTATGCGCGAGGTTACCGACTGCGGCCTGAGTTTTTTAAGTGACGTAAAATCGTGTTGAGGCAAACGCCCATAATGCGGGCGGTTGCCCGGCATCCAACGCCATTCATGGCCATATCAATGATTTTCTGGTGCGTACCGGGTTGAGAAGCGGTGTAAGTGAACTGCAGTTGCCATGTTTTACGGCAGTGAGAGCAGAGATAGCGCTGATGTCCGGCAGTGCTTTTGCCATTATGCACCACCCCGTCAGTAGCTGAACAGGAGGGACAGCTGATATAAACAGAAGCCACTGGAGCACCTCAAAAACACCATCATACACTAAATCAGTAAGTTGGCAGCATCACCTAATTCCCGCACTATGAATCAGCGTATTGCCGCTCTCCATCAATGCTAAATGTTCTCCCGGTAAATCAGTAGCGGATAAAGCGTACTTATTCGCTGTTGATTTACATTTCCCGCCATTCCCATTAATCATCAGGTAGCCTATAATTAATGTATCCTCTGCCTATTGTCTGACTAACCTCGTGAAGAGGGATAATGAACACTAAAATATTCGAAGACAACATTTTATCTCGTAATGATATCGCTGTACGCTACGTCTTTCAGAAAATGTTTTCCCCACAAGGTACTCTGGTCGCGGTGGAATGCTTAAGCCGCTTTGATAATCTTTCTATTTCCCCCGAAGATTTTTTCCGCCATGCTACCGCCGCCGTTCGTGAACGTATTTTTCTCGAACAACTGGCACTGATTGAAAAGCATAAAGCCTGGTTTTTACGTAACCATATTTCCGCAACAATTAACGTTGATGACCATATCCTGAACCTGTTGCGCCAGAAGGATATAAAAGCCAAAGTCGCCGCCCTGACCTGCGTCCATTTCGAGGTAACCGAAAACGCCGAGAATCTGCTGCATAATTCTCTTGCCGCCTGGCAGAGCCCACAGGATACCTCACTGTGGCTCGACGACTTCGGCTCCGGCTACGCGGGAATTAACGCTATTCGCGGTTATCACTTTGACTATGTGAAAATTGATAAGGATTTTTTCTGGCACCTGATGCGCAAAGAGTCCGGCCGCCAGCTGATGGATGCGCTGGTGACCTTTTTATCGCGCAACCATCATAATGTGATTATTGAAGGTGTCGAAAGCGAAGCCCATAAAGAATGGCTGCAGGGAATGGAGGGCTTTGTTGAATAAATCAGATTTCGGGTAAGTCTCCCCCGTAGCGGGTTGTGTTTTCAGGCAATACGCACGCTTTCAGGCATA
>NZ_LOMM01000061.1:0-1707 GCF_001605945.1 Enterobacter sp. SENG-6
CACTCTCCGAGAGAATACCGGCGGCAGCGGGCATCGTTAACTTAAGATACAAAAGCTGTCCGGAAATGGCGGGTCAAGATCATATTCACCTGATATTGCGTTATCAGCGCCGCCAGTATCGCGCATAACAGCACAATGACCGGGTAAACCGTAACGCACGACCGTTGCGTTAGTCTCACCGCCGCGCCGTACCTGACGAGACTCATACACCGTCACACGCTCAAGCAACCCACCAGCAACCATACTTTCAAGAGTTCGCCGGGTTGATTCGAGCTGGTGGCGCTTATCGAACGACGCCATGCCATGAAGAAGGTAGGCCACGCCCGACACATCGAACGGCGGCGCACCAATCTCACCAGTAACCCAATCGAGGCTATCAGGTTCAAAGTAGCTGAGTATCTCTTTTTTGCGGTTGGTCATTCTCATGGCTGGCTGATTCCTTATTGTGGGATAGAGGTATCATACAATAAGCGGGTTGAAGGGAGAGCGTTACCGCCTGATATGCTGTATGAATAACAACCAAGTTTCAGGGGCGGAAAAAGATATGGGGGTACTTTTGGGGGTATCTATAAAAAATGAACAATAAAAAAGACAACAAAAACAAAGGTTATCGCCTATGTGTATTGTTCCTATTATCGCACCATTCAAGCATCTCTCACAGTCTGCTAAGGTTCACTGAAACCCCTTACAATCAGGGGCTTGCTGCTCTCGATTGTATTCTGGCGCACTCTAAAAACTATATGCCTATGGGGATACTTACAAATCTACTTAGTAAGAACGGTGATCTTATGCCCAGTAAAATGGTCTTTACGTATAGCGTTCTCATTCGTTGGCAGATTGATTATGCCGAATATTCCAAATATCTTTGGACCGTTTTAAAGGCATTTTTTCATATTCAACATCAGCTAGGAAATAGCTATACTGTGGGGCAAAACTCTGCGATCAAGTTCTTTAAAATTATGGCATTATATTCTCTGGTAAGCGTTAAAGATGTCCTCATTTAACTCTGAAAGTAGAACAAGATCCTCTAATCCACAGCTATTATCATGACGATATGCTTTCCTTAATGAAGCATATTCTAATAAGTCAGTTACCTGAGATGGTAACTGACTTCGTTATCAGCGATTCAGGCTAAGTATAGGCCTGGTTGCACATTGAATCGTAGGATTCGTTAACCAGTTTTGTGGGAGAAGATCTATTCTTGTTGCTGGAGATTTGGACTCTCCGCAAGTGCCCCACGAACAATCCAAATTATTTAATTCACCTATTCTGGATTTAAATAATAATTCTATTGACTTGATTCTATCCGGATCTTTTGTCATATAACCAATTGGCAAACTAATCCCACTATCCGTATTAGGTTGCCCATGGTACTGTATAAGTCCGAATATTCCAGGGATTAAAAATAACTCAACTCGATCCAACTCTAGTGGAGTAGATAATCCGTATGGGAATATATTTTTTAGGTATGACCTTACTTCCCATTTTTTACATTGATGTATTAGAGCTATTTTTGCATAGCTGTCTTTTTGCTCAAGGATATTTTTTAGATCCTGCACAAAACGGTCAATGTCATCCGAATTAGCCCCCCAAAATGGTACACTACTCGGCATCCAGAGTGCTTTTGACCTGCCCCCACGATTAGATACAACACTCAGTTAGTAACGTCGGAATCTTCATTCTCAGAATGACCCTTTCTCCAGCCCG
>NZ_LOMM01000062.1:0-1601 GCF_001605945.1 Enterobacter sp. SENG-6
CTGTGAGGGCTGCTGGAGGTATCAGAAGTGCGAATGCTGACATAAGTAACGATAAAGCGGGTGAAAAGCCCGCTCGCCGGAAGACCAAGGGTTCCTGTCCAACGTTAATCGGGGCAGGGTGAGTCGACCCCTAAGGCGAGGCCGAAAGGCGTAGTCGATGGGAAACAGGTTAATATTCCTGTACTTGGTGTTACTGCGAAGGGGGGACGGAGAAGGCTATGTTAGCCGGGCGACGGTTGTCCCGGTTTAAGCATGTAGGCGGAGGTTCCAGGTAAATCCGGTACCTTTTAACGCTGAGGTGTGATGACGAGGCACTACGGTGCTGAAGTAACAAATGCCCTGCTTCCAGGAAAAGCCTCTAAGCATCAGGTAACACGAAATCGTACCCCAAACCGACACAGGTGGTCAGGTAGAGAATACCAAGGCGCTTGAGAGAACTCGGGTGAAGGAACTAGGCAAAATGGTGCCGTAACTTCGGGAGAAGGCACGCTGATATGTAGGTGAAGCCCCTGCGGGTGGAGCTGAAATCAGTCGAAGATACCAGCTGGCTGCAACTGTTTATTAAAAACACAGCACTGTGCAAACACGAAAGTGGACGTATACGGTGTGACGCCTGCCCGGTGCCGGAAGGTTAATTGATGGGGTTAGCGGCAACGCGAAGCTCTTGATCGAAGCCCCGGTAAACGGCGGCCGTAACTATAACGGTCCTAAGGTAGCGAAATTCCTTGTCGGGTAAGTTCCGACCTGCACGAATGGCGTAATGATGGCCAGGCTGTCTCCACCCGAGACTCAGTGAAATTGAACTCGCTGTGAAGATGCAGTGTACCCGCGGCAAGACGGAAAGACCCCGTGAACCTTTACTATAGCTTGACACTGAACACTGGTCCTTGATGTGTAGGATAGGTGGGAGGCTTTGAAGCGTGGACGCCAGTCTGCGTGGAGCCATCCTTGAAATACCACCCTTTAATGGCTGGTGTTCTAACGTAGACCCGTAATCCGGGTTGCGGACAGTGTCTGGTGGGTAGTTTGACTGGGGCGGTCTCCTCCCAAAGAGTAACGGAGGAGCACGAAGGTTAGCTAATCCTGGTCGGACATCAGGAGGTTAGTGCAATGGCATAAGCTAGCTTGACTGCGAGAGTGACGGCTCGAGCAGGTGCGAAAGCAGGTCATAGTGATCCGGTGGTTCTGAATGGAAGGGCCATCGCTCAACGGATAAAAGGTACTCCGGGGATAACAGGCTGATACCGCCCAAGAGTTCATATCGACGGCGGTGTTTGGCACCTCGATGTCGGCTCATCACATCCTGGGGCTGAAGTAGGTCCCAAGGGTATGGCTGTTCGCCATTTAAAGTGGTACGCGAGCTGGGTTTAGAACGTCGTGAGACAGTTCGGTCCCTATCTGCCGTGGGCGCTGGAGAATTGAGGGGGGCTGCTCCTAGTACGAGAGGACCGGAGTGGACGCATCACTGGTGTTCGGGTTGTCATGCCAATGGCACTGCCCGGTAGCTAAATGCGGAAGAGATAAGTGCTGAAAGCATCTAAGCACGAAACTTGCCCCGAGATGAGTTCTCCCTGAGACTTAAAGTCTCCTGAAGGAACGTT
>NZ_LOMM01000063.1:0-1562 GCF_001605945.1 Enterobacter sp. SENG-6
AAAAAAAAATTGAAGACGCAAAACTTAAATACTATACTCAAAATCAAAATTGAGTTCCTATTATTCTCTCTGGAGTATTTATGGCTGGCGTTAAAAGGTTTAGTTCTGACATCGAAAACAAACTTAACAAATTGTTTTATATGGGTTATGTAGAGTTTGAAAGATGGGAAATTCTATGCTGGTTTGGCGTTGAAAAAATTACCAAATCTGTTTGGGCAGGCCTTTTTGAACAATGGTCATCTTGGTTTGATGATGGTGATTGCCCGGCTATTAATATTGTTCGCTGTGACGGAACTACTGCTACTCAAAAATACATTTTGATTCGCTCAGATCGTATTCAAGATCTGACTGAATTTTCAGAATAAAACCCGCTTAACAGGTGGTTGGCCTCACTTCGTGAAACCAACCACCTTCACCAAGTATGGGGTCACTACAAGCCGTCAAGAGTCGCTACGCTACTGCTCTTGACCGCTTTCCGTTCCTGAAAACATAGCCATGATTCGACGTTGAATCTCACCATCTTTGTTGACTAATGTTTTTGTTAAAAAAGCAGCGTAAGGCTTGGCATTATCGTAACCCTTCCAGACTTCATGTGGGTTTAGCGCGTACGCACAGACTCTTCCTGTCACTGGTATTTTTACTAAAGCGTGCATTTCCTCAAGATATTTAACCCAATTACGTATCGTTCTCGTTGTGACGTTGAATTGTTCTGCAAGAAATGTTTGGTCTGCAACGACAGCGCCGCAAGAACCATCGATGTGTTGGGCAAGATAGGTATAAAACCCAAATGCCGCAGAATTGCCTTTAGCGAGCTCTGCAAGCCGTTTCCAGCCCAAAGGGTATACCTGAGTGAAGTTTTGGTTCTTCTGAGCTTCTAGCCGCTCTCTATCGCGTTTTTCTTCCTGATGTTGAAGATCTGCTTTCCTGATCTCTCTTTGCTTTTCAGTGATTACATCCTGACTTCTCATTTTCTTTCCTATCAATCGGAAAACTTAATCTGATTATAGGAAAGTAAAACGCACAATAAAAGAAAATATTTTTCCTATGGTAGGAAAAACCGAGGAAACACATGTATTTCCGATCGTCCGGAAAAAAAACGGCACCTTCAGAAAAAAAAACACATAAAAAACAGCAATATATAAAAACCCCCTCTTATCTAATAAAAGATCCCCCTTAAGAGGGGGATCTTTTAGATTTTAGATCCCTTCCTTCGGTCGGGCATTTTGGGGGTCAAGGTTCGCCATTGGCGACCGCGCAGCGGTTTAACCTTGACGCTCAAAATGCCCATCCAAGCTAGTTATGGGTGATGGTTCGCATAGCGAGCCATCACCCTGTTAGACAGGTTTTTTGCCTTTGGGGTTTCGGGGCAGAGCCCTGAACCAGTCACAGAGAGACGCGGAGCGTCCCCTCTGTGTGTACTGGCTTATATTAACCTTTTCTTCTTTTTCTGTATGTGTCCAAGCCATTTTGAAATCACAAAAAAAAAATTGAAGACGCAAAACTTAAATACTATACTCAAAATCAAAATTGAGTTCCTATTATTCTCTCTGGAGTATTTATGG
>NZ_LOMM01000064.1:0-1546 GCF_001605945.1 Enterobacter sp. SENG-6
GTGTTAGTGTTAGACATATATTCAAGCCTATCTCTTATCTGGAGATACAGCTACTGTCTGGTGTTTCAGGGGGCTACATCATCAAGATAAGCTGGTGTTTCTTTTGGAAAAATCAACTTTCCGAATAAGTTCTTATCATGAATTCTAAGTTCAACGTGAAAATCCATTTCACAAGAAAAATCAATCTCATCCATTCTTATCCCTTTATCATTGCTTGAGGGGTTTAACTGTGAGTAGGACCACTGGTTATGATTCAGATTTATTATTCTGATATCTTAGTTTTACAATAAGAAGAGAGGTAAACTCAACCTTTTTACAAAAGGAAACTGGATGATTTGATAAGTGAGCATAGCATTTTTGGCGGAGATCACAGGAGTCGCATTTGGTGATTAATCATGTTGAATTTATTGATTATTTTACTATGCGGTTTACTGACATGCCCCCGATTATGCCCCCACATGTTTTCCTTAATGATCAGTTGGCTGATTTATGAGCGTTTCAAGCCAAGGTTGTACTGTGCCCGATGAACATCCAAAGATGTTATCCAAGGTTCTTGATCCTGCCAGGAGAAACCCTTCTGGTCAATGCGCACAAGCTCGAATCGTTCCACAAGGAAATTAACAGCATCAGTAAGATTCACTCCAGCCTCTATATGTTCCTGAATCGTCGTATCGTTACTGAACGGTGTGTCGTTGATCGTGAGGCCGTAATGATGCTCTAAAATATACGTTAATAGTTTTTGCCAAACTTGGACAGGAGACAGGCGTGACGAAACCGTCACCGTTGCCGGTACAGTTGAAATATGCATGAGTTGAGTCCCTGATAAAAGAAGAGGAAGGTGTTATCTGGTTAGAGCTGACTGGGGATATATGGCAATGTAAACGTAGCCATGAGAGCCGAGAGTGTCAGCTTCACAAGTAAGTCCGTTGTGATGCCGTGTGACGCAGTGCTGGCTGCGAGGATCAAGCTCGCCAGCCGTCAGCATCCGCTCAAGCTGTTTCATCATCAGTGGAAATGCCTGGTCCAGACGCAAAGCTTCATCGTCACTGAATGAGCCATTAAATCCTGCCCGGTCAGCCAGAAAGTATAGGCGGTTGCTTTCCTGTACCAGGCGAGCGCCGAAGCACGGCGTGATATTACGTTTTAATTCCCACTGAAGGCAGGATGTGTTCTCCGCCGATGTGCCGGATATGGTGGTCGACTGCATTAATATATTCCTTAATGACTGAGTGGGATGATTAGTTCGCCGTCACGCAGCGAAGAATAGCGTACGGGCCTGCCCGGTCCTGACGACGTTCAACAAAAACAGCGAGTACGCCGCTGATATCCTGAACTTCACGTCCATAGTAATGGCATACACTGCCATGCCACTGGTAGTGACCTGTACAGAAGGCAGATAGCCTGGATTCGGCATGCTGACGATAAATATGCATCGCCTGGCGCTTACTGATAATTTTCATTCTCTGTTGTGGTCAACTAAAACTGGCCACCGCGTTAGAGTTTTTCCAGTATCGGTTTTCTGATTCGTTTGGTGGTAACCCACCAT
>NZ_LOMM01000065.1:0-1384 GCF_001605945.1 Enterobacter sp. SENG-6
CGCTTCTTCATGGGGATGTCCTCATGTGGCTTATGAAGACATTACTAACATCGGGGTGTACTAATCAACGGGGAGCAGGTCAAACGTAGTCTCAAGAGCACCTCCCGACGCAGCCACCAGATAATTTCCGAATCAAGCACTCGCCATGGACGATCTTTACCAGGTACTTAAAAGGAGCATTTCCCGCCACAAGACGACATGCGAAAGCGTTTCCCCAGTCGGGACAGGATGAAATACCGGGAAAAATGGTGAGTTATTGATGTGGGTAGCGGGCATTTAAGAGTGATGTTTCTTGCTGATTTTGAGCGTGGAAAGATCTTAATCAAACACATCAGCACTCACGCAGAGTATGACAAGCTCACGGACCTCCACGGGAGAACAAAAGAATGAATTATGCAGCAGCCATCAAAGCGGCAAACGATCTGACCAACGAGCTTCCTTTCCTGGGCTCAAGCCCGTCGCGACAAGATTACGAGGATGATCTGGCGTTGGTGGAGTATATGATTGAGCATGACCCCGATAGCCCGCTGGTAGAGATGCTCACTATGAAGACCTATAAATACGAAAACGAGTCTCAGGAGTTTGCAGAATTTAACGCGCGTGTTGCCAGCATTCCGTCAGGCGTTGCGTTATTGCGAACGCTGATGGATCAGTACCAACTCACTCAGAGCGATTTCGAGAACGAGATAGGCAAGAAGTCTCTGGTGAGTCGGATTCTTAACGGACAACGCACGTTAACGCTGGATCATATGCGCGCGCTGGCGAAGCGTTTCGGCGTGCCAGTGAGTGCATTTGTGGGAAATTGATTAGGATAGAATTCTATTAGGTATTAAGTAAAAAGTGACGCAGCTATTCTGTTCGCCGTTGAACGTTGGCTCAACAATTGTGCCATCTGCTCGAAATGGATCAGCATCACTATAAAGTACGGCAAACAGGCTAGCCATGTCGCGGCTAAAACCTTACGGTAATTGTAGAGGCACATCATCATCGCAAGACTCTAGTCCCCTAGGTTTCTTTGTATCAAAACAAAAGCATTACCTAAACGTCCTGGGAGGATGAACCTTCCATTTCAATCATTTTTTATCTAAACATGAGAAACCGAAGTCAATATATCCCTCTGCACTGATCACTAGACACCATTTATTTTCCCTATCAAAAAAGTAATGATGCTGAGGAATATTTTCTATAGCCACATCAAGAAATAAAAAGAACTGCGCGGGATTCAATCTGACAGAAAAATCAAGAGACGAATCATTTATATAATCAATCTCATCACTATTTGAAATCACATCATGGACATCTGATCTTGACCCGCCATTTCCGGACAGCTTTTGTATCTTAAGTTAACGATGCCCGCTGCCGCCGGTATTCTCTCGGAGAGTGA
>NZ_LOMM01000066.1:0-80823 GCF_001605945.1 Enterobacter sp. SENG-6
CGGCCTTTGAATGGGTTCATGTGCAGCTCCATCAGCAAAAGGGGATGATAAGTTTATCACCACCGACTATTTGCAACAGTGCCATAGGGTCTGCATGGAGGAGAAAAAGACTAAATTCAGACCCAATGCAAGTGGAGCGTTGTCGCTCAATATAGATACCGATACTGAGGCCCCACGAGATGATCGAGGGGCCTCAGTTTGTGTATTTAACTAAACATCACCTGCGCCCAGCGCGCCAGCCCCGCCGTGACGGAGCCAAAGTCATCGCCGCCGGCAACTGGAATGCCCGGCAGCTGTTCTGCCAGCGCTTTCTTGATCAGCGGCGAACGGGCGCTACCGCCGGTCAGGTAAATCACGTCCGGCTTCTCTTTGCCGTTCTCCAGCGCCAGTTGCACCTGCTCCAGAATGCGCTGCAGCGGCTGGGCGAGCGCGGTTTCCAGTCCTTCCTGAGAAATGGCGGTTGCCAGATCTTCACTGATAAACGGCAAGGAAACCGCGTGCTCCGGGCGATCGGAGAGGGCGATTTTGCTCTCTTCGGCAGTACGCACCACGCGATAACTCAGACGCTGACGCCAGACTTTGTAGAGCAGGGCGACCTTGTCGGCCTCCCGGGCATCGCGCACCATATCGTTCAGGAAGCGGCCATTCGCGCTGCTGTAAAAATCGCTCTGCGCGGGGACGTCGTTGATGGCGATAGCGTTCCACCAGGGCAGGATCGGCAGAGCGATCCCTTTTTCCGTTTGCCCACCCATTCCCAGCAGTGGCATCAGGCTCTTAAAGGCGAGCGCGATATCCAGATCGTTACCGCCCACGCGGCAGCCGCTGTGCCCCAGCAGGCTGTTTTCGCGGTCACGACGGTTATGCCACTGCGGCCCCATCAGCAGCAGTGAGCAGTCGGTGGTGCCCCCGCCGATGTCGACGACCAGCACGCGCTTCTCTTCTGTCAGCGTGGCTTCAAAATCCAGCCCCGCCGCCACCGGCTCATACTGGAATACCACGTCGCGAAAGCCCGCGCGGTGCGCGGCACGCTCAAGGATCCCCTGCGCCTGCTGGTTAGCCTCGTCGCCACCCAGCCCCTGGAAGTTGATCGGACGGCCAATGACCGCCTGATCGATTGTCTCCGGTACCTGGGTTTGCGCCTGATTGCGAATGTGCAGCATCATGGCGCAGACCAGATCTTCAAACATCGCCACCTGCTGCGGCTTCAGCCCGCTGGCGCCGAGAAACGATTTTGGCGATTTAACGAAGTAGACCTCTTCCGGGTCGTCAATGTAGTGTCCGAGCGACGAGAGGCCGAACTGGACGCTCGACGGTGTGACGTCGATATCTTCTTCGCGGTTAAAACTGACGGCCCGGCGCAGCAACGCTTGTGATTCCGCCGCCGTGGCCGGAACCTGATGGTGGCGGAACAGCCATTCGCTGACCGCTTCGCGGGTTGGTGCGCAGAGCATTGACGGCAGCAGCGTACTCTCGTTTTCCATTTTCAGGAGCAGTGGTTGTCCGTTTTGCATAATCGCAACCGAACAGTTCGCCGTACCGTAGTCGAATCCAATAAACACGATTAATCCCCATGCCAGTGAGAAGGGGCGAGACTTTAGCGGAATGCCCGACCGGCGACAACAGGAATATGAAAGCAAGGCGAAACAAGGCCTTTCGGTTTATGCTGAGGTGAACAAAAAAGGAGTGACGATGTATACCCTGACCTGGCAACCCCCTTATGACTGGCAATGGATGTTTGGCTTTCTTGGTGCGCGTGCGGTGGAGGGGATCGAGACGGTTACCGAACGCTACTACGAGCGCAGTTTCACCTGCCAGCGACACCAGGGGATCTTTCGCGTCACCCCGGATCTGAACGCCCACACGCTCAACGTCACGCTCAGCCCGGGGTTAATCCCGGTTGCGCAGACCTGTCTTGAACGCATCGCAGGTCTGTTCGATCTTGCCTGCGATCCGCAGCAAATTCAGCAGGCGCTGGGCGACCTTGGCGCTGCGCGACCAGGGTTGCGCTTACCGGGGGCGATGGATGCCTACGAGCAGGGCGTGAGAGCGATCCTGGGGCAACTGGTCAGCGTGGCGATGGCGGCGAAGCTGGCCTCACGGGTGGTAGCCCTGTGCGGCGAACCGGTAAAAGATGCGCCGGGCTATTTGTGCTTTCCCACACCTGAGGTGCTGGCTGCGGTGGATCCGCTGGCGCTGAAGGCCCTCGGCATGCCGGTCAAACGGGCGGAGTCGTTGATTCATCTGGCCCGCTCCGTGGTCGACGGCACGTTTCCCCTGTTCCCGCCTGCGGATATTGAGGCCGGGATGAAAGCCTTACAGCAGCGTCCGGGGATAGGGCGCTGGACGGCAAATTACCTTGCCCTGCGCGGCTGGCAGGCGAAAGATGTGTTCCTGCCGGATGACTACCTGATTAAGCAACGCTTTGCCGGCATGACGCCTGCGCAAATTCGCCGCTACGCCCAGCGCTGGCAGCCGTGGCGCTCTTACGCCCTGTTGCACATCTGGTATACCGACGGCTGGACGCCATCAGTTGATGGCGAAATAGCTGGTGTTCAGCAGTAGATCCAGCGGCTGCGGCTCACCGATGGTGTCACCGAAAATAAAATCAACGCCGATGCCGGAGAGCGTATCCATCATGATGGGTTGGTTACACGGACCGGCGATGGTTCGCATCCCCAGACGCTGAGCATGGCCCTGAATAATGGTAACCATCATCTCATCCATCAGGTTGCCGTGCACATTGGTCACCACTTCGGCGTCCAGCATCAGATAATCAGCCACGTTGGCACCAAGGTGGCTAAAGAGCTCCATGTTGCGTCCCGCCTGGCTGAGCACCACGCGGCAGCCAGCGTGGCGGAGCTTTTGCAGCCCCGTCTGGACGTTCGGATCCGGGTTTGCCACAACGTCGATCGCGATGACCAGATGCAGCAGACGGCCCGGTAAAGGTCCTTTATCCAGCAGGTCGAGCAATTCGTCGATCAGCGTGGCGCTGGCTAAACCCGCGGCGGACAGGGGAAGGGCGACCCCGAGGCCTTTTTTGGCAACCGGAGCGGCATACGCGCGGAAGAATTCGCTAAATATACGGCGGTCCAGCGCATGTAAAAGCTCAGGCTCCGCCAGGCCGGAACGGAAGGCGTGCTCTTCCAGCACTTCTCCCTGGCTGGTCCACAGGCGCAGCGAAATCAGCCAGAAGTTGCAGCTTTCCGGGATGCGCGGGGAGGCCACGCTGCGGGCGATCATCATCAGATGGTTGTCTTTGATCATATGCCACTGTTCATCAAGCGACATCATGCTGCGCGCGCTGTGGGCCCGCTCCTGCTGGGGCTCGTACACCGTCACCACGCCGCGACCGTTGTTTTTCGAGGCGTAGCAGGCAATGTCGGCCTGGGACATGACTTCCGAGGCCTGATGATTATTTTCATCAATCAGCGTGATCCCCGCGCTGGCGCCGATCCGGTGCAGGCGGCCCTCCCACATAAAGTGATAGTCGTTGATGGTATGGACCAGCCGACCCGCAATATAGCGGGCACTTTCAATATTGCAGTCCGGCAGCAGCAGCCCGAATTCATCCCCGCCCAGACGCGCCAGCACGTCGCTGGAGCGCAGCATGGTCAGCATCAAGGACGCAAGCTCCCGCAACAGGGCGTCGCCTGCCGCGTGGCCTGCGGTATCGTTGACGGCTTTGAAGCGATCGAGATCGATAAACACCAGCGCATGTCGCTGGCGCGTCTCCTGCACGGTTTGCAGCAGCCGTTTGAGGTGATTTTCGAAACTGACCCGGTTTGCCAGATGGGTGAGGGCATCGTGAGAAGCACTATAACTGAGCTGACGCAGCATTTTGCGCGATTCGGTGACGTCCTGAATAACCAGCACCGAGCCGATATTCTGCCCGTCCAGCGTGCTGAGCGGGGTGATGCTGTAATGGATATCAAAAACGCCGCCGGTACGGCAGTTCAGCACCACATCCTGCTCGATATCTGAACGGGACATATCGCCGCTGTGAATATTCTCCATCAGCGGCCCTTTTTCGCCGAAGGTGATATGCAGAACCTTCAGCACCGGCTGGCCGATGGCCTCGGTTTGCAGCCAGCCGCTCATTTTCTCGGCGACCGGGTTCATAAAGGTGACATTCATGTCGACATCGGTACACAGCACTGCTTCGCCGATGGAGTCGAGGGTAATGTGCAAACGCTCTTTTTCCTGGAACAGGGCCTCATTGAGCTGCTTCACTTCGGTCATGTCCATATTGATACCGAGCAAGCGTTCGACTTCCCCCTGTTTGTTCAGGACCCGGTTCGCCAGGGAGCGAATATGGCGTACCCCCTCTTTCACGCGAATACGGAATTCAAGCTTAAACGGCAGCCGTGAAATGAGTGATTCCCGAAGCACTTTTTCCGCATGGGCGCGATCTTCAGGCAGCATCGTATCGTGCCAGAGCTGCCATGTAGGTTTGATGTGCGGCGGGATTTCATACAGCTCAAACATCCGCTTATCCCAGCTGATGATGTCCGGCTCAAGATCCCACTCCCAGATGCCAATGCCGCCCGCTTCATTGGCAAGGGTAATGCGCTCCATCAGCCGTTTATTGACCCATTCGGTCTGCTTCAGATCGTTAATATCTTCAATCTGGGCAATGAAATAGAGCGGTGAACCGTCGGCATGACGTACAACCGAGACCGCAAGCAGCGCCCAGACCACTTCGCCGCTGCGGGTGTAGTAGCGTTTCTCAAGGGTGTAGGTGTTGATATCCCCGTTGACCAGTTGTTCAAGCTGTTCGAGGTCGGTGTGCAGATCTTCCGGCCAGGTTAGCTGCTGGAAGGTGAGCGACTGCAGCTCCGTCTGGCTATAGCCAAGAAAGTTACACAGCGCTTTATTGGCCTGCAGCCACTGGCCGTCAATGCTGACCAGCGCCATGCCAATAGCTGAATACTCCATCGCATTACGAAAACGCTCTTCACTTTCAGTGATGTGTTTTCGCTCTGCGCGAAAGGCATACATCACCATGGTCATGACGTTAGCTGGCAGAAGCAGCATCAGGAACGGCAGCCAGGGGGCATTCTGCATCGCGCCGGTGTGCTGCGTGGTCAATGCCTCCGGGTTACGGGCAATCATCAGTGAAACCACCATCACGGTGACCAGAAACACCATAAAGGCTTCCATGCGCGGCAGGCGTACTGCGCTCCACATCAGCAGAACAATGACGCAGGTAAAAGGCCATGGCAGCCAGACGATGGCCGCCCAGCTAAGGACCAGCGTCACGGCCATGGTTACCAGCGTTTCCAGCAGCAGTTTCGGGTCTCGATGACGCAGGAGATAGTGCGGCTTAAACAGCAAACCCAATGGCACCAGGGCCAGTGCGCCAACCGCTTCAGACAAGACCCACACGAGGAAATTACGCAGCGGCTCCGGGCTGGGTATCAGTAAATGCACCAGCACACCGCCCACCAGCGGGGGGATCAGCGCGCTGCCGATGGCCAGGCGGATCCAGTCATTCAGATTCTGCAGCGGGTTGTACCAGGGGAGCAGTTTGCGCAGTAATAATGCACCAACTACCGCTTCCACCACGTTAATGGCGGTATAGGTCGGATTAATCGACGACCAGGAGAAGAGCATCCACGAGGCCAGAATATTGCCAAACGAACAGGCCAGGGCAATACCGGGCCACATTTTTCCGGCGTGGCGATAAAACGCCACCATCATAATGGCGGTGGGAAACCAGAGCGGAGCCAGCAGCGCGCCGAAGCGGGTCAACTCCAGCGAAAAAAGGGTAAAGATAAAGGTGACCAGGCCCAGACAGACAAGTCGCATAAGAGGATGTGGGGTGGTAACCAAAACCCGCTGGTGTTGTTTATTCATTACCGCTTTATCCAGAGACGCCATGCCGTCGGGAGTAAGGTCCGGACGAGTGAATGTGCTAATTTGGTTTATGCTAGTACAAACAATTTACAATTCATATGGCGACTGCTCATAATTTGACATCATAGATTTATTAAATAGTTAGTGTGTAAAAAAATCCTGTTAAACGCTGAAAAAACGCGCGTAAAAATTTCACTCAGGGAACATGGCGTCACTTTTCAGCCTGTCTCGCATAACCTGCGCTTTCGACTGGTATCACGCCCGTGAAATCCCTATAATTGCCGCGTTTGACGCTCCGGCGTCGTCCTTCCTTAACATCCAGGTTAATCAGGTCGCTAAATTTATGACTGATAAGTCTCATCAGTGCGTCATTATAGGCATTGCCGGCGCATCGGCTTCAGGTAAAAGTCTTATTGCCAGTACGCTTTACCGCGAACTGCGTGAACAAGTTGGTGATGAGCACATCGGCGTCATTCCCGAAGACAGTTATTACAAAGACCAATCCCATCTGTCGATGGAAGAGCGCGTAAAAACGAACTATGACCATCCTAATGCCATGGATCACAGCTTGCTGTTCCAGCATTTAGAAGCGCTCAAGAGCGGCCAGGCGATTGAACTGCCTGTTTATAGTTACGTGGAACATACCCGTACGCAGGAAACGATTCGCATTGAGCCGAAGAAGGTGATTATCCTTGAAGGCATCCTGCTTCTGACCGACGCGCGTCTGCGCGAGTCAATGAACTTCTCCATCTTTGTTGATACCCCGCTGGACATCTGTCTGATGCGCCGCATCAAGCGTGACGTGAACGAACGTGGCCGTTCAATGGACTCCGTCATGGCGCAGTACCAGAAAACCGTTCGCCCAATGTTCCTGCAATTTATTGAACCATCCAAACAATACGCCGATATTATCGTGCCGCGCGGAGGCAAAAACCGCATTGCCATTGATATCTTAAAAGCGAAAATCAGCCAGTTTTTTGAATAAGCCGCGCGAATTGTGTACCGTTCAGAGATAACCTGCTTTGCCCTGAGTCGTTATCCTCAGGGCACGATGCACGAAAGGAGAGAGTGCCATGCGTCTTTGTGATCGCGATATAGAAGCCTGGCTGGATGAAGGCCGCCTGTCTATTACCCCACGTCCACCCGTGGAGCGTATCAATGGTGTCACCGTTGATGTGCGACTGGGGAATAAATTCCGCACCTTCAGCGGCCATACCGCACCGTTCATCGACCTTAGCGGGCCGAAGGATGAAGTCAGCGCCGCGCTTGATCGCGTGATGAGTGACGAAATCGTTATCGACGAAGGCGAGGCCTTTTATCTGCATCCGGGCGAGCTGGCGCTGGCGGTGACCTTTGAATCGGTGACGCTGCCCGCGGATCTGGTGGGCTGGCTCGATGGCCGTTCCTCTCTGGCGCGTCTGGGGTTGATGGTACACGTGACCGCGCACCGTATCGATCCAGGCTGGTCGGGCCGAATCGTGCTGGAGTTTTTCAACGCCGGTAAACTGCCGCTGGCGCTGCGCCCGGGCATGATGATTGGTGCGCTGAGCTTTGAACCGCTGACGGGTCCGGCCGATCGTCCTTACAACCGCCGTCAGGACGCAAAATACCGCGACCAGCAGGGTGCGGTTGCCAGCCGTATTGATAAAGACTGATCGTTAGTCCATTGAGGATGCCATGAGAAGAGTTCTGACAACGCTGATGATTTTGCTGGTGGTGCTGGTTGCTGGCCTTTCAGCGTTGGTTCTGCTGGTTAACCCGAATGATTTTCGCGCCTATATGGTGCGGCAGGTCGAAGCCCGCAGTGGTTATCAACTGAAGCTGGATGGGCCGCTGCGCTGGCACGTCTGGCCCCAGCTCAGCATTCTCTCTGGCCGCATGTCGTTAACCGCGCCGGGGGCTGCGCAGCCCCTGGTGTCTGCCGAGAACATGCGCCTTGATGTGGCGTTAGTTCCGCTCTTTTCGCACCAGTTGCAGGTCAACCAGGTGATGTTAAAAGGCGCGGTGATTCAGCTTACCCAGCAAACTGAAGCCGTGCGTAACGCGGATGCGCCGGTTGCGCCGCGGGAAAATACCTTACCTGATGAACCGTCAGATACGGGCTGGTCATTCGATATCGGCAAACTGAAGGTGGCCGATAGCGTGCTGGTTTTCCAGCATGAAGACGATGAGCAGGTCACCGTACGGAATATCAACCTCAAAATGGAGCAGGATGAGCACCATCTTGCTTCGCTGGAGTTTAGCGGACGGGTCAACCGCGATCAGCGCGATCTCACCCTGTCTCTGAATGCCAGCGTCAATGCGTCGGATTATCCGCACCAGCTTACCGCCGACATTCAGCAGCTAAACTGGCAACTGACAGGAGCCGATCTCCCTGCCCAGGGGATTGCCGGTCAGGGAACGATGCAGGCCGTCTGGCGTGAAGAGTTAAAACAGCTGGAGATGAATAATCTCAACCTGCAGGCGAACGACAGCAGCCTGAAAGGGCAGGCGAGCGTCATTCTGGAGGCGAAGCCGAAATGGGTGCTCAATCTGCAGTTTGACAAGCTCAACCTGGAAAACCTGCTTCCTCCGCCTCCGGCGAGCGCTACGGACAACGATCCCGCGCAGCTCGGGCAAAACCAGGGGAAACAGACGCGTCCGGTTATCTCGTCTAATCTCGATCAGCCGGACTATAACGGTCTGCGGGGCTTCACGGCGGACATTCTGCTGAAGGCCAACAGCCTGCGCTGGCGCGGTATCGATTTCACCGACGTGAGCAGCCAGATGTTCAACCAGAACGGTTTGCTGGTGATCTCCGAACTGAGCGGCAAAATGGGCGCCGGGCACCTTTCCCTGCCGGGCACGCTGGATGTGCGTAAAGAGGCCTCGACTGCGGAATTTCAGCCGCGTCTCGACAACGTTGAGATTGGCACCATCCTGAAAGCCTTTGACTACCCCATCTCCATGACGGGTCAACTGACGCTGGCGGGGGATTTCTCGGGCACGAAGATCGATGCTGATGCTTTCCGCCGCGACTGGCAGGGGCAGGCTCACCTTGAACTGAAAGATGCCCGCATGGAAGGGCTCAACTTCCAGCAGCTGGTACAGCAGGCGGTGGAGCGTAGCAGCGAAGTTAAAGCGCAGGAAAATTACGACAGCGCCACGCGTCTCGACAGCTTTAGCAGTGACCTGACGCTCGACAATGGGCAGCTCTCTCTGAACAGCATGCAGGGGACCTCCTCACTGTTGTCATTAACCGGCGAGGGCAAGCTCGATCTGGTAAAAGAGACGGCGGATACCCACTTCAACGTTCAGGTGCTGTCCGGCTGGCAGGGTGAAGGTAAGCTGATCGACTTCCTGAAAGAGACGCCGGTACCGCTGAGCGTATATGGCCAATGGCAGTCGCTGAACTACAGCCTGCAGGTGGATCAGATCCTGCGCAAGCATCTGCAGGATGAAGCCAAACGTCGGTTGAACGACTGGGCGGATCGCAATAAAGATACCCAAAACGGGAAGGACGTGAAGAAGCTGCTCGATAAGCTGTGATGCCTGTTGTGCCGGGTGGCGCTTCGCTTACCCGGCCTACAAAAGCCGGGCACAGTAGGCCGGGTAAGCGAAGCGCCACCCGGCTTTTTTACACCTCAAAATCCATCTCGTCTTCGTCGCGCAGCGGTATCAGCTGCACCTTCTGCACGCGATGGTTTTCAATCTGCAGCGTCTTGAGCATATAGTCGCCTACCTGAACTTCTTCACCCGGCTGGGGAATGCGCTGCAGATACTCCATCAGCATACCTGCAATGGTGTGATACTCGCGCTTTTCATCCAGCGGCAGGGGAACATACTGGACCAGGTCTTCAAGCGGCATATGGCCGTTGGCCGTCCATGAACCGTCCGCGTTTTTCTGAATGTCGTGGCGCGCATCGATTTCATCCACTTCGTTTGGCAAATTACCGGCGATGGTTTCCATCACGTCGCTGAGCGTAACCAGCCCCTCAACCGAACCAAACTCATCCACCACAAAGGCAAAGTGCGTACGCGCGTTACGGAATTGCTCAAGGGCAGAGAGCAACTGCAGCCCCTCCGGGAACACCAGCGGCTGGCGCACCAGGGCGCGCAGATTGAGCGCCTCACCGTGCAACTGCTGTTGCAGCAGGTCAATGACGTGCACCACGCCCAGCAGCTCCTCTTCCTCGTCACCCCCCGTCACGACCACCCGGGTATGCTGGTTTCTGTCCAGCAGGGCGCGGATCTGCTCTTCCGGGGCGGTGAGGTCGATATGTTCGATGTCATGGCGCGACGTCATGATGCTGCTGACCGTGCGCTGGTTAAGATTGAGTACCCGCTCAATCATCAGCCGCTCCTGCGGGTTGAAGATCTGCCCGTCACTGTGATCGGCCAGCATCGCGGAAGATTCAGCATCCAGTTCCGCATCTTCTTTCTTCCCGCTGAGCAGGCGCATCACCGTGTCGGCGGTGCGTTGACGTAATGTCTGATTTGCCGAGAGGAAACGGCGGCGGTTGAAAATCGCCAGCTGGTTAAGCGCCTCAATCATGACGGAGAAACCAATGGCGGCGTAGAGATAGCCTTTCGGAATGTGGAACCCAAAGCCGTCTGCCACCAGGCTAAAGCCAATCATTAACAGGAAACTCAGGCAGAGAATCACAATAGTCGGGTGGCTGTTCACAAACCGGGTCAGCGCTTTACTCGCCATCACCATCAGCGTAATGGCAATGATCACCGCAGCCATCATCACCGCCAGATGGTCGACCATCCCGACGGCGGTAATGACGGAGTCCAGGGAGAAGACCGCATCGAGCACCACAATTTGCGCCACCACCGGCCAGAATTTAGCCCCACGCCGCTGGGTGGGGTTTTCGCTGTCTTTGCCTTCGAGACGCTCGTTCAGTTCTACCGTGGCTTTAAACAGCAGGAACAACCCGCCGAAGAGCATGATCAAATCACGCGCGCTAAAGCTCAGGCCGTGAACGGAGAAAAGGGGCTTTGTCAGGGTCACCAGCCAGGAGATTGAGGCCAGCAGCAGCAGTCGCATCACCATCGCCAGCAGCAGGCCCGTTACGCGCGCACGGTCGCGCTGCGCCGGGGGGAGTTTTTCGGCGAGGATGGCGATAAAGACCAGGTTATCAATACCGAGCACTAATTCGATGACGACCAGCGTAACCAGCCCGGCCCAGATTGATGGATCGGCAATCCATTCCATAGTAATCGCAATACCTTCTGTTATATGAGCAATGTCACACTTCGATCATGGATAAAGCCAGGGGAAATTGCAATGCCGGGCTGAGATTTCTCTTAATACGATCCGGCAAAAAGGAAGAACAATGCGGAATCTGTAAATAAGCTAAATACGTAGATTTAATTACGGTGAACGCATTTTAGGATATATCGCAATAAATGGTTTTTATTTTAATTTTGTCAATATAAAGAAAATCCTAAAACGTCAAAACTTTGCTCTTAATATTAATCTTAAAAACCGTTATTAGGACAGTTGTCTCCTTGCCTGCTATTAGGTTAGCTGCAACAATTCTCCCAGCATCGAATGTTAAATCTCCTTGTTGCTATTATTGTTCCGGCCTTCAGTGATGGTTATTCATTATCTGCCGTGTATCGCAAGCGGCTGATATATTTCCAGAAGGCCTTATCAAAGAGGGTGTCTATCCATAACGCATTGTTTAGTCAGTGGATTGGTAACTGAAAGCCAAGGGCGGTAGCGTGCCTGAAAGCGTGTGAATCAGCCTCGATTATTCTGTCAATAGCCAATGGATGAATAAGCTTTTTTTAGGACTGATGCCAGTTATATTTCTATTTGAACAACTGCATGCTGAAAGCCAAATCGACCCGGCTTATTTAATTGCACAGGATAATTACTCTGCCAAAGTGATAAATAATCAATGATGAAATCCAAAATGAAATTGATGCCATTATTGGTGTCTGTGACCTTGATGAGTGGTTGTACAGTCTTTCCCGGCAGCAATATGTCAACAATGGGTAAGGATGTGATCAAACAACAAGATGCTGATTTTGATCTCGACAAAATGGTGAATGTTTATCCACTGACACCACGTCTGGTCGAACAATTACGTCCACGTCCAAATGTTGCGCAGCCGAATATGTCTCTGGACCAGGAAATTGCCTCCTACCAGTACCGCGTAGGTCCGGGTGACGTGATTAACGTTACCGTGTGGGACCATCCGGAATTGACCACGCCAGCGGGCCAATACCGCAGCTCAAGCGACACCGGTAACTGGGTGCAGTCTGATGGCACCATGTTCTATCCCTATATCGGCAAAGTACACGTTGCCGGGAAAACCCTTGCCGAAATCCGTAGTGATATTACCGGCCGCTTAGCGCAGTACATCGCCGATCCGCAGGTGGACGTTAATATCGCCGCATTCCGTTCGCAAAAAGCCTATATCTCCGGACAGGTGAACAAATCTGGCCAGCAGGCCATCACCAACGTGCCGCTGACCGTGCTGGACGCCATTAACGCCGCGGGCGGCTTAACCGACGGTGCCGACTGGCGCAACGTCGTTCTGACCCACAACGGTAAAGAACAACGCATTTCTCTGCAGGCGCTGATGCAAAACGGCGACCTGACGCAGAACCGTCTGCTCTATCCGGGCGACATTCTGTATGTACCGCGTAATGACGATCTGAAAGTCTTCGTGATGGGTGAAGTGAAGAAACAGAGCACCCTCAAAATGGACTTCAGCGGCATGACCCTGACCGAAGCACTGGGCAATGCAGAGGGTATCGATCTCACCACCTCTAATGCCACCGGTATCTTCGTGATTCGTCCGCTGAAAGGCGAGGGCAGTGCGAAAGGCAAGATTGCCAATATTTACCAGCTGGATATGTCCGATGCGACTTCTCTGGTAATGGCAACTGAGTTCCGCCTCCAGCCTTATGACGTGGTGTATGTCACCACCGCACCGGTTGCCCGCTGGAACCGTCTGATCAACCAGTTGCTGCCAACCATCAGTGGCGTTCGCTACATGACGGATACGGCGCGCGACATTCATACCTGGTAATCCGCGATGTTTAATAAAATTCTGGTGGTATGCGTGGGGAACATTTGCCGTTCCCCAACGGCTGAGCGGTTGCTGAAACACTACCAGCCCGAGCTCACCGTCGAATCTGCAGGGCTGGGCGCGCTGGTCGGTAAAGGTGCCGATGAAAGCGCCGCGAGCGTGGCCCGCGATCACAACCTTTCTCTTGACGGGCACTGCGCCCGCCAGGTCACCGGCCGCATGTGCCGGGAATATGACCTGATCCTGACGATGGAAAAACGCCATATTCACTCGCTATGCGAAATCGCACCGGAGATGCGCGGCAAAGTGATGCTGTTTGGTCACTGGGAAAACGAACGCGAAATCCCCGATCCCTATCGCAAAAGCCGTGAGGCCTTTGAGGCGGTGTATACCTTACTTGACCAGTCTGCCCGTCAGTGGGCGCAGGCACTGAAAGCTCAGCAGGGATAACAATGACAGAAAAAACAAAACCTTCTGCCGCCCCGATTTCGGGCAGTGATGAAATCGATATTGGTCGCCTGGTCGGCACCGTCATAGAGGCGAAGTGGTGGGTACTTGGGATCACCGCCGTGTTTGCCGCCGCGGCGATCGTCTATACGCTGTTTGCGACACCCATCTATAGCGCCGATGCGCTGGTGCAGATTGAGCAGAACACCGGCAACTCGCTGGTGCAGGATATTGGCTCTGCCCTGGCGAACAAACCGCCTGCCTCCGAGGCCGAAATTCAGCTGATCCAGTCGCGTCTGGTGCTGGGCAAAACGGTTCACGATCTGGGGCTTGATATCTCCGTCACCAAAAATACCTTCCCGATATTTGGTGCCGGCTGGGATCGCCTGACCGGGCACAGCAACGACACGGTAAAAGTTACCGACTTTGTGCTGCCGAAAGGGAGCGCGGATCAAACCTTTACCCTGACCGTGCTAGGGCCGAAGCAGTATCAGCTGACCAGCGACGCAGGCTTCAGCGCGCGCGGTGAAGTGGGGCAGATGCTGACAAAAGATGGCGTCAGCATGAAGGTGAGCGCTATTCAGGCGCAGGAAGGCAGCGAGTTTACCGTCACCAAATTCTCCACCCTGGGGATGATCAACAATCTGCAAAACAACCTGACGGTCACCGAAAATGGCAAGGACACGGGTGTCCTGAGCATGACCTTTACCGGTGAAGATAAAGATCAAATCCGCGAAATTCTCAACAGCATTACCCGCAACTACCTTGAGCAGAACGTCGAACGCAAGTCGGCTGAAGCGGCGAAAAGCCTGGCCTTCCTCGCCAGACAGCTCCCGGAAGTACGCGCACGTCTGGATGATGCAGAGAACAAACTGAACGCGTTTCGTCAGGATAAAGACTCCGTCGATCTGCCGCTGGAAGCGAAATCGGTGCTCGATTCGATGGTCAACATTGATGCGCAGCTTAATGAGTTGACCTTCAAAGAGGCGGAAATTTCTAAGCTCTACACCAAACGTCACCCGGCCTATCGCACGCTGCTGGAAAAACGTCGCACCCTCGAAGAGGAGAAAGCGAAGCTTAATGACCGCGTCACCGCGATGCCAAAAACGCAGCAGGAAATTGTGCGTCTGACCCGCGACGTGGAATCCGGCCAGCAGGTCTATATGCAGCTGCTGAACAAACAGCAGGAGCTGAAGATTACCGAAGCCAGCACCGTCGGCGACGTGCGTATTGTTGACCCGGCCATTACCCAGCCTGGCGTACTGAAGCCGAAGAAAGCGCTGATTATTCTCGGCAGCATTATCCTCGGCCTGATGCTCTCCATTGTTGGTGTGCTGCTGCGTTCGCTGTTCAACCGCGGTATCGAAAGCCCGCAGGTGCTGGAAGAGAATGGTATCAACGTTTACGCCAGTATCCCGCTCTCCGAATGGCAGAAATCGCATGACCGGGTCAAAAGCGTCAAAGGCGTCAAGCGTTACAAGCAGAGCCAGCTGCTGGCAGTGGGTAACCCGACGGACCTGGCAATTGAAGCGGTGCGCAGCCTGCGTACCAGTCTCCACTTCGCCATGATGCAGGCCAAAAACAACGTACTGATGTTAACCGGTGTCAGCCCGTCGATAGGTAAGACCTTTGTCTGTGCCAACCTGGCGGCGGTGGTCAGCCAGACCAATAAACGGGTGCTGCTGATCGACTGCGATATGCGTAAGGGCTATACCCACGAGCTGCTGGGGACCAATAACGTCAACGGTCTGTCGGAAATCCTGCTTGGCAAGGGTGAGATTAGCCAGAGCGCAAAACCGACCAGCATCCCGAAATTTGACCTCATCCCACGTGGTCAGGTGCCGCCAAACCCATCCGAACTGTTGATGAGCGACCGCTTTGCCGAGCTGGTGGAGTGGGCGAGCAAAAACTATGACCTGGTGCTGATCGATACACCACCAATTCTGGCCGTGACCGATGCGGCCGTGGTCGGTCGCCTGGCGGGAACCACGCTGATGGTGGCGCGCTATGCGGTGAACACCCTGAAGGAAGTGGAAACCAGCCTGAGCCGCTTCGAGCAGAACGGCATTGAGGTGAAAGGGGTGATCCTGAACTCCATCTTCCGCCGTGCGACCGGGTACCAGGATTACGGGTATTACGAGTACGAATATAAGTCTGACAGCAAATAACAATCCCCCTCACCCTAACCCTCTCCCGAGGGGAGAGGGAACTGCCCGGTGCAGCTATTCTCCCTCTCCCTTTGGGAGAGAGGCGGGGTGAGGGATCAGGGGAAGACTATGACCACACAACGCCCTTTAGTTTCTATTTATATGCCGACATGGAATCGTCAGCAGCTGGCGATCCGTGCAATCAAATCGGTGCTGCGCCAGGATTACGATAACTGGGAGCTGATCATTGTTGATGACTGTTCCTCTTCGTATGAGCAGCTGCAAAAGTTTGTCACTGACCTCAATGACCCGCGTGTCAGCTATACCCATAACGCGATCAACTCCGGGGCGTGTGCGGTGCGTAATCAGGCAATTATGCAGGCCAAAGGGCAGTATCTGACCGGCATCGACGACGATGACGAGTGGACACCAAACCGTCTGTCCATTTTCCTGTCGCACAAGGAACAACTGGTCACTCACGCTTTCCTGTATGCCAACGACTATGTCTGTCAGGGCGAGGTTTACTCGCAGCCAGCCAGCCTGCCGCTGTATCCGAAATCACCATACTCTCGCCGCCTCTTCTACAAGCGCAACATCATCGGCAATCAGGTGTTCACCTGGGCGTGGCGCTTTAAAGAGTGCCTGTTCGATACCGAACTGAAGGCCGCGCAGGATTACGACATCTTCCTGCGAATGGTGGTGGAGTATGGCGAGCCGTGGAAGGTGGAAGAGGCCACGCAGATCCTGCACATCAACCACGGGGAGATGCAAATCACCTCCTCACCAAAAAAATTCTCGGGTTACTTCCATTTCTACCGCAAGCACAAGGATAAGTTTGACCGTGCCAGCCGGAAGTACCAGCTCTTTACCCTCTATCAGATCCGCAATAAGCGGATGACCTGGCGTACCTTGTTGACGCTGTTTTCTGTACGCAACGGCAAGCGACTGGCTGATGGACTGCGGGGGAAATAATGTTTCTGGAAGATTGCCGCGCTAACAGCTGGAGCCTGCGCCCGTGCTGCATGGTTCTGGCGTACCGCATCGCGCATTTCTGCTCGGTGTGGCGTAAGAAAAATGTTCTGAACAACCTCTGGGCGGCACCGGTTCTGGTGCTGTACCGAATTATCACCGAATGCATTTTTGGCTATGAAATTCAGGCTGCGGCCACCATCGGCCGCCGCTTTACCATTCACCACGGCTATGCGGTGGTCATCAATAAGTTCGTGGTCGCCGGGGATGATTTCACTATTCGTCATGCGGTCACCATCGGCAACCGGGGGCCGGAGAGCCTGGCCTGCCCGGTCATCGGCAACAACGTCGAGCTGGGGGCGAACGTGGTGATCATTGGCGACATTACCATTGGTAACAACGTCACGATTGGTGCAGGCAGCGTGGTGCTGGACAGCATTCCTGATAACGCGCTGGTAGTGGGCGAAAAAGCCCGCGTGAAGGTGATCAAATGAACATTCTGCAATTTAACGTCCGTCTCGCCGAGGGCGGGGCGGCTGGCGTGGCGCTGGATCTGCACCAGCGTGCGCTGCAAAAAGGGCTTCAGTCTCGTTTTATCTACGGCTATGGCAAAGGCGGTAAGAAAAGCGTCAGCCACGATAGCTATCCGCAGGTGCACAAGCAGACGCCACGTCTGACGTCTGTCGCCAACATTGCGCTGTTTCGTCTGTTTAACCGCGATCTGTTTGGCAACCTGAACAACCTCTATCGTACGGTCACGCGAACCTCCGGCCCGGTTGTGCTCCATTTTCACGTGCTGCACAGCTACTGGCTGAACCTGCAAGAGGTGGTGACGTTTTGCCAGAAGGTACAGGCTCACAAGCCGGATACCCGCTTCATCTGGACGCTGCACGACCACTGGAGCGTGACCGGGCGCTGCGCGTTCACCGACGGCTGCGAAGGCTGGAAAAACGCCTGCCAGAAGTGTCCGACATTAACCAATTACCCGCCGGTGAAAGTGGATCGCGCTCACCAGCTGGTGGACGGAAAACGTCAGCTGTTCCGCGACATGCTGTCGCTCGGCTGCACGTTTATCTCCCCAAGCCAGCATGTGGCCGATGCTTTTAACAGTCTGTATGGGGCAGGGCGGTGTCAGATCATCAACAACGGGATCGACGTGGCGACGGAAGCGATTCTGGCCGAGTTGACCCCGGTTGCGGAAACCGCAGGCAAACCGAAAATCGCAATCGTCGCGCATGACCTGCGTTACGACGGCAAAACCAACCAGCAGCTGGTGCGCGACATGATGGCGCTGGGTGACAAAATTGAACTGCATACCTTCGGCAAATTCTCGCCGTTCGACGGCGCTAACGTGGTGAATCACGGGTTTGAAACGGATAAGCGCAAGCTGATGAGCGCCCTCAACGGGATGGATGCGCTGGTGTTCAGCTCGCGCGTGGATAATTACCCGCTGATTCTCTGCGAAGCGCTCTCGGTTGGCGTGCCGGTGATCGCCACCCACAGCGATGCGGCGCGTGAAGTGCTGGAAAAATCGGGCGGGAAAACGTTCGCGGAACAGGAGGTGCTGCCGCTGGTGCAACTGCCGAAGCCGCAGATTGCGCAGGCCGTTTTTGGCACTGACCTGGAATCGTTCCGCAACCGCAGCCGCAAGGCCTACAGTGGACAACAGATGCTGGAGGAATATGTCTCGTTCTATCAGAGTCTGTAGTTATCTGCTGCTGCCGCTGATCTATCTGCTGGTCAACGTCAAAATTGCCCAGCTTGGCGAAAGCTTCCCGATAACCATTGTGACCTTCTTGCCTGCTCTGCTTCTGTTGTACGTCGATAAAATCAACCTCAAGAAGCTGATGATTGCCTTAGGGATGGGCTTTGGCCTGACGCTGTTTAACTACATCTTTGGCCAGTCGCTGGATCCCAGCAAGTACGTCACCTCTACCATGCTGTTTGTTTATATTGTCATTATTATTGGCATGGTCTGGAGTATTCGTTTTAAAACTATTTCTCCGCACAATTATCGGAAAATCCTCAGGCTCTTTTATATTGCCGTTGCGTTAATTGTTATGCTTGCTGCACTGGAAATGGCGCAAATTATTCTCACCGGTGGTAGCAGCCTGATGGAGATGATTTCGAAATATCTCATTTACAGTAACAGCTATGTACTGAACTTCATTAAGTTTGGCGGTAAGCGTACGACAGCCCTCTATTTTGAACCGGCGTTTTTCGCTCTGGCGTTAATCTCAATTTGGCTCAGCATCAAACAGTTTGGTATCAAAACCCCTAAGACCGATGCTATGATTCTTGCAGGAATCGTTCTGTCTGGTTCGTTCTCAGGGGTCATGACATTTATCCTGTTTTACCTCCTGGAGTGGGCATTCCAGTACCTGAACAAAGATGCGATTAAGAAAAAGCTGCCGCTGGCGATCATCTCCCTGACGGTATTTTTAGTAGGCGTGATATTTGCATTCCCGTATATCTCTGAGCGTCTGGGAGATTTGGGAACGGAAGGCTCATCGTCCTATTATCGCATTATCGGGCCGCTGGTGATGGTGGGTTATTCCTTAACCCATATCGACGGTGTAGTAAGATTCGGCTCACTTTACGAATATGTTGCATCATTCGGAATCTTTAACGGTGCGGATGTCGGTAAAACCATAGACAATGGCCTGTATCTGTTAATTATTTATTTTTCGTGGTTCGCCGTACTGTTGACGCTCTGGTATCTGTTTAAAGTTTTCAAAATGATGATTAACGCGTTTGGAGATAACCAGAACTTTCGCGTGCAGCTTTATCTGTTTACGCCAGTGTCGCTGTTTTTTACGGGGTCAATATTTAGCCCGGAATATGCTTTCTTGATTGTCTGTCCGTTTATTCTGCGCAAAGCGCTTAATATTACGAACGTATGACGAAATGAGGTGATTTATGTTTCTTAGCGTCATTACTGTTGCCTTTCGTAATTACGAAGGGGTGGTAAAAACCTGGCGCTCGCTGCGCAACCTGGCGCGCGATCCGAGTCTCAGCTTTGAGTGGATCGTGGTCGATGGCGGCTCGAACGATGGCACGGCGGAGTTTCTGGAAAAACTCAACGGTGAGTTCAACTTACGCTTCGTTAGCGAGAAAGATAAAGGCATCTACGATGCGATGAACAAAGGCATTAACATGGCGCAAGGCCGTTATGCCATCTTCCTAAACTCGGGCGATGTGTTCCATGACGATGTGGCCCAGTTTGCCCGTCAGCTGGCGCGCCAGAAAGACGACGCGATGTATATTGGTGATGCGCTGCTCGATTTTGGCGATGGGCATAAAATTTGCCGCAGCGCGAAACCCGGCTGGTATATCTATCACAGTTTACCGGCAAGCCATCAGGCCATTTTCTTCCCGGTAAAAGGTCTGAAAAAACAGCCTTACGATCTGCAGTATAAAGTGTCATCAGATTATGCCCTGGCCGCCAGTCTGTATAAATCAGGCTACCCGTTCCGTCGAATTAAAGGGCTGGTGTCTGAATTTTCAATGGGCGGTGTATCCACCTCGAATAATCTGGAATTGTGCCAGGATGCAAAAAACGTACAGCGTAAGATATTACGCGTGCCCGCATTCTGGGCGGAATTGTCTTATTTATTCCGCCTGCGCACCACGGGTAAAACGAAAACCTTATATAACAAAGCCTGAATATAAGGAAATGTAATGCAGGATCTTAACGGGTTCACCGTGCCGAAAGGTTTTCGGGGCGGGAACGGAATTAAAGTGCAGTTATGGTGGGCCGTTCAGGCCACCTTATTTGCCTGGTCACCGCAAATACTGTATCGCTGGCGTGCCTTTTTATTGCGTCTGTTTGGCGCAAAAATCGGAAAAAACGTAGTTATTCGTCCATCGGTAAAAATTACTTACCCCTGGAAATTAACGCTTGGCGATTACGCCTGGGTAGGGGATGACGCCGTGTTATATACCCTTGGCGATATCACGATTGGTGCAAACGCGGTGGTGTCACAGAAGTGTTATTTGTGTACCGGCAGCCACGATTTTATGAGTCAGCATTTTGATATTACCGCTTCGCCAATTGTGATTGGCGAAAAATGCTGGCTGGCAACAGATGTATTTGTTGCACCTGGTGTTTCTGTTGGCGATGGCACGGTAGTCGGTGCCCGCAGCAGCGTTTTTAAATCGCTACCGGCAAATAAAATTTGCCGTGGCAACCCCGCAGTGGTGATACGCGAACGCGTTGAAACTGATTAAATTCATAAGTAGAGGAATATAAACATGTCTAAAGTCGCTCTCATCACCGGCGTTACCGGGCAGGATGGTTCTTACCTGGCAGAGTTACTGCTGGAAAAAGGTTATGAAGTTCACGGTATTAAGCGTCGTGCTTCTTCTTTCAACACGGAACGTGTGGATCATATTTACCAGGATCCGCATGCGGCGAACCCGAAATTCCATCTGCACTACGGCGACCTGACCGATACCTCCAACCTGACCCGCATCCTGCAGGAAGTACAGCCGGATGAAGTTTACAACCTGGGCGCGATGAGCCACGTAGCGGTTTCTTTCGAATCCCCGGAATACACCGCTGACGTTGATGCCATGGGTACGCTGCGTCTGCTGGAAGCGATTCGTTTCCTCGGCCTTGAGAAGAAAACCCGTTTCTACCAGGCATCCACCTCTGAACTGTACGGTCTGGTGCAGGAAATCCCGCAGAAAGAGACCACCCCGTTCTACCCACGTTCTCCTTACGCGGTAGCCAAACTGTATGCCTACTGGATCACCGTAAACTACCGTGAATCTTACGGCATGTACGCCTGTAACGGCATTCTGTTTAACCACGAATCCCCACGTCGTGGCGAAACCTTCGTGACCCGTAAAATTACCCGCGCTATCGCCAACATCGCCCAGGGTCTGGAATCCTGCCTGCACCTCGGCAACATGGACTCCCTGCGTGACTGGGGCCATGCCAAAGACTACGTGAAGATGCAGTGGATGATGCTGCAGCAGGAGCAGCCAGAAGACTTCGTGATTGCGACCGGCGTGCAGTACTCCGTCCGTCAATTCGTGGAAATGGCTGCCGCACAGCTGGGTATCAAACTGCGCTTCGAAGGCACTGGCGTGGAAGAGAAGGGGATCGTTGTCTCTGTGACCGGCCATGACGCACCGGGCGTGAAACCAGGTGATGTGATTGTGCAGGTTGACCCGCGTTACTTCCGTCCTGCGGAAGTGGAAACCCTGCTGGGCGACCCAACCAAAGCGCACGAGAAACTGGGCTGGAAACCAGAAACCACTCTGCAGGAGATGGTCTCTGAGATGGTAGCCAAAGATCTTGAAGCAGCGAAAAAACACTCCCTGCTCAAATCTCATGGCTACGAGGTTGCCATCGCGCTGGAGTCCTGAGAATGACAAAACAACGTATTTTTGTCGCCGGTCATCGCGGAATGGTGGGTTCCGCGATTGTTCGCCAGCTGGAGCAGCGCGGTGACGTGGAAGTGGTTGTCCGTACCCGCGACGAGCTGAATCTTCTCGATAGCCGTGCGGTACAGGACTTCTTTGCCAATGAACGTATCGATCAGGTGTATCTGGCGGCGGCAAAAGTGGGCGGCATTGTCGCTAACAACACTTACCCGGCAGATTTCATCTACGAGAACATGATGATTGAGAGCAACATCATTCACGCGGCACATCTGCACAACGTGAACAAGCTGTTGTTCCTCGGCTCATCCTGTATCTACCCGAAAATGGCGAAACAGCCGATCGCCGAGAGCGAACTGCTGCAGGGGACGCTGGAAGCAACCAACGAGCCGTACGCCATTGCCAAAATTGCCGGGATCAAGCTGTGCGAGTCCTACAACCGTCAGTACAACCGTGACTATCGCTCGGTGATGCCGACCAACCTGTACGGGCCGCACGATAACTTCCACCCGAGCAACTCGCACGTGATCCCGGCGCTGCTGCGTCGTTTCCACGAGGCGACCGCCGAGAACGCACCGGATGTGGTGGTGTGGGGCAGCGGCACGCCGATGCGCGAATTCCTGCACGTGGATGACATGGCCGCGGCCAGCATTCACGTGATGGAGCTGGATCGCGAGGTGTGGCAGGAGAACACCGAGCCGATGCTGTCGCATATCAACGTTGGCACTGGCGTGGATTGCACCATTCGCGAGCTGGCGCAGACCATCGCTCAGGTGGTGGGCTACAAGGGCCGCGTGGTGTTTGACGCCACCAAACCGGACGGCACGCCGCGCAAACTGCTGGACGTCACCCGTCTGCATCAGCTGGGCTGGTATCACGAGGTGTCGCTGGAACAAGGGCTGGCAAGTACCTACCAGTGGTTCCTGGAAAACCAGCACCGCTTCCGGGGGTAACAATGTTTTTAAGTCAGGAAGATTTTGCCACGGTAGTGCGCTCCACTCCGCTCATCTCAATTGATTTGATCGTGGAGAACGAACGCGGCGAGTTCTTGCTGGGGAAACGAACCAATCGTCCTGCTCAGGGCTTCTGGTTCGTGCCCGGCGGGCGCGTGCAGAAGGATGAGACGCTGGCCAACGCGTTTGAGCGTCTCACTCTGGCGGAACTGGGCCTGCAACTGCCGATGGCAGCAGGCCAGTTTTACGGGGTCTGGCAGCACTTCTATGACGATAACTTTTCAGGTACCGGCTTCACCACGCACTACATTGTGCTGGGGTTCCGCCTGAAGGTGAGTGAGGCAGACCTGCGTCTGCCTGATTCTCAGCACGACGACTACCGCTGGCAGACGCCAGAGGTGCTGCTGGCCAGCGACAATGTGCATGACAACAGTCGTGCCTATTTCCTGGCCGATCGTCAGTCTGAGGTGCCGGGACTATGAAGATCCTCGTATATGGAATCAACTACTCGCCGGAATTGACCGGTATCGGGAAATACACCGGCGAGATGGTCGAGTGGATGGCGAGCCAGGGACATGACGTGCGGGTCATTACCGCGCCGCCGTACTACCCGGAATGGAAAGTGGGCGAGCGCTACTCCAGCTGGCGCTATCGCCGCGAAGAGGGCGCTGCGACCGTCTGGCGTTGCCCGCTGTACGTGCCGAAACAGCCCTCGACGCTGAAACGTTTAATTCATCTGGGCAGCTTTGCCCTGAGCAGTTTCTTCCCGCTGATGGCGCAGCGTCGCTGGAAGCCGGATCGCATCATCGGCGTGGTACCGACGCTGTTCTGCACGCCGGGCATGCGGCTGCTGGGCAAGCTCTCCGGAGCGCGCACGTTGCTGCACATTCAGGATTATGAAGTCGACGCCATGCTGGGCCTGGGGATGGCAGGTAAAGGCAAGGGCGGCAAAGTGGCGAAACTCGCCAGCGCTTTTGAGCGCAGCGGTCTGCATAACGTGGATTATGTCTCCACCATCTCGCGATCGATGATGAACAAAGCGCAGGAGAAGGGCGTCGCGCCGGAAAAGGTGATCTTTTTCCCGAACTGGTCCGAAGTGGCCCGTTTCCGTGACGTAACAGAACACGACGCGCAGGCGCTTCGCGCAGAGCTCGGTTTGCCTGATGACCAAAAAATCATTCTTTATTCAGGCAATATCGGCGAAAAGCAGGGGCTGGAGAACGTTATCGAGGCGGCTCAACAGCTTAGCGAACATCCGTGGATGTTTGTGATTGTCGGTCAGGGCGGCGGAAAAGCGCGTCTGGAGAAGATGGCCAGTGAACGCGGCCTGACTAACGTGAAATTCTTCCCGCTTCAGTCTTACGAGGCGCTGCCTGCGCTGCTGAAGATGGGTGACTGCCATCTGGTGGTGCAAAAGCGCGGCGCGGCGGATGCGGTGCTGCCGTCCAAGCTGACCAACATTCTGGCCGTGGGCGGGAACGCTGTGATCACGGCAGAAGCCGAAACCGAATTAGGCCAGCTGTGTGACAGCTACCCGGGGATCGCCGTTTGCGTGGAGCCGGAATCGGTTCCGGCGCTGGTGACCGGAATTGAACAGGCACTCGCCATGCCAAAAGTGAACACGGTGGCACGTGAATATGCCGAACGCACGCTCGAGAAAGAGAACGTGCTGAGCCAATTTATTGCAGATATACGGGGATAAATCATGAGTCAAACCACGTTGTATCCGGTTGTGATGGCAGGTGGCTCTGGTAGCCGGTTGTGGCCGCTGTCCCGCGTGCTCTATCCAAAACAGTTCCTCTGCCTGAAAGGGGATCTCACCATGCTGCAAACAACGGTTAACCGTCTGCAGGGTGTGGAGTGTGAAAGCCCGGTGGTGATTTGTAACGAACAGCACCGCTTTATTGTTGCCGAGCAGCTGCGCCAGCTGAACAAACTCACAGAAAATATCATTCTGGAGCCTGCCGGACGAAATACCGCCCCAGCCATTGCCCTGGCGGCGCTGGCGGCAAAACGCAGCAGCCCGGATTGCGATCCGCTGATGCTGGTCCTGGCGGCAGACCACGTCATTCAGCAGGAAGAGGCGTTCCGCGACGCGGTGCGGGCGGCCATTCCTTACGCAGAAAGCGGCAAGCTGGTGACCTTCGGCATCGTGCCGGATCTGCCAGAAACCGGCTATGGCTATATCCGCCGCGGCAGCGTGACGCCGGGCGAAGGCGACAGCGTGGCGTTTGACGTGGCGCAGTTCGTTGAGAAACCGAATCTGGAAACCGCGCAGGCCTACGTTGCCAGCGGTGAATACTACTGGAACAGCGGTATGTTCCTGTTCCGCGCCGGTCGCTATCTGGAAGAACTGCAAAAGTATCGTCCGGATATCCTGAGCGCCTGCGAAAAAGCCATGAACGTGGTGGATCCGGACCTCGACTTTATTCGCGTCGACGAAGCCGCTTTCCTCGCCTGCCCGGAAGAGTCCATTGACTATGCGGTGATGGAGCGCACGGCGGATGCGGTGGTGGTGCCGATGGATGCAGGCTGGAGCGATGTTGGCTCCTGGTCCTCCCTGTGGGAGATCAGCGCGCATACCCCGGAGGGTAACGTCCATCACGGTGATGTGATTAGCCACAAAACCGAGAACAGCTACGTCTACGCCGAATCCGGCCTCGTGACCACGGTGGGGGTGAAGGATCTGGTGGTCGTCCAGACCAAAGACGCCGTGCTGATTGCCGACCGTAACGCCGTGCAGGACGTTAAAAAGGTGGTGGAGAAGATCAAAGCCGATGGTCGCCACGAGCACCATATTCACCGCGAAGTGTACCGGCCGTGGGGCAAATACGACTCCATCGATGCGGGCGAACGTTACCAGGTGAAGCGCATTACCGTGAAGCCGGGCGAAGGCCTGTCGGTACAGATGCATCACCATCGTGCCGAGCACTGGGTGGTGGTGGCGGGTACCGCCAAAGTGACCATCGACGGTGAAGTGAAACTGCTGGGTGAAAACGAGTCAATTTATATTCCGCTGGGGGCGACACACTGTCTGGAAAACCCAGGGAAGATACCTCTCGATTTAATTGAAGTGCGCTCCGGCGCGTATCTGGAAGAGGACGATATTGTCCGTTTCCAGGACCGCTACGGTCGGGTGTAACCGCTTCGCATCATGCCCGGTGGCGCTGTGCTTACCGGGCCTACGAATGAATAAAAAATATTTTGCCTGTTAATTGGGCGGGCCAACTGTTGCCTGAAAAAGGGGTCATGATGGAAAAGTTAACCTGTTTTAAAGCCTACGATATTCGCGGCAAGCTGGGTGAAGAGCTGAATGAAGACATTGCGTGGCGCATCGGCCGTGCGTACGGCGAATACCTGAAACCGAAAACTATCGTGCTGGGCGGCGACGTGCGTCTGACCAGCGAATCCCTGAAGCTGGCGCTGGCGAAAGGGCTGCAGGACGCGGGCGTGGACGTGCTGGATATCGGCCTTTCCGGTACCGAAGAGATCTATTTTGCCACCTTCCACCTGGGCGTGGACGGCGGGATTGAAGTCACGGCCAGCCATAACCCGATGGATTACAACGGCATGAAGCTGGTGCGCAAGGGTGCGCGCCCTATCAGCGGCGATACCGGCCTGCGCGACGTGCAGCGTCTGGCGGAAGCCAACGACTTCCCGCCAGTGAACGAGTCTGCACGCGGCAGCTACAAGCAGATCGATCTGCGTAAAGAGTACATTGACCACCTGCTGGGTTACATCAACGTAGCAAACCTTAAGCCGCTGAAGCTGGTCATCAACTCCGGCAACGGCGCGGCGGGCCCGGTGGTGGATGCCCTGGAAGCCCGCTTTAAGGCGCTGAACGTGCCGGTGACCTTCGTCAAGGTACACAACACCCCGGACGGCAACTTCCCGAACGGTATCCCAAACCCGCTGCTGCCAGAGTGCCGCGACGACACCCGCAATGCGGTGATTGAACACGGTGCGGATATGGGCATCGCCTTTGACGGCGATTTCGACCGCTGCTTCCTGTTCGACGAGAAAGGGCAGTTCATCGAGGGCTATTACATTGTCGGCCTGCTGGCGGAAGCGTTCCTCGAGAAAAATCCGGGGGCGAAGATCATTCATGACCCGCGCCTCTCCTGGAACACCGTTGACGTGGTGTCAGCGGCAGGCGGCACGCCGGTGATGTCCAAAACCGGTCACGCGTTTATTAAAGAGCGTATGCGCGAAGAAGACGCCATCTACGGCGGCGAGATGAGCGCCCATCACTACTTCCGCGATTTTGCCTACTGCGACAGCGGGATGATCCCGTGGCTGCTGGTGACCGAACTGCTGTGCCTGAAAGGTCAGACCCTGGGCGAGCTGGTGCGCGACCGTATGGCGGCCTTCCCGGCAAGTGGAGAGATCAACAGCAAACTGGCACAGCCGGCTGAAGCCATTGCCCGCGTGGAACAGCACTTTGCAATTCACGCGCTGGAAATTGACCGTACCGACGGTATCAGCATGGCGTTCCCGCAGTGGCGCTTTAACCTGCGCTCGTCCAATACCGAGCCGGTGGTGCGCCTGAACGTGGAATCCCGCGCCGACACCGCGCTGATGGAAGCCCGAACGAAGGACATTCTGGCGCTGTTGAATCAGTAATATTTGCCCCTCCCGGTGGGAGGGGAAACCGAATACAGGAACAACGATGACGAATCTAAAAAAGCGCGAACGAGCGAGAACGAATGCATCGTTAATCTCTATGGTGCAGCGTTTTTCTGATATCACCATCATGGTCGGCGGATTGTGGGCGGTGTGTTGGATCAGCGGGCAATCGTTCTTATACATGCATCTGCTGATGGCACTGATTGCGCTGGTCGTGTTTCAGATGATCGGCGGGATGACGGATTTCTATCGTTCGTGGCGTGGCGTCAAGATGACCACCGAACTGATGCTGTTGCTGCAGAACTGGACCTTAAGCCTGATCTTCAGCGCGGGCCTGGTGGCGTTCAGCCATGATTTTGATAATCGTCTGGTGACGTATCTGTGCTGGTATCTGTTAACCAGCGTCGGCATGGTGGTTTGCCGCTCCCTTATCCGCTTTGGCGCGGGCTGGTTGCGTAACCGTGGTTACAACCGCCGCTATGTCGCCGTTGCCGGCGATCTGCCTGTGGGCCAGGTGCTGCTTGATAGCTTCCGCAAAGAGCCGTGGTTAGGTTTTGAAGTGGTTGGGATCTACCACGACGCGAAACCGGGTGGCGTGCCGTCGGACTGGGCGGGCAACTACGATCAGCTTATTGACGATGCGAAAGCGGGCAAAATTCACAACGTCTACATTGCCATGCAGATGAAAGAGGAGTCCCGCATTAAGAAACTGATGCGCGACCTGGCGGACACCACCTGTTCCGTGATCCTCATTCCGGACGTCTTTACCTTCAACATTCTCCATTCCCGTATCGAAGAGGTGAACGGTGTACCGGTAGTGCCGCTGTACGACACGCCGCTGTCAGGAATCAACCGTGTTCTCAAACGTCTGGAAGACATTGTGCTCTCTTCACTGATCCTTCTGCTGATCTCTCCGGTGCTGTGCTGCATTGCCCTGGCGGTGAAGCTGAGCTCTCCCGGCCCGGTCATCTTCCGTCAGACGCGCTACGGCATGGACGGTAAGCCGATCATGGTGTGGAAATTCCGCTCCATGAAGGTGATGGAGAACGACAAAGTGGTGACGCAGGCTACGCAGAACGATCCGCGCGTGACTCGCGTGGGGAATTTCCTGCGCCGCACCTCGCTGGACGAGCTGCCGCAGTTTATCAACGTCTTTACCGGCGGTATGTCGATTGTCGGGCCACGTCCGCACGCGGTTGCCCATAACGAGCAGTACCGCTCGCTGATTGAAGGCTACATGCTGCGCCATAAAGTGAAACCAGGCATTACCGGCTGGGCGCAAATCAACGGCTGGCGCGGTGAAACCGACACGCTGGAAAAAATGGAAAAACGCATTGAATTCGACCTTGAGTACATCCGTGAGTGGAGCCTCTGGTTCGATATCAAAATTGTTTTTCTGACCATCTTCAAAGGTTTCGTGAACAAAGCGGCGTACTAAGATGAGCTTACGTGAAAAAACCATCAGCGGCGCCAAGTGGTCAGCGATGGCGACTATCGTCATCATTGGCCTGGGGCTGGTGCAGATGACCGTGCTGGCGCGCATTATCGATAATCATCAGTTCGGTCTGCTGACCGTCTCGCTGGTGATTATCGCGCTGGCCGACACGCTGTCTGACTTCGGTATCGCCAACTCGATTATCCAGCGCAAAGAGATTAGCCAGCTGGAGCTGACCACGCTCTACTGGCTGAACGTGGGGCTGGGGATATTTGTTTTTGTGCTGGTGTTCCTGCTGAGCGATGTGATCGCCAGCGTGCTGCACAACCCGGATCTGGCCCCGCTGATGCGCACGCTGTCGTTTGCCTTTGTGGTGATCCCGCACGGGCAGCAGTTCCGCGCGCTGATGCAAAAAGAGCTGGAGTTCAACAAGATCGGCATGATTGAAACCAGCGCCGTGCTGGCGGGCTTTACCTTCACGGTGGTGAGCGCCCATTTCTGGCCGCTGGCGATGACCGCCATCCTCGGTTACCTGGTTAACTCTGCCGTGCGCACGCTGCTGTTCGGCTACTTTGGCCGCAAGATCTACCGCCCGGGGCTGCATTTTTCCCTGGCGTCCGTCTCCTCGAACCTGCGTTTTGGCGCCTGGCTGACGGCCGACAGCATCATCAACTACGTCAATACCAATCTTTCCACGCTGGTGCTGGCGCGCATTCTGGGGGCGAGCGTCGCGGGGGGCTATAACCTGGCCTACAACGTTGCGGTCGTCCCGCCGATGAAGCTCAACCCGATTATCACCCGCGTGCTGTTCCCGGCGTTCGCCAAAATTCAGGACGACACTGAAAAGCTGCGCGTCAACTTCTACAAGCTGCTCTCCGTGGTCGGCATTATTAACTTCCCGGTACTGCTGGGTCTGATGGTGGTGTCGAGCAACTTTGTGCCGCTGGTATTTGGCGAGAAGTGGAACAGCATCATCCCGATCCTGCAGTTGCTCTGCGTGGTGGGGCTGCTGCGCTCCGTGGGTAACCCGATTGGCTCCCTGCTGATGGCGAAAGCGCGCGTGGATATCAGCTTTAAATTCAACGTATTTAAAACCTTCCTGTTTATTCCGGCAATTATCGTCGGCGGACACATGGCGGGCGCCATTGGCGTCACGCTGGGCTTTCTGCTGGTGCAAATCATCAACACCGTGCTGAGCTACTTCATCATGATCAAGCCAGTGCTGGGCTCCAGCTACCGTCAGTACATCCTGAGCCTGTGGCTGCCGTTTTATCTCTCCTTGCCGACCCTGGTGGTGAGCTACGGTCTGGGCGTGCTCCTGAAGGGCCATTTGCCGCTGGCCGCGCTGCTGGCAGTGCAGGTTGCTGCGGGCGCACTGGCGTTTGGGGTGATGATTGTGCTGTCACGCAATTCGCTGGTGGTGGAGATGAAGCGCCAGTTTTGCCGTAACGAAAAAATGAAAACGCTGCTTCGCGCAGGCTAGTTATTTAAGAGGCCATTATGAAATTATTAATTCTTGGCAACCATACCTGCGGCAACCGTGGCGACAGCGCCATCCTGCGCGGTTTACTGGATGCAATTAACACCCTTAAGCCTGAGACAGAAGTGGACGTGATGAGCCGTTACCCGGTCAGCTCATCCTGGTTACTGAACCGCCCGGTGATGGGCGACCCGCTCTACAGCCAGATGAAACAGCACAATAACGCTGCGGGCGTGATGGGCCGCGTGAAGAAAGTGTTGCGTCGCCGCTACCAGCATCAGGTGCTGCTTTCTCGCGTAACCGACACCGGCAAGCTGCGCAACATCGCCATCGCGCAGGGCTTTACCGATTTTGTGCGTCTGCTGTCCGGCTATGACGCGATCATTCAGGTGGGCGGTTCGTTCTTCGTCGATCTCTACGGCGTGCCGCAGTTTGAGCATGCCCTCTGCACCTTTATGGCGAAGAAGCCGCTGTTTATGATTGGTCACAGTGTCGGGCCATTCCAGGAACCTCAGTTCAACCAGCTGGCAAACTATGTGTTTGGCCACTGCGATGCCCTGATTTTGCGTGAGTCAGTCAGCCTCGACATGATGAAGCGCAGCGAGATCGACACTTCGAAAGTCGAGCACGGGGTGGATACCGCGTGGCTGGTGGATCACCAGGACGACAGCTTCCAGCCGAGCTACGCGGTGCAGCACTGGCTGGACGTGGCGGCAAAACAGAAAACCGTCGCCATTACCCTGCGCGAGCTGGCACCTTTTGATAAGCGCTTAGGTACCACTCAGGCCGCCTACGAGAAGGCCTTTGCCGAGGTCGTTAACCGCGTGCTGGACAGCGGTTATCAGGTGCTGGCGCTCTCCACCTGTACCGGTATCGATAGCTACAACAAGGATGATCGCATGGTGGCGCTGAACCTGCGCCATCTGGTGAACGATCCGTCCCGGTATCACGTGGTGATGGACGAACTGAACGATCTGGAGATGGGCAAACTGCTCTCAGCCTGTGACCTGACCGTGGGTACCCGTCTGCACTCTGCCATCATCTCGATGAACTTTGGCACGCCAGCCATTGCCATCAACTATGAGCACAAGTCTGCCGGGATTATGCAGCAGCTGGGGATGCCGGAAATGGCCGTGGATATCCGTCATCTGCTGGATGGCTCGCTCGGCGCAATGGTGGGCGACACCCTTGGGCAACTGCCCGCCGTGAATGAGCGCCTGGCCGTGGCGGTGAAAGCCGAGCGCGAAAAGGGAATGGGGATGGTGAAGTCGGTGCTTGACCGCGTGCGGGAGGGGAAATGAAGGTTGGTTTCTTCTTACTGAAATTCCCACTGTCGTCTGAAACCTTTGTACTCAATCAAATCACCGCGTTTATTGATATGGGATATGACGTGGAAATTATCGCCCTGCAAAAGGGCGATACGCAAAATACCCATGCGGCGTATATCCAGTATGGGCTGGAGGCGAAAACCCGCTGGCTGCAGGATGAGCCATCCGGAAAAGTGAACAAGCTGCGCTACCGTGCCAGCCAGACCTTACGCGGGCTCCATCGCGCGTCGACCTGGCGAGCGCTGAACATCTCCCGCTATGGCGCGGAGTCGCGCAATCTGATCCTGTCGGCCATCTGCGGACAAACGGCGCAGCCGTACCGCGCTGATGTCTTTATCGCCCACTTTGGCCCGGCAGGGGTGACCGCAGCCAAACTGCGCGAGCTGGGGGTGATTGACGGGAAGATCGCCACGATCTTCCACGGCATTGATATCTCCAGCCGTGAAGTGCTGAACCACTACACGCCGGAGTATCAGCAGCTGTTCCAGCGCGGCGACATGATGCTGCCCATCAGCGACCTGTGGGCCGGACGCCTCAAAAAGATGGGCTGCCCGGGCGAGAAAATCACCGTCTCGCGGATGGGGGTGGATTTGGCGCGTTTTACCCGCCGTCCGGTCAAGGTGCCGGGTAAACCGCTGCAGATTATCTCCGTTGCCCGACTGACCGAGAAAAAAGGGCTGCATGTGGCGATTGAAGCCTGCCGCCAGCTCAAGGCGCGCGGGGTGGATTTCCGTTATCGCATACTCGGTATCGGCCCGTGGGAGCGTCGTCTGCGTACGCTTATTGAACAGTATGAGCTGGAAACGCACGTGGAGATGCCGGGCTTTAAGCCGAGCCACGAGGTGAAGGCCATGCTCGATGAAGCCGACGTGTTTCTGCTGCCGTCCGTTACCGGCGCCGATGGCGACATGGAAGGCATACCGGTGGCGCTGATGGAGGCGATGGCGGTGGGGATCCCGGTGGTATCGACCCTGCACAGCGGGATCCCGGAGCTGATCAAGTCAGATCATTCCGGCTGGCTGGTCCCCGAAAATAACGCCATGGCCCTGGCCGATCGGCTGGCCGCGTTTAGCGATATCGACCAGCAGGCGCTGGAGCCCGTGCTGCACAATGCCCGACAAAAAGTCGAGGCAGATTTTAACCAGCAGGTGATCAATCGCCAGTTAGCGAGCCTGCTGCAAACGTTGTAACGCCGAGGTTGTATGCTGAAAAAGATTACCCGACGCAGCTTTGTCTCTTCTCTGTCCGTCCTGGCGGCAATGCCGCTACTGTCGCCCCGCGTTGCGCGGGCGGCAACCGGAAAGACGGTCTCTGTAAATCAGTACAATAACAACGACTGGATCGCCGCCTTTAAGCAGGCGTTTAACGAAGGCGACACCGTCGTAGTGCCTGCAGGGCTCACCTGCAAAAACATCAACACGGGCATTTTCATTCCTGACGGCAAAACGCTGCTGATTCGCGGGGCGTTAACCGGCAATGGCCGGGGGCGCTTTGTCCTGCAGGAGGGCAGCAAAGTCATCGGTGAGGGCGAAGGCCGTACCGAAAATATTACCCTTGACGTTCGTGGCTCTGACTGTGTCATCAAAGGGCTGGCGATGAGCGGATTTGGCCCGGTAACGCAAATCTACATTGGCGGCAAAAAGCCCAGCGTGATGCGTAATCTGGTTATTGATAACATCCGCGTGAGCCAGGCCAATTACGCCATCCTGCGCCAGGGGTTTCACAACCAGGTGGATGGCGCCCGCATCACCAACAGCAAATTCAGCCACCTGCAGGGCGATGCGATCGAGTGGAATGTGGCCATCAATGACCGCAATATTCTGATCTCCGACCATGTGATCGACAACATCAACTGCACCAACGGGAAGATTAACTGGGGGATTGGTATTGGCCTTGCGGGCAGTACCTACGACAACGACTACCCGGAAAAACAGACCGTGAAGAACTTTGTGGTTGCCAATATCACCGGCAGCAACTGCCGCCAGCTGGTGCACGTTGAGAACGGTAAACACTTTATTATCCGCAATATTAAGGCCAAAAATATTACGCCTGATTTCAGTAAAAAGGCGGGAATAGACAATGCCACGGTAGCAATTTATGGCTGTGATAATTTCGTTATTGATAATGTCGATATGGTCAATAGTGCCGGCATGTTAATCGGTTACGGCGTGATTAAAGGTGACTACCTGTCGATTCCGCAGAACTTCAAGCTTAACGATATTCGTCTGGATAATAGCCAGCTTGCCTATAAGCTGCGCGGCATACAAATTTCATCCGGTAATGCGACCTCGTTTGTGGCCATCACCAACGTCGAGATGCAGCGCGCGACGCTTGAGCTGCATAACAAACCTCAGCACCTTTTCTTACGCAATATCAACGTGATGCAGGAAGCAGCAATCGGACCCGCGCTGAAGCTGAACTTCGACCTGCGTAAGGATGTGCGGGGTAAGTTTATGGCGAAAGACGAGACGTTGCTGTCACTGGCAAACATCAAAGCAGTGAATGAGAAAGGGCAGAGCTCGGTGGATATTGACCGGGTAGATCAGCATGTGGTGAATACGGAACGGCTGAATTTTGCGCTGCCGCACAGATAATCGTCAGTGGGCTTTTTGCGACTATTCCTGGCACGGAATCGCATTCTATTCAGATTACAACTACTGTAATTTGTGGTGCTAAGGCGTAATATCATTTCAGGATTACGGCAAATCATACTGGCGAAAACAGGTTTAAGAGCTATAATTCGTCAACCATTTTAAGGTGGAAGAAATAATGATTAATTTGAAAGCAGTCATTCCGGTAGCCGGACTGGGCATGCATATGCTGCCAGCCACAAAAGCCATTCCTAAAGAGATGCTACCGATCGTCGACAAGCCGATGATTCAATACATCGTCGACGAGATTGTTGCTGCAGGGATCAAAGAAATCGTTCTGGTTACGCACTCGTCCAAGAATGCGGTTGAAAACCACTTCGACACCTCTTACGAACTCGAAGCGCTGCTGGAGCAGCGTGTTAAACGTCAACTGCTGGCGGAAGTGCAGTCCATTTGTCCTCCTGGCGTGACCATCATGAACGTGCGTCAGGCGCAGCCGCTGGGCCTGGGCCACTCCATCCTGTGTGCTCGCCCTGTTGTTGGCGACAACCCGTTTATCGTGGTCCTGCCGGATATCATCATTGATACCGCTTCTGCGGATCCGCTGCGCTATAACCTGGCGGCGATGGTGGCGCGTTTCAACGAAACAGGCCGCAGCCAGGTGCTGGCGAAACGCATGAAAGGCGATCTGTCCGAGTACTCTGTTATCCAGACTAAAGAAGCGCTGGAGACAGAAGGGCAGGTGAGCCGCATCGTTGAGTTCATCGAAAAACCGGATCAGCCGCAGACACTGGATTCTGACCTGATGGCGGTTGGCCGTTATGTCCTGAACGCAGATATCTGGGCCGAGCTGGAAAAAACCGAGCCAGGCGCCTGGGATCGTATCCAGTTGACCGATGCGATTGCCGAGCTGGCGAAGAAGCAGTCTGTTGACGCGATGCTGATGACCGGTGAGAGCTACGACTGCGGTAAGAAGTTGGGCTACATGCAGGCGTTTGTGAACTATGGGCTGCGCAACCTGAAGGAAGGGGCGAAGTTCAGAAGCCGGATTGAGAAGTTGTTAGCTAACGACTGATTTTATCTTACTTGATTTGCACAAGCGGCAGTCATCATTTGGGTATGTTGAAACATAACCAAAATGGTAGCTGCCGTTTTTTGTTATTAATTCTAATGATAACATGGATTTATCTGATTTAAATCTGGTCAGATTTGTAACGATTTGTACTTGTTTCTGAGGTCATTTAGGACGACAATTAACGCCAGTTTTTGTCTGAATCCAGACCAGAAAAATCATTTATTCAAACTTCGCTCAGTGCACTGGTAGCTGTTAAGCCAGGGGCGGTAGCGTGCCCGGCATTCTCAATGGAATAGCGAGGTCTGTACAGTTTCTCGCGATTCTGCACTCCTCGTGGGCAAAAAAATATCAGATTGAGCAGATAGGGGATATCAATGAAAGTATTGGTGACGGGCGGAACCGGGTTTCTTGGTACTGCTTTAGTCCGGGCGTTGAAATCATCGGGACACGAGGTACTAGTAACAACTCGCAAGCAGGAGAACCCTGAACAGGGAATTTACAACCTGGGTGATATCTCAGCCGATACCAACTGGGTAAATCTTCTTCAGGGATGCGACACAGTCATTCATACTGCAGGAAGGGCACATATTCTTAATGATGATGCACAGGATGCTTTGGCGGAATTTCGTCGGGTTAATCACGACGCGACCATGAAATTAGCGACAGATGCCGCGACCAGTGGTGTTAAACATTTTATTTTTGTAAGCTCGATCGGTGTCAACGGTAATGCTACTGCGGGAATCCCTTTTTCTGAAGCGTCGGAGCCCCGGCCAACCTCTGATTACGCAATTTCGAAGCTAGAAGCTGAGCAGAGTTTACTTAAAAGCTTCGCAGAGAGTGATATGGCAATCACTATTGTCCGTCCGGCATTAATTTGTGGTGAAAATGCTCCGGGTAATATACAGCGTCTTTTAAAACTGGTGTCGAAGAACTTGCCGTTGCCATTTAAAAATGTCGGGAACAAGCGGGCACTTGTATCATTAGGTAATGTCGTTAGCTTTATCAATGAATGCGTCGTTAATGAAAAATCCAAAAATCAACTCTATCTTCTCGCTGATATGGAACAACCTTCAACCGAAGATATGATTAACGCTTTTGCTTCAGGTATGGGGATTAACGCGAAAAATATCTATTTTCCTAAATTCATCCTGAAGGTATTGCTATCCGCAATTGGTAAAGGTGGAATTTTCGAACAGTTATTTGGCAATCTGGAAGTCGATGCCACAAAATCGCGGGAACATTTGCACTGGACACCCCCGATAACACTTCATGAAACTATGAAAAAAACGGCGAAATATTATATCGAAGGTAATAAATAATGGTGAATTTAGGGATTGTAATATTCGCTTTTTTAGTATCATGCATGCTGACCTGGGGGTTACGTGTATATGCGATAAAGCATAATGTTATCGACCGTCCAAACCAGCGGAGCTCGCATTCTGTGCCGACGCCGCGAGGTGGCGGGGTGGCTATTGTCCTTACGCTCCTGGTGGCGTTAGTATGGTTTTATTTCAGCCGCGTGCTGACATTAGATAGCTTCTTAGGTTTATTTATTCCAGGGTTAATGGTTGCCATCATTGGTTTCCTTGACGATCATGGTCATATCGCGGCTCGCTGGCGTCTATTAATGCATTTTATGGCCGCGGCAATTGGCATCTATTTCTTGGGATCTTTCCCTGTAGTTACACTGTTAGGTTACGATCTTTCCTTATCCTGGATTGGTATGATTCTCGGTTGCGTATATCTGGTCTGGATGCTGAATTTATATAATTTCATGGATGGAATTAATGGATTAGCCAGTGCAGAGGCAATCACATTTGCTTCATGTAGCGCAGTGTTGATTGTTGTTAATCAGTACACAGACGTGCCTGGGAGTATTTATCCGCTTACGCTAGCTCTTATCGGTGCCGCTGCCGGCTTTATTGTCTGGAACTTCCCGGTAGCGAAAATTTTCATGGGCGATGCCGGGAGTGGTTTCCTTGGGATAACCATCGGATTGATGATCCTCCATGTTGCGAAAATAGATACGCATTTCTTTATTGCAGAATTATGCTTGCTGGGCGTATTTATCGTCGATGCCACTACAACTTTGCTGAGGAGAGTTGTAGCGGGCAAAAAAGTCTATGAAGCGCATGCCAGCCATGGCTATCAAATCCTTGCCAGAAAATATGGCACCCACGTTCCGGTGACAATGATGGCGATTGCCGTCAACCTGCTGTGGCTCTTCCCGATCGCCTTCCTTATTGCCTCAACCAAAATTGATGGTGTTGTTGGGCTGATTATCGCCTGGCTCCCCCTTTTAGCTGTTGCGCTCAAATGCGGTGCAGGCGTTAAAGACAAAGAGAGCAACGTAAATGCATAAATTGGTGATTTTGGGGGCGGGTGGTCATGGGCGTACGCTCTGCGAGATGGCGAGACTCCTGGGATATACGGATATCGTTTTTCTTGACGATAATGCATCTCCTTTCCATGACATAAAGAAACTCATTATTGGAAAAATTTCAGAACTACAGTTACATATCGAAAAGGCCAGTAAAGTAGCTATTGGTATTGGAAATAATAAAATAAGAGAACAGCTCTACCAGCAACTTGTCAGCTTAGGTATTCACCCCGTAACACTTATACATCCCTTTGCATTCATTAGTCCATCAGCGACAATTGCTGACGGCTCTGTTGTATTAGCGGGGGCAGTGGTTGGTGCCAACGTGAAATTAGGTGCGGGTACGATCGTAAATAGCCATTCGACAGTAGATCATGATTCTACTTTAGGTGATTTTGCCCACTTAGGAGTTGGTGTTCATCTTGCTGGCGGCGCTGTTATTGGGAAATCAGCGTTTCTGCAGGCGGGTACAGTGGGTGGTTATAATGCAATAGTAGATGATTACTCAGTGTGTTCAGCTGGTACTATTTTATAAACTGAATGCAAGCTTTAACGAGGCGACCAGTTTTTAGTATGCTAAATTATTTAATATCTTTATCCAGACCGATAAAACGTATTATTACACTTGCGATAGATGTTGTGCTTCTTTTATGTGCATTTTGGTTTGCATTTTGGGTACGCATCGATTCAATGACTCCAATAGATAGCAGGGAACATTGGTTATTTATATTTTCAATAATTATCGTCACTCTGACGATATTTGTTAAGCTAGGTCTTTATCGCGCCGTCATTCGCTATATTACTGCAAAAATATTACTAGTAGTTACAGTAGGGATGGTTATATCATCCATTTTGCTGATTATCGCAGCGTTTTATACCAATCTCTATTTGCCGAGAACGATTCCATTCATTTATTTCTCGTTCGGTTTACTGCTCATTGCCGGCTCGCGGCTTGGTATGAGGATGTTGGTAAATCGTGGGTTAAATCTGGGCACTCGAGTGGTGATTTATGGTGCCGGTGCATCGGGCCGTCAGCTACTGCCAGCGCTGAGCCAGATGGACGAATATTATCCTGTTGCTTTTGTCGATGACAACCGCGCTTTGCAAGGGCAGGTGATTCACGGCGTCAGCGTTTTCGCGCCGGAAAAACTGCCATGGTTGGTTGAGAAATACGAAGCGAAGAAAATTCTGCTCGCCATGCCAAGTGCCAGTCGAGCAAGGAAAAACGAAGTCATTAAAACACTGGAAGGTTTGCCGTGCGAGGTGCTCTCCATTCCAGGAATGGTCGATCTGGTAGAGGGTAAAGCGCGTATTGATTCGTTGCGCAAAGTGGTTATTACCGATCTGCTGGGTCGTGATCCCGTCTCACCGATTCCGGAGTTGGTTTCCCGAAATATCAACGGAAAAACGGTTATGGTTACCGGGGCGGGGGGATCGATTGGTTCTGAGCTTTGCAGACAGATAATTAAAAATAAGCCGAACCAGCTTATTCTGTTCGAGTTGTCAGAGTTCTCACTGTGCTCCATTGATTCGGAACTGCGTAATCTGAATCTCAGCCAGAATCATGAGGTTAAAATTTACCCAATTCTCGGTAACGTACAAGATAAAGAGCATCTCGAGAGATTAATCAACACATTCAACGTCAATACGATTTATCACGCTGCGGCGTACAAGCATGTACCGCTTGTCGAGTTCAATGTTCTTGACGGAGTGCGCAATAATATCTTTGGTACGCTTAGTTGCGCTCAGGCTGCAGCGAGTTGCGGTGTAGAAAACTTTGTCTTAATTTCGACTGATAAAGCCGTGCGGCCTACCAATACAATGGGGGCGACAAAACGAATGGCTGAGCTAGTGCTGCAGGCGCTGGCGAAAGAATCCAGCAATACTTGTTTTAGCATGGTTCGCTTCGGCAACGTATTAGGTTCGTCGGGTTCTGTTGTGCCGTTGTTTGAAAAACAGATTGCTGCGGGTGGTCCTGTGACACTGACCCATGAGAATATTACGCGTTACTTTATGACGATCCCTGAAGCAGCGCAGTTGGTAATACAGGCGGGAGCAATGGGTACCGGCGGTGATGTTTTTGTTCTGGATATGGGGGAACCTGTCAAGATTATCGATCTTGCACATCGCATGATTACCCTCCAGGGGCTCACGGTACGTGATGATAAAAATCCTTATGGTGATATTGCGATAAAAACGACGGGTCTGCGTCCGGGAGAGAAACTGTATGAAGAGTTACTTATCGGCGACAATGTTTCTACAACACAGCACCCACGTATCAGGACCGCTAATGAAGTGATGTTGCCGTGGAGTGAGATGAACATTATTCTCCAGGACCTCGACAATGCCTGCAGCGAGTTCGACTACGAACGCGTGCGTGAAATACTATTGCAGGCACCCGCAGCGTTCAATCCAACCGATGGTATCTGCGACTTACTCTGGAATGAAAAGGTAAGTTGACATAGCAGACTTTTATCTTCTCCACCCTGGAGCTTCTCGAAAGTTTACAGGGTGTTGGCATGTAATAAACTGTTTCTGAAAACCTTAAGAGTGAAATAAACGTGAAAATTCTGGTCACTGGTGGAGCAGGCTTCATTGGGTCTGCAGTGGTACGACACATTATTAATGATACGCAAGACTCTGTTATTAACGTTGATAAACTGACTTACGCAGGGAATCTTGAATCTCTGGCTGACGTTGCGCAGAGCGATCGTTATCATTTTGAGCATGCCGATATCTGTGACAGCGATGCCATGGCGCGTATTTTTGCAGAGTACCAGCCGGATGCTGTGATGCATCTGGCCGCTGAGAGCCACGTTGATCGCTCAATTACTGGCCCGGCAGCTTTTATCGAGACTAACATTGTCGGTACCTATGTGCTGCTGGAAGCAAGCCGCAAGTACTGGTCCGAGTTAAGTTCTGAGAAAAAATCGGTATTTCGGTTCCACCACATTTCAACAGATGAAGTGTATGGCGATCTTCCACATCCGGACGAAGTTGCAAAGGGTTATGAACTGCCGTTGTTTACTGAAAACACCGCCTATGCCCCAAGCAGCCCGTACTCTGCTTCTAAAGCATCCAGCGATCATTTAGTCCGTGCTTGGCTGCGCACCTATGGTTTCCCTACGATTGTTACTAACTGTTCTAACAACTACGGTCCCTACCACTTCCCGGAAAAACTTATCCCGCTGGTAATCCTCAATGCGCTGGATGGAAATCCCCTGCCGGTTTACGGTAAAGGTGATCAGATCCGCGATTGGCTATACGTTGAAGATCACGCTCGCGCGTTATATACCGTGGTGACGCAAGGCAAGATTGGCGAAACCTACAACATCGGTGGCCACAATGAAAAACAAAATCTTGATGTGGTAAATACCATCTGCTCCTTATTAGATGAAATTGTGCCGAAGGAAGGCTCCTATCGCGACCAGATAACCTATGTTGCTGACCGTCCGGGTCATGACCGCCGCTACGCGATTGACGCAAAAAAAATTGGCCAGGAGCTGGGCTGGAAGCCTCAGGAAACCTTCGAAAGTGGCATTCGCAAAACCGTAGAATGGTACCTGGCGAACACACAGTGGGTAGAGAACGTGAAAAGCGGTAATTACAAATTGTGGATTGAAGAAAATTATGGGGATCGTACTTAATGAACATCCTGTTGTTTGGCAAAACAGGGCAGGTGGGATGGGAGCTACAGCGTGCTCTTGTGCCACTGGGTAATTTGATTGCTGTTGACGTCCATTCGCGGGACTATTGCGGTGATTTCAGTGATCCTGAAGGCATTGCAGAAACTGTGCGCCGTATTAAGCCTGATGTGATCGTCAACGCGGCTGCGCACACTGCAGTTGATAAGGCCGAGTCAGAACCTGAATTCGCTCAGTTGCTGAATGCAACGAGTGTTGAGGCGATTGCTAAAGAGGCTCAGAAAGTGGGGGCTTGGGTTGTTCATTATTCCACAGATTATGTATTCCCGGGGAATGGGGATACGCCTTGGCTGGAAACGGATGCTACTTCGCCATTAAATGTTTATGGTGAAACTAAACTTGCTGGCGAAAAAGCATTGAGCGACAACTGCACGCGCCATTTAATTTTCCGCACCAGCTGGGTTTATGCGGCTAAAGGGAATAATTTTGCGCGTACCATGCTGCGACTTGCCAAAGAGCGCAATGAACTCTCGGTAATTAACGACCAAGTTGGTGCGCCTACGGGTGCTGAATTGTTAGCAGACTGTACAGCTCATGCTATTCGGGTTGCATTGGAAAAGCCAGAGGTAGCCGGTACTTATCACCTTGTCGCAAGTGGAACTACAACATGGTTCGACTACGCCTCGCTGGTCTTTGACGAAGCGAGAAAAGCGGGTATTGAACTGGCATTAACGCAGCTTCATGGAGTACCCACCAGTGCTTACCCAACGTCAGCGAAGCGCCCTGCAAATTCACGCTTGAATACACAGAAATTCCAGCAGAGTTTCAACTTGGTTCTTCCACAATGGGAAATAGGTGTTAAACGCATGCTGACAGAATGGTTTACGGCAACTGCGATTTAATAATGAATAAGATGCCCGGGAATGGGCATCTCGTAAATTAAGAGATGATAAAATGAAAACGCGTAAAGGTATTATTCTCGCAGGTGGTTCTGGTACTCGCCTGTATCCGGTAACAATGGCTGTCAGCAAACAATTACTGCCAATCTATGATAAACCGATGATTTACTATCCATTGTCAACATTAATGCTGGCTGGTATTCGAGATATTTTGATTATTAGTACTCCACAGGATACTCCGCGTTTTGAACAACTTCTGGGTGATGGTAGTCAGTGGGGGTTAAACTTACAATATAAAATTCAGCCAAGCCCGGATGGCCTCGCGCAGGCGTTTATCATCGGTGAAGAATTTATCGGAAATGATGATTGTGCCTTGGTTCTAGGGGATAATATCTTTTATGGGCACGATTTGCCAAAACTGATGGATACCGCCGTTAATAAAGACAGTGGCGCGACAGTATTCGCGTATCACGTGAACGATCCAGAACGTTACGGCGTAGTAGAATTCGATCAAAATGGTACGGCCATCAGTCTCGAAGAAAAACCGCTTAAACCAAAGAGTAATTATGCTGTGACAGGACTTTATTTCTATGATAATAGTGTTGTTGAGATGGCGAAGAATTTAAAACCGTCCGCACGTGGCGAACTTGAAATTACTGATATCAACCGTATATATATGGAACAAGGTAAACTTTCAGTTGCCATGATGGGACGTGGTTATGCCTGGCTGGATACAGGGACTCACCAAAGCTTGATAGAAGCAAGTAACTTTATTGCGACTATTGAAGAACGCCAGGGATTAAAGGTTTCATGTCCAGAAGAAATTGCCTATCGTAAAGGGTTTATTAATGCTGACCAAATAGCGAAACTCGCTAAACCGCTAGCAAAAAATAATTATGGCCAATATCTTTTGAAAATGATTGATAAGAAAATATAAGAACCTGTTTTTGTAGTTCATCTCTTTATAAAAACAAGGATGTTATATCAGGTTATTTTATTAAACTAATTGCTCTTATATTAAACAACATTGGTGTTTATGAGTAAACCAGTACGGCTGTGCGGGGATAATATGCGTTTTAGTGTGTTGATGTCGCTTTATGACAAGGAGAAATCTGCCTACCTGGATGAATGTTTAGAAAGTTTGGCCTCTCAAACGCTACAGGCAGATGAGATTGTGCTTGTCTATGATGGTCCAATTAATAAGGCTTTAAAAGCAGTAGTAGATAAGTGGTTATCGTCCTTACCAATTAAAATAGTTGCTTTAAAAAATAATGTAGGATTAGGAGAGGCGCTTAATGAAGGAATGAAGCATTGTTCTTTCGATTATATTATGCGAATGGATACAGATGATATATGTAAAAGCAATCGTTTTGAACTACAAACAAAGTTTATGGAAATGAATCCTGATATTGATATATCAGGAAGTTGCACTTATGAATTCATCGGAAATAAAAATAATATTGTCTCTGAAAGGAAAGTACCCCTCATAAACGATGAGATAAAAAAATTCGCAAGACTTAAAAATCCGTTTAATCATATGACGGTTATTTTTAAGAAATCGAGTATTCAGGCTGTTGGCGGATATCAGCACCATTATCTTATGGAAGATTATAATTTATGGCTTAGGCTACTGGGGAATGGATTTAAGGCAGGTAATCTTGACGTGCCATTAGTATTGGTCAGAGTTGGAGCCGATATGCTGGTTCGACGACGAGGTATAAAGTATATTGCAAGTGAATATAAGCTTGCGCAGCTCAAAAGAAAGACGCACTTTCAGAATATATTTACGTCATACTATTATTTCATTTTAAGAAGCATTCCTAGATTATTGCCGCTTTGGGCTCTGAAGCGAATTTACGATGTTACGCGAAAATAGTATTTATTCTATGTATTACATGTTTTGAATAGAGGGTTTGATGAAAATTACTAATACTTCACTCCATGGTGTCATGATTATCGAACCTCGAGTATTTAATGATGAAAGAGGTTATTTCTTTGAAAGCTTCAATGAGAAAAATTTCAAAGAGAAAATAAATTCTGATGTAAGCTTCAAACAAGATAATCAATCCCGCTCAGTTAAAGGAGTGTTACGCGGATTACATTATCAGGAGGCTCCTTTCGCACAAGGAAAATTGGTCAGATGTGTATCCGGAGAAGTTTTTGATGTGGCTGTCGATATTCGTAAAGGTTCTCTTACCTATGGACAGTGGGTTGGTGTTGTATTATCCGAGGAAAATAATAAACAGCTTTGGATCCCGCCTGGATTTGCGCATGGCTTTCTTACCTTAAGTCAATATGCTGAATTTCTCTATAAAACTACTGATTATTACTCGCCAACTCATGAGCGTTGTATTAAATGGAATGATAAAGACTTGAATATAGAATGGCCACAAATGGAATATATTATTTCTGAGAAAGATCAAAATGGCTCAGCATTTGCTTCACTAAATATTCAAGGTAAATAATGAAAATAAATTTTATCCCACTTCAAAAGCATGGTGATGACCGCGGTTCGTTAGTCGCTTTAGAAGAAGAAAATAATATACCTTTTAGTATTAAAAGAGTTTATTACATCTTTGATACTAAAGAGGGGGTTCGGAGAGGCTTTCACGCCCATAAGAAATTAAAGCAGGTAGCTATTGCAGTAAAAGGTTCGTGTCGTTTCCTGTTAGATGATGGGACGGAGCGTATTGAGGTGGTGCTCGATAATCCAGCACAAGGCCTTCTTATAGAGTCATGTATTTGGCGTGAAATGTATGATTTCTCAAGTGATTGTGTTCTTATGGTATTAGCAGACAGTCATTATGATGAAAAAGATTATATCCGTGATTATGATACATTCACCATTCATGCTAACGAAAACAGCAAAGCTTAAGAGACTAAAATGATTAATTTTTTAAATTTAAAAGAACTCAATAGTAAGTATGAAGAGGAATTAAAGGAAGCATGCTCACGAGTGATCCAATCTGGTTGGTATATAATGGGTGATGAGCTCAGCAATTTTGAGTCAGAATTCGCACGTTATGTAGGATCAAAGTATTGCCTGGGTGTTGCCAACGGTCTGGACGCCTTGACTCTCTCGCTCAAAGCCTGGATTTTAATGGGCAAATTAAAAGAAGGTGACGAGGTTATTGTTCAGGCAAATACGTATATCGCATCCATATTGTCAATTACCGCTAATAACCTCATTCCTGTCCTGGTTGAGCCTTCTGAGAAAAGTTATAACCTTTCTGTCGAGAATATTAAAAAAGCTATTTCACCGAAAACGAAAGCGATTCTACCTGTACACCTTTATGGCCAATTGAGCCCGATGCAGGAAATAATGGATATCGCACATGAACATGGACTGCTGGTTCTTGAGGACTGTGCTCAGTCACATGGTGCTTCCATGTGTGACCGCAATGCAGGCAACTGGGGAAATGCAGCGGGCTTTAGTTTTTATCCAGGCAAGAATCTTGGCGCTCTGGGAGATGCAGGTGCTATTACTACTAGTGATAATGAATTTTTTGAGGTAGTAAAGGCATTAAGAAATTATGGCTCTCATAAGAAATATCAGAATATCTACGAAGGTGTAAATAGCCGTCTGGATGAGATTCAGGCAGCAATGTTAAGAGTAAAATTGCGGCATTTGAATGATGAGACTATTTCTCGCCAAAAAATTTCACAAAAATATCGTAAATCTATTATAAATCCTCACATTACTTTACCGGAAATTGCGTCTGGTGATGAAAAAAGCCATGTATGGCATTTATTTGTTATCCGTACAAATAATCGTGATAAATTGCAGGGATATTTGTCCCAGAACAACATCCAGACTCTTATTCATTATCCAATTCCACCGCATAAGCAACAAGCTTATTCCTCCTGGAATCATTTAAGCTTACCAATATCAGAAGCCATGCATAATGAAGTGTTATCAATACCGTTAGACTCAACGCTTAACGATGATAATGTAAATTATATTATAAAAATATTGAATGGCTATACCGGATGAAAAAGTTATTGGGCATAACGGCTATGTCCGGTGTAATGACATTAGTTAAGATTGGGATCGGGTTTATAATAGCAAAACTAATTGCGCTATATACCGGACCAACAGGTATGGCATTATTAGGACAATTGCAGAGTTTAGTTACAGGTGTTAATGGAATAGCCAACGCCCCTACAGGCACAGGTATAGTAAAATACACTGCGGAAAATTACGATAGTTATGAGAAATGCTCGCCCTGGTGGCGAGCATCAATTTATTACACATTTATTATTACGCTGTGTTTTACTCCGTTTCTTTTATTTTTTTCATCAAATATAGCTGAATGGATTTTCCATGATATTCAATATCGATGGATCGTTGTTATTACTATATTGACGTTACCAATAACTTCATTTGGTACTGCTATTACATCAGTGTTAAATGGGTTGCAGAACTATAAGTTTTATATTCTAACGGGGATGCTTTCAGCGGTGCTCTCAGGAGGCCTTATCTCCATTATGATAGTATGCTGGGGGATAAACGGCGCTTTGGTTGCAGCTTCATTACAGTACGTATTTATAGGTCTGATTGCCTTTATAATTAATTGCAGACAAGCATGGATGAAGTTTTCTTATTGGTTCGGACGAACTGACCGCAAAGCAAACAAGAATATTTTAGAATTTGTACTAATGACCGCTGTTAGCGCAGTGATTATTCCTTTTGCTTTGATTTTTATTAGAAACTCTCTTGTTTCACATACTGGATGGGATTCTGCAGGACAATGGCAAGCAGTATGGAAAATTTCAGAAGTCTACTTAGGTGTTCTAACGATGGCGCTTTCAGTTTACTATTTGCCAAGGCTAGCTTCTATAAATAGTCCGGATGAAATAAAAAAAGAAATAAATTCGGTTGTTTTATTTGTATTACCTTTAATTATACTTGCTGCATTGTTTATCTACTTTCTTCGTGATTATGTGATTATTATATTATTCACTCGGGATTTTTTACCTGCGAGAGAGTTATTCGCTATACAATTAATTGGTGATGTTATAAAAGTCATTAGTTGGTTATATGCATATCCGATGTTAGCGAAAAAAGCAACCAAATACTTCATAAGTACAGAAATTATATTTGGATTTACTTGGGTACTCTTAAGTCTTTTCTTTATAGAGAAATTTGGCGTTTCAGGCGCAAATATTGCTTATGTTATAAATTACATAATGTACTTAATCGTTGTATTCTTTAATCTTAAACGAGTTATTTCGTAGCAATAAAATTGAGTAATAAATTATTCTGGAGTAATCGTGATATCAATTGTTGTTCTTTCATACAATCATGAGAAGTATATAAGTGAAACCTTAACCTCTGTGTATGGTTTAAATATCCCAAAAGAAGTGATCATCATTGATGATTGTTCAAAAGATTCATCAGCGAAAATCATTCAGGATACCATAGCTAAGCACGAGGCATTTGATTATACCAATGTCATCATAAAAGATAAAAATGTTGGTCTAATTGATTCGCTTAATACTGGTCTGAAACTGGCACATTCAGATTACATATATTTTATTGCATCAGACGATGTGGTTGATGCACATGGGTTTACTGCCCTTTATCGTGAATTATGCAGTAATAATGGCGCTCAATTTATGATGGGTAACGCATGGATCTATCACACCGGTAAGACACCTACAGAAGTAGCATATAAAAAGCAGCATAAAGATTTCTTTGCATATAACGATAATGTCTTGCGCGAAAAAATTTTTACCAATTATCCTAAGCCTTTATTATTACAAGCCACAATATTTAAAAAAAGTGCATTGCAAATTATTGGAGGATGGGACGTAAAACTTGCGTGGGATGATTATCCTATGTTTGTTAAACTATTTCAGAAATTTTCTTTGTCTAATGGCGATTATTTTTTTTATGACAACGTTAATGTTGCAAAATATCGACAGCATGATTCAAATGCATATAAGAATCTGCCAAAACAGCTATCTATGATTGAGATGGCAATGAAAGAATTGGCGCCATCTGAACTATACGATACAGCAATTTCTCGGCAGTATGCATTTTATTTACTTTTGGCGGTGAAGTCCCGGGATTTGAAATCTGTACGTCATGTTCTTAATAGCGTTGTACGAGAAAAAGTTCTTTTGATGACAATTTATAATCTAGGTGCAGAGATAATTCAGTGGTACCATAGGAAGAAAAAATGAGAGATTATATTTTCTTTGATTTTTTGTTCAGCAATTATCTTGAATATGTAACATATGCACTTCTTTTATCCATCAGTCTTTTCTTCCTATCAAACTGGAAAGTAAAGAATATTATGGATCCTTTTCATTATTATTATGCTTTTACGTACGGCACTGGCTATGCAATAATTTTAATTTTATTTGTCCATGAATTAGTTGATTTTTACCTTTTTAGTTATTTATTTTTAAGTGGCACATTTTTCTTTTTAATTTTCTGCTTCTCTTCAGGTTCCAAAGCTAAATATAATCGCTCGTTATTTAACCGACTTAGTATTTCAATAATGGATCAGGAAAGGTTTCTTCTGAAATTTCTTTCCATTCTTTATTTGTCATTATTTGTATTTTATCTTTCTCAGGTTTCACTAACGATGTTTTTTACCTCTCGCTTTGAAGCGAATAGAGGACTTGGAATTATTGTGCGTTTAATGGATGCACTGCGAGTAGTTCTAGCTGGTTGGTATTTCTATTATTATCTTCGCGGTCGTAAAAAACGTTTTTTAATTATCGCCTTACTTATATCTGCGATTGGAGCTCTTATTTCAGGCGCGAAGTTTGCTTTCCTGGAGCAAATTTACGTACTTTGTGTTGTCGGGTTCATTACAACAAGAAAAACATTTAAATTTAACCTCAGATCGCTTTTTTTAATACTAATAATTGCATCATGTTTTTTATTGTTTTCTCTTTATTTCATTTCTAAATTGTCAGTGATGATTGGTTATACGTCATCGCAGTATATCCCCGGAGCCCCCGTTGCATTGGAACTCCTCTTGTTACGTATATTGGCAAATGGAGATGCTTACTATTTATCTTTAACTGAACATGTTATCGATACGGTTATTGTTGAACATCCATGGCTACAGTTGCTGTCTAATACCTTTGGTAACTCAGTAATGGCTAAACTTTTCGATATAGATTTTTCGAATTTGGATGTCGGCAGACAGATATGGTTATACTGGTATCCCGATGATCCGGTAATGCGAGGACCGACCAACCATTTTGACCTTGCAGGTTATGCATATTTTGGGTATGTAGGAGGGCTGCTTTTCTCTGCTGTTATTGGTTATGTTATTGGGGTGGTCAATAGCTGGAAATTATATTGCGATAACTCTTCTGCTGTAGTTGTTGCATTTGTTGCAGCACTGTATTGCCGCTCATTGCCTCTAATCCTTAATCCTTCTGTTGGTATTGCCTACATGGTTGATATCTATATCATACTTTTCGTATCTCTTGTATTGATAACTATTTCTAAAGGTGCAACAAAGAATGCTTACCGGCATCGTGATCGTAACTTATAACTCAGATATAGAACGCCTGGGCTTAATTTTAACCTCCTTAGAGGGGCATGGGTTAAAATATTTTGTCTCCGATAATTCAACTGATTTTGAAAAGAAGTCAGCTATACAAAATATTTGTAATACACTAAATGCGTCATTCATTGATATGTATGGTAATGTGGGTATTGCCAAAGCTCAAAACGAAGGAATTCTTTTGGCTTTAAGAGAGGGGTGTGATGATGTTCTGCTATTAGATGATGATAGCCTTCCATCTTCTGATATGTTAAAAAAATTATTAGATGCAAGGAATTTACTTGTACATAAAACGGGCACAATACCTGTTGTTTGTGCTAATGCCATCGCTGAAAATGGTCAAACTTTATCGTATTTTCAAAAGCCAGTAATCGATGGTATTTTCGCTTATCGTGATATGATCAGTTCAGGTACACTTATAAATAAAAGTATCTTCGATCTTGTCGGTCTGCATGAAGAGAAATTATTCATTGACTGTGTCGATTACGAATGGGGTTGGCGTGCGGCAAGTTTAGGTGTCAATATTTTTATCGTAAAAAATGCAGTTTTGAATCATAGATTAGGTAACGGTCGGGTTAAAGCTATTAATGCAGGTTATGGTGCACCTATTCGACATTATTACCAGTATCGTAATATATTATACATGATGAACAGGCATTATGTCCCTTTGGCATGGCGAGTATCCCAGTTTTTTAAACTACTCATAAAGCCAATAGTAATTATTGTGTTTTTTGACAAAAAAATCACCCGGCTTAAATATGTCTTTAAAGGTATTACAGGTTTTATCAGAAAAGAATATGGTAATATTGTTAGTTGAATTAGCTGAATAGTCTGAAATTCTTTCGTCATGAAAGTGTCCATATGTTCTAGATGCTTGCATTCGATGAACATTCAAAGAAAGATGTTTAGAGCAATATCTGCTATTCATCTCGTCTATTCCTGAGTTAACATCTAAGCCACATTTCAAGCCGCGCTCAGTCGCGGCGACCACACCTGACAGGAGTATGTAATGTCCAAGCAACAGATCGGCGTTGTCGGTATGGCAGTGATGGGGCGCAACCTGGCGCTCAACATCGAAAGCCGTGGTTATACCGTCTCCGTTTTCAACCGCTCCCGTGATAAGACCGAAGAAGTCATCGCTGAGAATCCGGGCAAGAAACTGGTTCCTTTCTATACGGTTAAAGAGTTTGTTGAATCTCTGGAAACGCCTCGTCGTATCCTGTTAATGGTGAAAGCGGGCGCAGGTACCGATGCAGCCATCGATTCCCTGAAACCTTATCTGGACAAAGGCGACATCATCATTGATGGTGGCAACACCTTCTTCCAGGACACCATTCGTCGTAACCGTGAACTCTCTGCTGAAGGTTTCAACTTCATCGGTACCGGTGTTTCCGGTGGTGAAGAGGGCGCGCTGAAAGGCCCATCTATCATGCCTGGCGGCCAGAAAGAAGCGTACGAGCTTGTTGCGCCAATCCTGACTAAAATCGCTGCGGTTGCGGAAGATGGTGAGCCGTGTGTGACCTATATCGGTCCGGACGGTGCAGGCCACTATGTTAAGATGGTTCACAACGGCATCGAATACGGCGATATGCAGCTGATTGCTGAAGCCTACTCTCTGCTGAAGAGGGGCCTGAACCTCTCAAACGAAGAACTCGCAGAGACCTTCACTGAGTGGAACAAAGGCGAGCTGAACAGCTATCTGATCGACATCACCAAAGATATCTTCACGAAGAAAGATGAAGAGGGTAAATACCTGGTCGATGTGATTCTTGACGAAGCGGCGAACAAAGGTACCGGCAAATGGACCAGCCAGAGCTCTCTGGACCTGGGCGAACCGCTGTCTCTGATCACCGAATCCGTATTTGCTCGCTACATCTCTTCTCTGAAAGATCAGCGCGTTGCGGCTTCCAAAGTGCTGTCTGGTCCGCAGGCTAAACCAGCTGGTGACAAAGCGGAATTCGTTGAGAAGGTTCGTCGTGCTCTGTACCTGGGCAAAATCGTCTCTTACGCGCAAGGTTTCTCTCAGTTGCGCGCGGCTTCTGACGAAAACAACTGGGATCTGAACTACGGTGAAATCGCGAAGATCTTCCGTGCAGGTTGCATCATCCGCGCCCAGTTCCTGCAGAAAATCACCGATGCCTATGCTGAAAATGCAGGTATCGCGAACCTGCTTCTGGCACCTTACTTTAAGAAGATTGCTGACGAATACCAGCAGGCGCTGCGTGATGTGGTTGCATACGCTGTACAGAATGGTATTCCTGTGCCGACCTTCTCCGCTGCAGTGGCGTACTACGACAGCTATCGCGCTGCCGTACTGCCTGCCAACCTGATCCAGGCGCAGCGTGACTACTTCGGTGCGCATACGTATAAACGTACAGATAAAGAAGGTGTGTTCCATACCGAATGGATGGAATGAAGTAACGCTTTGTAATCACAACCCGGAGCTTGTCTCCGGGTTTTTTTTATGCAAACACATGCCGCATGTTATTCGAAGTAGTCTGAATCTCACCTCCCTCGAAGTGAATCTTCCTGGTTTGCCTTGACAGTTCTGTTTGCCAGGAGGTACAAAGCCAAACAGTTATGTTTATCGCGATGGTCAGGCGACCATCAGTACAGTTAACTCACAGAAGTCATTAGCGAATGAAAATAACAATCTCCGGAACAGGGTATGTCGGCCTTTCTAACGGCATACTGATTGCTCAGAATCATGAAGTAGTTGCATTGGATATCGTGCAGACCAAAGTGGACATGCTCAATCAGAAAAAATCGCCGATTGTCGACAAAGAAATCCAGGACTATCTCAGCAATAAACCGCTGAATTTCCGCGCGACGACAGATAAAGAAGATGCATACCGCGATGCGGATTATGTCATCATTGCGACACCTACAGACTACGATCCAAAAAATAACTACTTCAATACTTCTTCCGTTGAAGCTGTAATTCGCGATGTCACCGAAATCAATCCGAAAGCGGTGATGGTAATCAAATCGACGATTCCGGTAGGCTTTACTAAGTCAATTAAAGAAAAACTTGGTATTGACAATATTTTCTTCTCGCCGGAATTCCTTCGTGAAGGACGAGCCCTGTATGATAACCTCCATCCGTCACGTATTGTAATTGGAGAACGTTCCGAGCGTGCTAAACGTTTTGCTGCGCTGCTGCAGGAAGGCGCAATTAAACAGAATATCGCTACGCTGTTTACTGACTCTACAGAAGCAGAAGCAATCAAGCTTTTCGCCAATACATATCTTGCGATGCGTGTTGCCTATTTTAATGAACTCGACAGCTATGCTGAAAGTTTAGGATTAAATTCAAAGCAGATTATTGAAGGCGTTTGCCTTGATCCACGTATCGGCAATCATTATAACAATCCATCCTTTGGCTACGGTGGTTATTGCTTACCAAAAGATACTAAGCAACTGTTGGCAAACTACGATCAGGTGCCGAACAATTTGATCTCCGCCATCGTTGATGCTAATCGTACGCGTAAAGACTTTATCGCCGATTCTATTCTCGCGCGTCACCCGAAAGTAGTTGGTGTATATCGCCTGATTATGAAGAGTGGTTCTGACAACTTCCGTGCTTCTTCGATTCAGGGGATCATGAAACGAATCAAGGCAAAAGGTGTTACAGTTATCATCTACGAACCAGTAATGAAGGAAGATGAATTCTTCCACTCTCGTGTGGTGCGTGACCTGGAAGCCTTCAAGCAGGAAGCTGATGTGATTATCTCTAATCGTATGGCTGATGAATTGACGAATGTGGCGGATAAAGTCTACACTCGCGATCTATTTGGTAATGACTAACAATAGAAAATATAGGAAGGGTGGGTATCCACCCTTCTTAACTAACGAACAATCTCAATTTTCTTTGGAAGATATTTCTTATATTTATCTAATGTTGCCAGAATTTTCTCTTTCGAAATTCTGTAAAGATAATCCTCCTCGGTCTCCCCCGTGCGTTCTGCCCCAAATCGTTCGTGAAACTTGATTACTGAGAGATTGCCTTTCCTGACATCGAAGTGTGCTTTTTTAAATCCTAAATCGAGGGCGTATGTATAGAGTAAAAGCGCCGATTCTATTGCACAGTATGAAGGGGCATCTTCAGCGACTACCCATGATCCCCAACAGAACGAGTCTCCTTGCTGATCATACATTCGAACTGTTCCTAGTGGCTTATTATCAAGATCGGTAATCAGGAAGTAGGCCTGCCCTTCACTGGTCAAATAATTTTCAAGCCAATTTCTTTGCTTACTAACGTCACTAGATGTAGCGCTAATAAAACGCCCTTTTTTTTCATTTGTTCTGATTTTGACGATAAATTCAGCATCAGAAGGTGCGACATTCCTTAACCGGATGTTCTTTCCGGTAATGCTTTCTGCTTGAGTGATGGTAACTTCGTGCGATTTGCCTTTCATTCTTTTAAACCTCAAATTCATTCTGAATAATGAAATCTCGTTAATTTTAAGAGTTTTTACACGTTATAGTACTTACGATACCAGTCGACGAAGTTTTTTACTCCCTCTTTCACTGATGTCTGAGGCTTAAAGCCAGTGACGTTAAAGAGCGGTGTAGTATCCGCGCTGGTCTCCAGTACATCACCTGGCTGGATCGGCATCATGTTTTTCTCTGCTTCTTTTCCGAGCGCTTCTTCCAGGGCAGTGATGTAATCCATCAGTTCTACTGGTGAACTGTTACCGATGTTGTAAACCCGGTAAGGCGCTGAGCTGGTTGCAGGTGAGCCGGTCTCAACGGTCCAGTTTATGTCGGGTTGAGGAATAATCTCCTGCAGGCGAATAATCGCTTCAGCAATATCATCAATGTAAGTGAAGTCGCGCTTCATCTTCCCGTAGTTATATACATCAATGCTTTTGCCCTCAAGCATCGCCTTCGTAAACTTAAATAGCGCCATGTCCGGGCGTCCCCACGGACCATACACAGTAAAGAAACGCAGGCCGGTGGTGGGCAAATTGTAGAGGTGCGAATAGGTATGGGACATCAACTCGTTGGCTTTTTTGGTGGCCGCGTAGAGCGAAACTGGGTGATCTACCGAGTCGTCGGTTGAGAAGGGCATCTTGCGGTTAAGACCATATACGGAGCTGGACGAAGCATATACAAGGTGTTGAATCTTATTGTGGCGACACCCTTCAAGGACATTGAGATGACCGACAAGGTTAGCTTCGGCGTAAACGTGAGGATTTTCCAGAGAGTAGCGAACACCTGCCTGAGCGGCCAGATGGATCACGCGATCAAATCTCTCCTCGGCGAATAGGGCTGCCATGCCTTCGCGATCGGCTAAATCTAATTGGTGGAAAGTAAAATTATCGGCTTTAAGCAGTTCCAGGCGTGCCAGTTTAAGACTGACATCGTAGTAATCATTAAGATTATCAATGCCAGCAACCTGATGGCCCGCATCCAGGAGCCGTTTACTGACATTCGCACCGATAAAACCAGCTGCACCTGTTACCAGAAACTTCATATCTTCCCTCATAAACACATGTTCTTACCGATGCCATCGAGCACCGAATTGAGTCTATGATAGCGCGAAGGGCGCAAGTTACATAACCCATCTTTCCGATATAACTCATCGGATTCTTATAGAAAAATCTCCAGTAAGAGATACACTATGCAGACATTACTATGTTTGCCCTTTTTCATCTGTTAGGGATTGTATGACGCAAAACAACTATAGCCAGGTCAACCGAAACAATGACCCGGAGCAAATTGATTTACTTGATTTAGTGTTGCAGCTGTGGCGTGGAAAGTGGACCGTAGTTGCTTTCATTGTCGTTTTTATCGTTGTTGCTGTTGGCTATTTATCTGTCGCAAAAGAAAAATGGATTTCAACTGCCATTATTGCGCAGCCTGATGCAGCGCAAATTGCAAGTTATTCAAATGCCTTGAATATTCTCTATGGTAGCGCAGCGCCCTCAATGTTAGATATTCAAACGCGCGCAATTGGTCGTTTTAATTCCTCATTTTCTGCTTTATCTCAGGCACTTGAGAATCAGGAGAGCCCTGAAAAGCTGACTATTGCACCGACTGTCAACGGCCAGCCGTTACCATTAAGTGTTACCTATACCGGTGAATCAGCGCAGGCCGCACAAAAGCAACTGGCGCAGTTCATTCAGTTGGTTGATGAGCAGACGGCGAAGGAGCTTTCCGTTGACCTTAAGGACAACATTAAGCAGCAGATAAAAACCCTGAACGATTCTCTGGAAAACCAGGTGAAGATATCACAGGAACAAAAAGATCTACGTGTCAAGCAGATTACTGAAGCCCTCAAGAATGCTGAAGCCGCTAAAATTAACGCGCCGCAGATTCAGCAAACCCAGGACGTAACACAGGAAACTATGTTTCTTTTGGGAAGCGAAGCGCTTAAATCTATGATTGAAAACGAGGCTTCTCGTCCGCTGGTCTTTCCACCGGCGTATTACCAGACCAGACAAAATTTGTTGGACATTCAGAACCTGAACGTTAACCCTGACACTATTCATGTCTATCGTTACGTGATGAAACCGGATCTCCCTGTTCGACGCGACAGCCCGAAAAAGGCAGTTATTCTTATCCTGGCTGTGTTACTCGGTGGGATTATCGGATCGGGTGTGGTATTGGGGCGTCAGGCACTCCGCAACTATCAGCGAAAAGACTAAGACTTTTTGTCCGGCAGTACCTTAGCTGCACGGGCCTATATAAAAAAACCGGGGAAATTCCCCGGTTTTTTTATTTATGCCGCTTACGAAGATTCTCAATCACCGCCGTCAAATCCAGCTCTTGATCCTGCAGCAGCACCAGCAGGTGATACATCAAATCAGACGCTTCGTTGGTCAGCTCTTCGCGGTCATGCACCGTCGCGGCCAGCGCGGTCTCAACGCCTTCTTCACCCACTTTCTGCGCAATACGCTTGGTGCCGCTTGCATAAAGCTTCGCCGTATACGAGCTGGAAGGATCTGCCGTTTTACGCTCAGCCAGTAACTGCTCCAGTTGATACAGGAACAACCACTGGTGGCTTGCCTCTCCGAAGCAGCTGCTGGTACCTTTATGGCAGGTCGGACCGATGGGGTTAGCCAGAACCAGCAGAGTATCGTTGTCACAATCCGGCGTAATGCTAACCACATTCAGGAAGTGGCCAGAGGTTTCCCCTTTGGTCCACAGGCGCTGTTTCGTGCGCGAGAAGAAGGTCACTTTGCCGCTGTCGACCGTTTTCGCCAGCGCCTCCTGGTTCATGTATCCCAGCATCAGCACTTCACCGGAAACGGCATGCTGGACAACCACGGGCAGTAATCCGTCCGTTTTTTCCCAGTCCAGCTGCGCCTGTTGTTGCTCTGTTAACATACCCTGATCTCCACGCCCTGGTCGGCCAGGTACGTTTTTAACTCACCAATATTGATAATCTGTTTGTGGAACACGGAAGCCGCCAGCGCGCCGTCAACGTTTGCATCGCGGAAGGCTTCCAGAAAATGCTCCATAGTGCCCGCACCGCCGGAGGCGATCAGCGGGACATGACAAACCTCACGCACTTTTTTCAGCTGCTCGAGGTCATACCCGTTACGCACGCCGTCCTGGTTCATCATGTTCAGCACGATTTCGCCCGCGCCACGTTTCTGCACTTCCTGGACCCAGTCCAGCGTCTCCCATTGGGTCACGCGGGTACGGCTTTCGTCGCCGGTATACTGGTTGACGTGATACTTGCCGGTGGCCGCGTCATACCAGGTGTCGATCCCGACAACAATACACTGCACGCCAAAGCGATCGGCCAGACGGGTAATCAACTCCGGGTCGGCCAGCGCAGGGGAGTTGATTGAAATTTTGTCGGCACCAAAGGAGAGGATTTTCGCCGCATCTTCTGCAGACTTAATCCCGCCCGCCACGCAGAACGGAATATCAATGACTTCTGCGACGCGCGCGACCCAGCTTTTGTCCACCACGCGGCCATCGCTGGAGGCGGTGATATCATAAAATACCAGTTCGTCTGCACCTTCATCGGCATAGCGTTTTGCCAGTGGGACGATGTCGCCGATGATCTCGTGGTTGCGGAACTGCACGCCTTTTACGACCTGGCCGTCACGTACGTCCAGGCAAGGGATTATCCGTTTTGCCAGCATTGAATCGCCTCCGTCACAGTAAATTTTCCTTCCAGCAGGGCCCGGCCCACAATCACACCCTTCACGCCGGTTCCGCGCAGTGCGGCGATGTCGTTAATATCACCTATGCCGCCAGAGGACTGAAACGCCACCTGCGGATAGCGGGCGCAAACTTCTTGATATAAAGAAACGTTAGAGCCTGCCAGCGTGCCGTCGCGGGAGATATCCGTGCACAGCACGTGCTTCAGGCCAACGGGCAGATACATCTCGACCAACGCTTCCAGCGTCACGCCGGAGTTTTCCTGCCAGCCGCTGACAGCCACCTGTTTATTACCCTGTTCATCAATACGCACGTCCAGTGCCAGCACCAGCGCGTCGGCGCCGAAGCGGCGGAACCAGCCTTTGACGGTCTCAGGATCTTTCACCGCGGTTGAACCGACCACCACGCGCGCCACGCCGGCGTCCAGCAGTGCCGCAACGTCATCTTCCGTGCGCACACCGCCACCAACCTGTACGGGGACATCCACGCCCGCCACCAGTTTTTTTAACAGTGGGATCTGGCGTTTTGCCGGATCTTTCGCGCCCGTTAAATCCACCAGGTGCAACACCTGCGCACCCTGAGCGGCATAATCCTGCAGGCGGGGCAGCGGATCGTTACCGTAGTCGCGCTGCTGGCCGTAATCACCCTGATGAAGACGAACAACCGTGCCGTCAATTAAGTCTAAAGCGGGAATAATCATCACATCTCCAGGAAGTTTTTCAGCAGCTGAGCGCCTGCGGCACCCGAACGTTCCGGGTGAAACTGCACGCCGAAGAAGTTATCTTTCTGCACTGCCGCGGTAAACGCCTCGCCATAATTGCACTGGGCGATGGTGTAAGGATTCACCGGCATGGCGTAGCTGTGCACGAAGTAGAAGTAAGCGCCATCCTCAATGCCGCGAAACAGTCTGTCACCCGCTTTCGCATAAACGCGGTTCCAGCCCATATGTGGCAGTGGTAAACCGTGATCGGCCATTTTTGGCACGTCTTCTTCAATAATACCCAGCAGTTCGACGCCGTTGCTCTCTTCACTACGACGGCCGAGCAGCTGCATACCCAGGCAAATCCCGAGCACTGGCTGGGTACAGGCTTTGATGAGATCGACCAGTTCACGCTCGTGGATCTGATCCATCGCCGCCTGCGCGGTGCCTACACCAGGCAGGAAGAGTTTGTCTGCGCGCAGCACGACGTCCGGGTCGCGGCTCACCACCGGCTCGTAGCCGTGGCGCGCAATGGCCGATTTCACGGAGTTCAGGTTGGCGCATCCGGTATCCAGAATCACCACATTCATTACAGCACTCCTTTTGATGAGGGCAGGGCGTCACCTTCCACACGAATTGCCTGGCGCAGGGTACGGCCAAAGGCCTTGAACAGGCTCTCCACACGGTGGTGGTCGTTCTTGCCTTTGGTCTTCAGGTGCAGCGTCAGGCCCATGGTGTAGGACAATGAACGGAAGAAATGCTCCACCATTTCGGTGCTGAGATCGCCCACGCGCTGGTAGGTGAAATCGGCTTTATATTCCAGGTGAGGACGACCAGAGATATCCATCGCACAGCGCGCCAGGCACTCATCCATTGGCAGAACAAACCCAAAACGGTTGATGCCACGTTTGTCGCCCAGGGCCAGCTTCAGCGCTTCGCCCAGCGCCAGACCGGTGTCTTCAACGGTGTGGTGATCGTCAATGTAAAGATCGCCTTTTACCGTAATCTCCATGCGGAAGCCGCCGTGGGTGGCAATCTGATCCAGCATGTGGTCGAAGAAACCCACCCCAGTGTGGATCTTGCTGCCGCCTTCGCGATCCAGCCACACCTTCACGTCAATCTGTGTCTCTTTGGTGTTGCGTTCTACGTGCGAGTAGCGGTCACGTTTGGTGAGCTGCTCGCCAATCTTCGCCCAGTTGAGATCGTCGCGGTTGTAGCGCAGCCCGGTGATGCCCATATTCTCGGCAAGCGTAATGTCGGTGGCGCGATCGCCAATAACGTAGCTGTTAGCTTTATCCAGGACATCTTCCAGCAGATAGCGCTCTACCAGTTTCACCTTCGGCTTGCGGCAGTCGCACGCATCGGCAGGCAGATGTGGGCAAATCAGCACCTCATCAAATACCACCCCCTGAGAGGTGAGTACCTGCATCATCAGATTATGCGGCCCGTCAAAGTCGGCCTGCGGGAAGCTGTCGGTACCCAGACCGTCCTGGTTGGTGATCATCACCAGCTTATATCCGGCTTTCTGCAGTTTCAGCAGCACCGGGATCACGTCTGGTTCAAAAGCCAGTTTGTCGAAACGATCGACCTGAAAATCGGTTGGTGGCTCCGAAATGAGGGTGCCGTCTCGGTCGATAAAGAGGATCTTCTGGCTCATACTTTCTCCGCTTTCAGTGCGTCAATCACGCGCTGGCTCTCTGCACGGGTACCTACGGTAATACGCAGGCAGCCGCTCAGAGAAGGTTGTTTATTTTGATCACGTAAGATAATGCCCTGATCCCATAAAGATTTAAATACGGCACTGGAGGCGGTAAAGCGAACCAGGAGGTAGTTGGTTTCAGAGTCGAACACCTGCTCTACGCAAGGGATCGCTTTCAGGGCGGTCACCAGGTACTGTCGTTCTTCCAGGATTTGCGCCACACGCTCACGCATCGCATTGATCCCTTGCGGGGTCAGGGCCTGAGCGGCAATGTCAGCCACGGGAGTAGAAAGCGGATACGGGGCGATCACTTTCAGCAGCAGATCAATCACCGCTTTATTGGCCAGCGTAAACCCGCAGCGCAGACCTGCAAGCGCAAAGGCTTTCGACAGCGTACGCAGCACCACCAGGTGTGGGTACTCTTCCAGCCAGCCGGCCAGCGTCGCCTGAGGACAAAACTCAATATAGGCTTCGTCGGCGACCACCAGTGCTTTGCCGCGGGTCATCTCCAGCAGGGTACGGATATCCTGAGGGTTGATAATTTGCCCGGTCGGGTTGTTGGGGCTACAGACAAAGACCACCTTCACGCCGTCCAGTTTGTCGGCAATTCCCTGCAGGTCCAGCTGCCAGTTCTCCATGGAGAGCACGTTACGGCACGCCACGCCAAAGGTTTCCGCGCTGACGCTGTACATGCCGTAGGTAGGCTGGCAATACATCACCGCATCTTTACCTGGCTCGCAGAACGCGCGGATCAACAGCTCAATGCCTTCATCCGCACCGCGGCTGACCAGCACCTGCTCCGGCTTCACGCCCGCATATTGCGCATAGTTTTCAATCACTGCTTTTGGCTGGCACTCCGGATAACGGTTCAGCGTCTGCTGCGACAGCTCAAACTGTACCGCTGTCGGGAATTCGTTGGCGTTCAGCCAGACATCACCGTTGCCGCCCAGGCGACGAGCAGACTGATAAGGCGTCAGTCGACGGACATTTTCCCGCGCTAATTCTTCAATGTTCATGCTTGCTCCTTCAGGGCTGCAACGCGCAGCGTAACGGCGTTTTTGTGGGCGGTAAGGCGCTCGGCGGCGGCCAGCGTCTCAATGGTGGACGCCAGCGAGGCAAACCCTTCACGGGAGAGTTCCTGCACGGTCATGCGTTTCTGGAAATCGGCCAGACCCAGGCTGGAACAGGTCGAGGTGTAACCATACGTCGGCAGAACGTGGTTGGTGCCGGAGGCGTAATCGCCAGCGGATTCCGGGGACCAGTCGCCGAGGAAAACCGAACCTGCGCTGGTGATGCTGTCGACCAGGTCGCGCGCGTTGCGGGTCTGAATAATCAGGTGCTCCGGGCCGTACTGGTTGGAGATAGCGATGCACTGGTCAAGATCGCGTGCCACAATCAGGCGGCTGGCGGATAACGCCTGGCGTGCCGTGTCGGCGCGGGGTAAATCGGCAAGCTGACGCTCTACGGCTTCACTCACGCGTTTGGCCATATCGGCATCTGGCGTCAGTAAAATCACCTGCGAATCCGGGCCGTGTTCCGCCTGGGATAACAGGTCAGACGCCACAAAATCCGGCGTGGCGCCGCTGTCGGCAATCACCAGCACTTCCGACGGACCCGCGGGCATATCAATGGCCGCACCATCAAGACGCTGGCTGACCTGGCGCTTGGCTTCGGTGACAAAGGCATTGCCCGGGCCGAAAATTTTGTCGACCTTCGGGATAGATTCAGTGCCAAACGCGAGGGCAGAAATCGCCTGCGCGCCGCCGACTTTAAACACTTCCTGCACGCCGCAGAGTTTTGCAGCATAGAGAATTTCATCGGCAATCGGTGGTGGGGAGCAGAGCACCACTTTCTGGCAACCGGCAATACGCGCCGGGGTGGCCAACATTAATACGGTTGAGAACAGCGGGGCGGAGCCGCCAGGGATGTAGAGGCCCACCGAGGCGACCGGACGGGTCACCTGCTGGCAACGCACGCCCGGCAGCGTTTCCACATCAACGGTCTGCAATTTCTGCGCGACGTGGAAGGTCTCGATGTTTTTCACCGCGACGGCCATCGCCTGTTTGATCTCGTCCCCAAGACGGCTTTCCGCCTCGGCGATCTCCAGCCCGGTTACCTTTAACGCACCGACTTCCGTTTTATCAAACTTCGCGCTGTATTCCCGCAGCGCGTCATCGCCACGGGTTTTGACGTTATTCAGGATCTCCGTCACGGTACGGGTGATGCTTTCGGAGGCGCTGATGGCCGGGCGCATTAACAGCTCGCGCTGCTGTTCGTCAGTACACTCATTCCAGGTGATGATCGTGTTAAAGCTCATGGCAATTACTCCATCATCTTCTCAATTGGCAGCACCAGAATGGAGCTTGCGCCCAGTGCCTTCAGTTTTTCCATGGTTTCCCAGAACAGCGTTTCGCTACTGACCATATGCATCGCCACACGCTGCTGATCGCCCGCCAGTGGCAGAATGGTAGGGCGCTCAGCACCTGGCAGCAGGGCGATCACTTCGTCCAGACGTTCGGTTGGTGCATGCATCATGATGTACTTGGATTCACGCGCCTGAATCACGCCCTGAATACGGGTCAGCAGTTTGTCGATCAACTGCTGCTTGGCGTCAGCCATTTCGCCGTCACGCTGGATCAGGCATGCTTTGGAGCGGTAAATAACTTCCACTTCGCGCAGGCCGTTCGCTTCCAGGGTGGCACCGGTCGAGACGAGGTCGCAAATGGCATCCGCCAGGCCCGCACGCGGCGCGACTTCAACAGAACCATTCAGCAGACAGGATTTAAACTGCACGCCTTTCTGATCCAGATAGCGTTTTAACAGGTGAGGGTAGGAGGTAGCGATGCGTTTGCCGTTCAGCGCGGCCGGGCCATCCCAGGCTTCATCAACCGGTGTTGCCAGCGACAGGCGGCAGCCGCCGAAGTCCAGGCGACGCAGGGTGAAGTAACGCGGATCTTCACCCTGAGCGCGACGGGTCAGAAGCTCTTCTTCCAGTACGTTTTCACCGATGATGCCAAGGTCAACGACACCGTCCATTACCAGTCCCGGGATATCGTCATCACGCACGCGCAGAATGTCGATGGGCATGTTTTCAGCCAGGGCAATCAGGCGCTGGGTGTGCAGGTTGATTTTAATCCCGCAGCGGGCCAGCAGTTCGCGTGAATCATCACTTAAACGGCCTGATTTTTGAATAGCTATGCGTAAACGTGAGTTATCTAACATTCTGTGTTCCTCGTTAACCTGTTTTAATCTGTCTGAATTTGGTCCAAAAAAAAGCCCCCGGAAGAAGATCTTCCGGGGGCTTTTTCATGCGTTCATGCACCACTGGAAGATCCAAACGTCTTCCAGCACACATCGCCTGAAAGACTAGTCAGGATGATGGTGATGATGGTGGTGTTTAAATTGAACGCGTGTCATAAAAATTCTCGATGAATGCTTATTCATTTGATGTCTTTTAACCTAAACCAGTTGTGTGACACATTGCAAGGGCTTTTTTTGATCATTAATTCATTTCATATTGATGCTATGAATTGTGTGTTCTGCTGCGCTGGCGTAGCCTTATGAGAGACGAGTGAGAGTCAGGAGAATTCACATGAAAAAGGTCGCGATTGTCGGTTTAGGATGGCTGGGAATGCCGCTGGCGATGTCATTAGCCGCGAAAGGCTGGCATGTGACCGGGAGCAAAACCACGGCGGATGGCGTGGAGGCGGCGCGCATGTGCGGTATTGATGGCGTCGAGCTGCGTCTTGAACCAGAGCTGGTATGTGATACTGACGATCTGGACACGCTGATGAATGTGGATGCGCTGGTCATTACGCTTCCCGCGCGTCGCAGCGGTCCGGGCGAATCGTTCTATCTGCAGGCGATGCAGGAGATTGTCGACAGCGCGCTGGCACACGATGTGCCGCGTATTATTTTTACCAGCTCAACCTCGGTCTACGGTGATGTTGAAGGTGTGGTGAAGGAGACTACCGAGCGCCGTCCTGTTACCGCGAGCGGAAAAGTGTTGAAAGAGCTGGAAGACTGGCTGCACAACCTGCCGGGAACGCAGGTTGATATCCTGCGTCTGGCGGGGCTGGTTGGCCCAGGACGACACCCGGGACGCTTTTTTGCCGGCAAGTCTGCCCCCGATGGGCAACATGTGGTGAATCTGGTGCATCTAGACGATGTTGTCGGGGCAATTGAGCTCCTCTTACAGGCTCCAAAGGGCGGGCACATCTATAATATATGTGCACCCTCTCATCCTGCGCGAAGCACATTTTACCCGCTGATGGCGCGTCAGTTGGGCCTGGCGCCACCCGTTTTTGGTGAGACAAAGGACGAAAGCAAAGGCAAAATTGTTGATGGCAACCGCATTTGTCATGAGCTGGGTTTTGAGTATCAGTATCCCGATCCGCTGGTGATGCCCATGGCATAAGCCCTCCGGCGGAATCTATCGCACACCGGAAGGGGGCGAACATGAAACCGCTGCTGGATGTTCTCATTATTCTGGATGCACTGGAAAAAGAAGGCAGCTTTGCGGCTGCCTCAGCGAAGCTCTACAAAACCCCTTCAGCGCTGAGCTACACGGTTCATAAACTGGAAAGCGATCTGAATATCCAGATCCTCGATCGCTCTGGCCACCGGGCCCGCTTTACCCGCACCGGACAAATGCTGCTGGAAAAAGGGCGTGAAGTGCTGCACACCGTCCGCGAACTGGAAAAACAGGCCATCAAACTTCATCAGGGCTGGGAAAATGAACTGGTGATTGGCGTTGACGATACTTTTCCGTTTTCCCTTCTGACGCCGCTGATTGAAGCGTTTTATCAGCGCCACAGCGTGACCCGGCTGATTTTCATTAATGGTGTACTGGGCGGCTCCTGGGAGGCCTTGGTTCAGGGGAGGGCGGATATCATCGTCGGCGCATTACATGAACCTCCTCAACTGAGCGATTTTGGGTTTGCCCGCCTCGGGATACTTGAGCAAGTTTTTGCGGTTGCTCCGCATCATCCGCTGGCCCGGGAGCCCGAGCCCATTAACCGGCGCGTTATTAAAGGTTACCGTGCCATTGTGGTGGGCGACAGCTCACGGCCGGAATGTGCAGTATCGTCGCAGCTGCTTGATGAGCAGGAGGCCATCACCGTTTTTGATTTTAAAACCAAGCTGGAATTGCAAATCAGTGGGCTGGGTTGCGGCTATTTACCTCGCTATCTGGCGCAGCGATTTCTTGATAGCGGCGCGCTGATTGAAAAACAGGTGCTGGCTCAAAGCAGTAATGAATCGGTCTGGGTTGGCTGGAATGAACAAACGGCGGGGTTAGCCAGCGCCTGGTGGCGGGACGAAATTTTAGCAAATAGTGCTATCGCCGCTGTCTATACGCAGAGCAGCGTCCACAAATCAGCCAGTTAGCGCAGGAATATTTACAATGCCTTTGTAAAGTATTGCGTTTTGTATCTGATGTGGGGCAAAATGCGCCGCAGCAACCAAAGGAATAATCGACGATATAAAAGGCGTCGGTTATTTTTTTTTGCATGTATGAAACGAAACTAAAAACCAAGAGGCCGGGCTTCGTACCGGATAGATATTTACTAAAATCCGACAGTTGTTGTCGCTGAGGAAGAAAGAAATGGGGCAATTTTTCGCTTACGTGGCGGTTATCACCGTAAAGGAGAATAACTATGTCGCATAACGCAACTCCAAACACCTCTCGCGTGGAATTACGTAAAACACTTACGTTGATTCCGGTTGTTATGATGGGCCTTGCCTATATGCAACCAATGACGCTGTTCGATACATTCGGTATCGTATCAGGCCTTACTGACGGTCACGTGGCAACGGCGTATGCCTTTGCACTGGTCGCTATTCTCTTTACAGCGCTGAGCTACGGTAAACTGGTTCGCCGTTTCCCGTCTGCAGGCTCTGCCTACACCTATGCCCAGAAATCCATTAGCCCGGCGGTTGGCTTTATGGTGGGCTGGTCATCGCTGCTGGACTACCTGTTCATGCCGATGATCAACATTCTGCTGGCAAAAATTTACTTCGAAGCGCTGGTACCTTCCGTACCGTCGTGGCTCTTTGTTGTTGCGTTAGTGGCCTTTATGACCATTTCTAACCTGCGCAGCATTAAGACCGTGGCGAACTTCAACACCCTGATTGTTATTCTGCAAATGGGTATTGTTGCGGTTATTGTGGGTTTGATCATTTACGGTGTTTCTCACGGTGAAGGCGCGGGCACGCTGGTCAGCTCTCGTCCGTTCTGGTCTGAAGGGGCACATGTGGTGCCGATGATCACCGGTGCGACTATTCTGTGCTTCTCGTTCCTGGGCTTCGACGGTATCTCTTCTCTGTCTGAAGAGACCAAAGATGCAGAACGCGTGATCCCACGAGCCATTTTCCTGACTGCGTTGATTGGTGGCATGATCTTCATTGGTGCCTCCTACTTCCTGCAGCTCTACTTCCCGGATATCTCTCGTTTCAAAGAGCCGGATGCTTCACAGCCTGAAATCATGCTGTATGTAGCAGGGAAAACCTTCCAGTGGGGCGTACTGATCTTCTCCAGCGTTACCGTTCTGGCTTCTGGTATGGCTGCGCATGCAGGGGTTTCTCGCCTGATGTATGTTATGGGTCGTGACGGAGTGTTCCCAACCCGTTTCTTCGGCTACGTTCATCCGAAATGGCGTACTCCGGCGTGGAACGTATTGCTGGTTGGCGCAATCGCCCTGATGGCCATTAAATTTGACCTGGTGACGGCAACGGCACTGATTAACTTTGGTGCGCTGGTGGCCTTTACCTTTGTTAACCTCTCCGTGATCTCGCAGTTCTGGATCCGTGAGAAGCGCAACAAAACGCTGAAAGACCACTTCAATTACCTGGTTCTGCCAATGTGCGGTGCGCTGACGGTCGGTGCATTGTGGATTAACCTGGAAGAGAGCTCTATGATTCTGGGGCTGATCTGGGGTGGTATTGGTCTGGTTTACCTGGCCTGCGTGACGAAGAGCTTCCGTAACCCGGTTCCTCAGTACGAAGACGTTGCGTAATACCGTGTCGGGTGGCGGCTACGCTTACCCGACCGACAAAACCCGTAGGCCTGCGTAAGCTCAGTGCCACCGGGCAAAAAAAACCGGAGACCATCGCCTCCGGTTTTTTTATCGTTGAATTTCAGACTATCTCTTGTACGTACTTGAACAGTGCTTTCAGCAGCGCCTGCTTCTCTTCATTCCCTTCGTATTGGCCGTAAAGCATCTCCAGCTCCTGCGCATAGCCGTGCAGATATTCAGGCGTAAACACATTACGGCGATGCTGCAACCAGCGTTCCTGCTCAGCTTCATCCAGCGTGCCGGGATAGTTACGCGCGCGGTAGTTAAACATCAGCTTCTCAATGCGTTTATCCGCAAAGGTGATGTCCAGCGCGGGCAGGTTACGCGGTTCGGTTTGCAGGACGATGTTCATCGCAGCACGGTCGGCATCGCTGAAGAAGCCGTTATACAGCTGCGCATCCACATTTTCGGACGGCACGAATGGCTCGGCTTCGGCAAATATGGCGACGACTTTCTCGCGCACCTGCGGATTTTCGCGCAGTATTTTAAGGTTATCCAGGCAGTGCTGGCGGTTGATCCCGAGCCTGTCGGCATCTTCCGGGCGCAGCGTATTGGCCTGCGCCAGCACGGGACATTTATTGATATGCACCAGTTTGACCGGCACCGCGGGCAGGTCTCCCAGCGCATCTTTCGGGGTATAGAGGCGCTCACGCAAGGTATCGCTGTCGAGCTCCAGCAGCGGGGAGATATCCCCGGCTAAATCCACCATGATGACCGCGTTACGGTTATCCGGGTGCCAGGCCAGCGGTGCCACCCAGCTGGTGTTGCCGCGCCAGGCACCAAACATGCCGGAGATATGCACCAGCGGTTTCATCTGCGGCACATCAATCAGCGTCATCAGTTTCTGCTTACTGCGATGACTCAACAGATACTCAAACAGGCGTGGTTGTGCGGTTTTAACGAGCTTCGCCATGGCAATGGTGGCGTAGACGTCGGCCATCGCGTCGTGGGCATTACTGTGCTCAATGCCGTTGGCGCGCGTCAGGTGCTCCAGCCGGAAGCTTGGCAATCCGTCTTCGTTCTCTGGCCAGTTAATCCCCTCCGGACGCAGGGCATAACAGGCGCGCATGATATCCAGCAAATCCCAGCGCGAATTGCGGTTCTGCCAGCTCCAGGCGTAGGGATCGTAGAAGTTGCGGTAGAAGATGTTGCGCGTCACTTCATCATCGAAACGGATATTGTTATACCCGACCACGCAGGTATGGGGAACGGTGAACAGATCTTGGATACGGCGGGCGAACTCTGCCTCGTTAACGCCTTTTTCCCGCGCTTCCTGGGGGGTTATCCCCGTGACCATGACCGCGCCGGGCTGCGGCAGGTAGTCATCGGCAGGTTTGCAGTAAAAGACTTCTGGCTCACCAATAATATTGAATTCGTCATCAGTGCGGATGGCGGCAAACTGCGCCGGTCGGTCCAGCGCCGGGTGGGTGCCAAAGGTTTCGTAGTCGTGGAATAAAAAAGTCGGGCGTGCGGCAGAGTCAGACACCAGTAATACCATCCTGTTAAAAAGTGACGTCACTATGGTAAACGATCGTGAGGGACAGACCGAATAAAAAGCGCCGTCATACCGCAAATTTGCGAGCGTGCTTCCGGGAAAAACATGCTTCCTGTCACATTTTTTTGCAATTAAGCCAGGTAACGACACCAGAACTCCCGTAAAAAGGTCATCGATTTTTAATGACCTGAGGATATACCGTTGAAACGCCGTCTGTTTATTGCTGTTTCTTTACTCGCTTCGAGTGTCTCATCTGCTTTTGCGGCCGAACCGCTGGATTTTTCGCCGCAGCCTCCGGCCATTCAGGCCGGCTCCTGGGTACTGATGGATTACACTACGGGTCAAATCTTAACGGCGGGCAACGAACATCAACAACGCAACCCGGCGAGTCTCACCAAGCTGATGACCGGCTACGTTGTTGACCGCGCTATTGATAGCCACCGCATTTCCCCGGATGACATTGTCACCGTCGGGCGCGACGCGTGGGCAAAAGGTAACCCTGTCTTTGACGGTTCGTCACTGATGTTCCTGAAAGAGGGTGACCGCGTTTCTGTGCGCGACCTCAGCCGCGGTCTGATTGTTGATTCCGGTAACGACGCCTGTGTGGCGCTGGCGGATCACGTGGCCGGTGGTCAGCCGCAGTTCGTGAAGATGATGAACGACTATGTGCAAAAGCTGAATCTGCGCGATACGCACTTCGAAACCGTTCATGGTCTGGATGCCCCAGGCCAGCACAGCTCTGCGTATGACCTGGCCGTGCTGTCCAGAGCCATCATCCACGGCGAGCCTGAGTTTTACCACATGTACAGTGAAAAGAGCCTGACCTGGAATGGGATCACGCAGCAAAACCGTAACGGTCTGCTCTGGGATAAGACCATGAACGTGGATGGACTGAAAACGGGGCACACGTCAGGGGCCGGATTTAACCTGATTGCTTCCGCCGTGGACGGTCAGCGTCGCTTGATCGCCGTAGTGATGGGGGCAGACAGTCCGAAAGGGCGTGAGGATCAGGCCCGTAAACTGCTGCACTGGGGACAACAGAATTTTGATACCGTGCAGATCCTGCACAACGGTAAAAAAGTGGGCACCGAGCGGATCTGGTACGGCGATAAAGAACAGGTGAACCTGGGCACCGACCAGGATTTCTGGCTGGCATTACCGAAAGCAGAAGTACCGAACATCAAGGCAAAATACGTGCTGGATACAAAAGAGCTGGAAGCGCCGATAGCCGCCCATCAGCGGGTAGGCGAGATCCAGTTATACGACCGCGATAAAGTGGTCGCTCACTGGCCGCTGGTGACGCTGGAGCGCGTTGATAAAGGTGGCCTTTTCTCCCGTCTGAGTGATTATCTGCACCACAAAATCTAACCTTTCTGGGCAGACTGGCAGGGTTGCGAGTCTGCTCACATAATAAACACTCCTTGATTGCCGATTATAGAAATTCTGCTTTATAGTGTATAAATATACAGTGATAAACGGAGGCAGTATGGACTACAGCATCAGGCAGGAAAAGAAACGTAAGATTGCCGGTTTTCACCTGGTCGGGCCATGGGAACACACGGTAAAACAGGGCTTTGAACAGCTGGTCATGTGGGTCGATGGCCGACACATTCAGCCGCTGGAGTGGGTTGCGGTTTATTACGATAACCCGGACGAAGTCCCGGCAGAAAAATTGCGCTGCGATACGGCCGTTACGGTACCGGATGATTTCGTTATCCCGGAAAACAGCGAAGGGGTGATGATGACGGAAATTGCGGCCGGAGATTACGCCGTTGCGAAAGCACGTGTTGAAAACTATGACTTCGCCACGCCGTGGTACCAGTTCTTTAACTCCCTTTTGCAGGACAACAAATTCCAGATGGCTCTGAAACCGTGCTTCGAGCGCTATCTCAATGATGGCAACGCCGACGGGTACTGGGACATCGAAATGTTTATCGCTGTAGAGCATAAAGCGGGGTAGTCCTGTTAAATACAGGGTTTTTCAGCCGGGTGTGATCCGCCCGGCTGAAAACACAGTACAATTGTGATTTGCCGTGTAGCTGGAGAGCGGGTGTGCGTCCCGACAAATCATTAACGTCTTTCGAAATTCGGTTGTATAAACACTACCGCGTGGTTCATGGGTGCCGTATCGCGCTGGCATTCGTTCTGACGTTTGTGCTGGTCCGTTTACTGGATGTTCCTGAAGGAACGTGGCCACTGATCACGCTGGTGGTCGTCATGGGGCCTATCTCGTTCTGGGGGAACGTTGTCCCGCGTGCCTTCGAACGCATTGGCGGTACGGTTTTTGGTTCAGCCCTTGGGTTGATTGCCCTGAAGCTGGAGCTTATTTCATTTCCGGTGATGCTGGCCTGGTGCGGTGTCGCCATGTTCCTCTGCGGCTGGCTGGCGCTGGGTAAAAAGCCCTATCAGGCACTGCTGATTGGTATCACCCTCGCGGTGGTGGTCGGCGCGCCAGCGGGTGATATGACCACGGCACTGTGGCGAAGCGGGGATGTTATCCTTGGTTCACTGCTGGCGATGCTTTTCACCGGTATCTGGCCGCAGCGCGCTTTCCTGCACTGGCGCATTCAGATGGCAAATTATGTCACCGCTTTTAACCGTGTCTACCAGGCCGGTTTTTCACCTAATCTTGTCGAACGTCCCCGGCTGGAGAAGCACCTTCAGCAGATCCTTAATGACGTGGTCAAAATGCGCGGTCTGATTACCCCTGCCAGCAAAGAGACCCATATTCAGAAATCGATTTTCGAAGCTATCCAGACCGTGAGCCGCAATCTGGTCTGCATGCTTGAATTGCAAATCAACGCGCACTGGGCCTCGCGCCCCAGCCATCTGTTAATGCTGAACGCGCAGACGCTGAAGGAGACGCAGCAGATGACGCAGCAAACCCTGCTGACCATCGCTCATGCCCTTTATGAAGGTAACCCGCAGCCCATCCTCGCAAACAGCGAGCGTCTGAATGAGATCGTTGCCGAACTGAAACAGCTGATCAACGAGCGACAGGGCGATAACGTAGCGGAAACCCCAATCCATGGTTACGTCTGGCTGAGCATGGAGCTGGCGCGTCAGCTTGAGTTGCTGTCGCATCTCATTTGCCGCGCACTGCGCAAATAAAGAGCAGCTATTGCCATATGTGACGGCTGCTGCTTCGATTCAGCATCAATTGGGGTTATGATAGTTTTAAACGATATACTCATTGTCATTCGCAGCCGCTGTCAGTAAGGTTATTGGTACAACGGTTGTTTTAACGAATCCGAATCTCACATTATCAGGGGTGTAAAAATGGAAACTACCAAGCCTTCGTTCCAGGATGTTCTGGAATTCGTCCGCCTGTTCCGCCGCAAAAACAAACTGCAGCGTGAAATCCAGGACGTTGAGAAGAAGATCCGTGACAACCAGAAACGTGTTCTGCTGCTGGATAACCTGAGCGACTACATTAAGCCAGGTATGAGCGTTGAAGCTATTCAGGGCATCATCGCCAGCATGAAGAGCGACTACGAAGACCGCGTTGATGACTACATCATCAAAAACGCTGAGCTGTCTAAAGAGCGTCGTGACATCTCCAAAAAGCTGAAAGTGATGGGCGAAATCAAAAACGCTGAAGCCAAAAGCGAATAATCGCTGCTGATTGCAAAAAAGGCTCTCTGGTGACAGAGAGCCTTTTTTATTACGCAGAGCGCGGCTGAAGCTGATAGATCCAGGCCTTAACCTGGTCACCTTCGGCGGTGGTCACCATGACCTCGACCCGATCGTAGCCGTCTTCAAATTCGTCCAGCATCGGCCAGTGTGCCTCAAGGTTACTGGAGATAAACAGATAACCCTCAACGCGCGGGCCATCGGCGTGCAGCACGATACCCGGAAAATCTGCCGCAGCGCCCCAGCCACGCGCATAAAATGTCCCGGTGACAAAACCGGCCTGCCATTCACCGCCGATGCTTTCGAGAATATATGCATTTGAATGGCCCGGGCGTAACGTACCGTAGACAAACAAAGCGTCCATTTTTCCTCACCAGAAAAGCAAAAAGCCCGCTTTAAAAGCGGGCTTTTCAGAATGTGGCTCCTCTGACTGGACTCGAACCAGTGACATACGGATTAACAGTCCGCCGTTCTACCGACTGAACTACAGAGGAATCGTTGTGGAGGCTTATCTTAGCGGCCAAAAAAGTTTTGTCAAACCTGATCTTAGTGATTAGCGATCGATTGCCGATTCTGTCATCAGTTTGTTGCAAATCCAGACATCTTTTTATGGAAAATACTTTGCAGGATGAGCTTTTCTCCCCCATCATTTGAAATGGAGTTTCAACTTTTCTCGCTAAGGTCCATTTTGAACGTTACTGCCACTCTCCGCCAGGCGATTATGCGCACGCCATGGTATGCAAAACGTAAAAGTTATCGTGTTCTGTTCTGGCGTGAAATCACCCCGCTTGCCGTACCTATTTTTCTGGAGAATACCTGCGTTCTGCTGATGGGGGTGTTGAGCACCTTCCTGGTGAGCTGGCTGGGTAAAGAGGCGATGGCCGGGGTCGGGCTGGCGGACAGTTTTAACATGGTGGTGATGTCTTTCTTTGCCGCAATCGATCTTGGTACCACGGTGGTGGTGGCCTTTAGCCTGGGCAAGCTGGATCCGAAGCGTGCACGCGAAGCCGCCCGGCAGTCGCTGATGATCATGACCCTTTTTTCGATCATCCTGGCGGCGGTGATCCACTATTTCGGCAAAGAGATTATTGACTTTGTCGCGGGTGAAGCGACGAATGAAGTTAAGGATCTGGCGCTGACCTATCTGGAAATGACGGTCTTAAGCTATCCTGCTGCGGCTATCGCGCTGATCGGTAGCGGCGCGCTGCGCGGGGCGGGCAACACAAAAATTCCGCTGCTGATCAACGGCGGAATGAACATCCTGAATATCATGATCAGTAGCGTCCTGATCTACGGTGTTTTCTCCTGGGAGGGAATGGGGTTTGTTGGCGCAGGGCTGGGGCTGACAATCTCCCGCTACATTGGTGCGGCAGCCATCCTCGGGGTGTTGATGGCGGGGATCACGCCATCGCTGCGCCTCACGTTAAAAAGCTACTTCCGGCCCTTTAACTTCGCCATTATCTGGGAAGTGATGGGGATTGGTATTCCTGCCAGTATCGAGTCGGTACTGTTCAACGGCGGTAAACTGCTTACCCAGATGTTTGTTGCCGGTATGGGGACAGATGTGATTGCCGGTAACTTTATTGCCTTCTCCATCGCCTCGCTGATTAACCTGCCGGGTAACGCCTTAGGGTCGGCCTCCACCATTATCACCGGTAAACGGCTCGGCAAAGGGCAGATAGGGCAGGCGGAGCGCCAACTGCGCCATGTCTTCTGGCTGTCGACCATTGGTCTGACGATAATTGCGTGGGGGAGCGCGCCCTTTGCCGGGCTGATGGCCTCGTTCTATACCCACGAAGATGATGTTAAAGAGGTCGTTAAAATCCTGATTTGGCTCAATGCAGCTTTTATGCCGATCTGGGCGGCGTCCTGGGTACTGCCTGCCGGGTTAAAAGGGGCACGCGATGCCCGCTTTGCGATGTGGGTGTCTATGCTCGGCATGTGGGGTTGCCGTGTGGTAGCGGGTTATACGTTGGGGGTCATGCTCGGTATGGGGGTCGTCGGTGTCTGGCTGGGGATGTTCCTTGACTGGGCCGTGCGTGGGGCATTGTTCTACTGGCGTATGGTAAGTGGGCGCTGGCTCTGGAAATATCCGCGGCACAATGCCTGACAAATGTGCGAAATGTTGAATAAATCGGCAAACGATCGGAAATCTGCATTCTGCCTTTGACAACACCGGGTAGCATCGATAATATGCGCCCCGTTCACACGATTCCTCTGTAGTTCAGTCGGTAGAACGGCGGACTGTTAATCCGTATGTCACTGGTTCGAGTCCAGTCAGAGGAGCCAAATTTGAAAAGCCTGCTTTTAAAGCAGGCTTTTTGCTTTTGTACGTTCTGGAAAACTGCCGGGTGGCGGCTTCGCCTTACCCGGCCTACGAGACTGTAGGCCCGGTAAGCGCAGCGCCACCGGGCAATAAACCGCACTACCGGTTAACACGAATCGGCGCCGTCGCTTCCACCAGCCACGGACGCGCGTCGCTCTCCACCAGCGGTGACAGCGCTTCGCGCACCTGCTGATGATACTCATCCAGCCACTGCTTTTCCTGCTCGTTTAACAGATTGAGTTCGACCTGGCTAAGATCGATTGGGATCAGCGTCAACGAGGCAAATTTGCAGAATCCTGGAGAGCTTTCCACAATCTCCACCTGATTTTCAATGCGGATCCCATGGCTATCCGCCAGATAGTATCCCGGCTCGATAGTCATAATATTGCCCGCCACCAGCGGCCACGGGTTGACCTTTTTAGCGATGCGATGCGGGTTCTCATGGATAAGCAACTGATGACCCACGCCATGGCCCGTTCCGTGATCGAAATCCAGTCCCATCTCCCACAGCGGCCGACGCGCGAAGGCATCAAGCTGATGCCCCTGGGTGCCGGACGGGAACTGCAGGGTAATCAGCGACAGAAAACCTTTCAGCACGGCGGTGTAGTGTAAGCGCTGCGGTGGGCTGACCTTGCCCCACGCCAGGGTACGCGTGGCGTCAGTGGTACCATTATGGTACTGACCACCAGAATCATTTAGATAAAAGTGGTCATGGCCGATGGGTTTGTTGCTGGCTTCGCTTGAGTGGTAGTGGCACATCGCCGCATTGCTGGATGAGGCCGAAATGGTCGCAAAACTTTGCTCAATAAAGCCTGGCTGCAACTCGCGAAACGCGAGTTGCTGTGCCTGGGCCTCCAGCTCGGTCAGCGGCTGGCCTGCTGCCGCACGTGCGGGCACTTCACGGCTCAGCCAGGCCAGGAAATTGACCCACGCGGCACCGTCCTGATGATGACACTCCCGGTAACCCGCCAGTTCTACCGGATTTTTATTGGCCTTCATCAGCGTGATGGGGTCGGTGCGCCAGAGAATGTCACCGTGTGGCTCAATGGCAAAACGCAGAGCCACCGGCGCTGAATCGGCATCTACCATCACCCGTTTACCGTGAGAAAGGCGCTGGCAGCGTTCAATAAAGGCATCCTGCGGCGCAATGGTGAAAGCGTTTCGCACGCTATCAGGCAGGTTGCTTAGCTTATTGTCGTTAACGAACCATTCAACGCTACCGTCCCGACTGAGCAGGGCAAAAGAGAGCGGAACCGGGCTGGTGGGAATATCTGAACCGCGCACGTTAAGCAGCCAGGCGATGTTATCCGGCAGGGTCACGGCCAGATAATCGGCATTGTTCGCGGCCAGCACGGCGGCAACGCGCTGACGTTTATCGGCGCTGCTTTCACCACTGATTTCAACGGGCATCTCGCGGATGAGCCCCGCCGGAGCGGCAGGGCGATCGGTCCATAACGTATCAAACGGTGACTGGTTAAGCGGCACCATTTCACACGGTGTCGCAGATAGCGTCTCATAATCGGCATTGGTCATCAGCAGCGCTTCAAAACCAATCCGCGTGCCAGCCTCAATGTTGGCTGTCAGCCATTGTGCCAGCGGCTCATTGTGCAGATGGTGGATCTCTACTTCATCCATGTTGACCTGCACGCGGGCCTGAACCTGATAGCGGCCATCGACAAAAAGCAGGGCTTTGTCTTTTAGCACCAGAGCCAGCCCCGCCGAGCCATCAAAGCCGGTCAGCCAGGCCAGTTTTTCATCATACGGCGCGCAGTATTCGCTCTGCCAGGCATCCGCGCGTGGGACGAGCATCCCGTCGAGCTTATTTTCCTGTAGCCACTGACGCAGGGCCGATAACGGTGATGGGGTGTGCATTATTTTTCCTTATTGTTATCAGCGGAATGGCGGTTCGTTAAAGGTACGCAGCTTGCGTGAGTGCAGCCGGTCACCTTCTGCCCGCAGCAAATCAATGGCGCGAATGCCGATTTGCAGGTGTTCGGAGATAGCCCCTTCGTAGAACCGGTTTGCCTGTCCCGGAAGCTTGATTTCACCGTGCAGCGGTTTATCGGAAACGCACAGCAGCGTACCGTAAGGCACACGGAAGCGATAACCCTGAGCGGCAATGGTGGCGCTTTCCATATCAATCGCCACCGCGCGGCTCAGGTTGAAGCGCAGGGCAGAGGCGGAATAACGCAGCTCCCAGTTACGGTCATCTGTCGTGACGACCGTGCCGGTACGCAGACGCTGTTTGACCTCTTCACCCGGCATGCCGCTCACCTCTTTGGTGGCGTCATACAGCGCGCGCTGCACTTCGGCAATGCTTGGGATCGGGATGTCCGGCGGGAGAACGGCGTCAAGCACGTGGTCATCACGCAGGTAGGCGTGGGCCAGCACGTAGTCGCCAATCAGCTGGCTTTCACGCAACCCACCGCAATGACCAATCATCAGCCAGACGTCCGGGCGCAGCACCGCCAGATGGTCGCAGATGGTCTTGGCGTTTGACGGACCCACACCGATGTTGATAAGCGTGATGCCCTGGCCGTCGGCGGTGATCAGGTGCCAGGCTGGCATCTGGTGCTGCTTCCATGCCAGATCGGAGATAGCCTGCTCAGGCGCTTCGGTTTCGGCGGTGATCCAGATCCCACCGGCGCAGGAGAGGGCGATATAAGGGCTCTCCGGGTCAAGGATCTGGCTACAGCCCCAGCGGACAAATTCGTCGACATAGCGGGTGTAGTTGGTAAACAGTACGAACGGCTGGAAATGCTCGGCTGGCGTCCCGGTGTAGTGACGCAGGCGCGCCAGGGAGAAATCCACCCGGCGGGCGTCAAAATGTGACAAGGGGGAAAACTCTGCCGGGTGATAAATGCCGTCGGCGGTCTCATCGCCAATCTGCGACAGCTCGGTCGTCGGGAAATGGCGCGTCAGCCCTGCGCTCATGGAGCGATCGAGCGTTAACGCCGAACCGTCAATTACGTACGGATAGGGGATTTCATGCTGTGATGGCTCAACGGCAATGTGCGCGCCGTAATCCTGATAGAGCAGAGTGAGTTGCTCCTCAAGATAAGGACGGAACAATGCAGGGCGGGTCACGGTGGTGCTGTAGCAGCCGGAGTGGGTAAAACGCGCGTAGGCACGGGTCTTTGGCGTGGTACTGGCGCTGCCGTCCCAAGTGACAGAGAGCGATGGATAAACAAAAAGGCCCTGGGTTCTGGCCTTTTCGTCGGGAAGTTTCCCTGTTTCGATGTACTCACTGATGGCGCTGCGCAGCGCATTGACGGACTGTTCGTACAGCGCGTCGAGTTTTTCCAGTGCCTGAGCCGGGGTCAGGCTGGAGCCCTTATTATTCATGTCTGTCTCCTTGTTCCACAGGTGTGCTGCTATACCCGATAGTATGTCACACGCCTGTGAAACAAAAGGGAGATCAGGGATGGTGTGTCTCTTTCATCACCAGCGCCGTGGCGGCCGACAGCAGGCAGCCTGCCAGCAGGTAGCCTGCCACGCTGTGCCAGTTTCCGCCGGAGAACGTCACCAGCGCGGCGGCAATAAACGGCGTAAATCCGCCGCCCACGACGCTCGCCACCTGGTATCCTACGCCCGCCCCGCTGTAGCGGTAGCTTGCGCCGAACAGTTCGGTAAACATCGGTTGCTGCACGCAGACCACCATATCGTGGGCAATGTTGGCGAGCATAATGGCAAAGAAGACTATCCAGAAGACCGACTGTGCCTCCAGCGCCATAAAGAACGGCCAGGCGCTGAGGGAGCCAATCAGCGCACCGGTAATATAGACGCGGCGGCGGCCAAACCGATCCGCAAGCCAGGCGAAGCAGGGGATTGTCAGACAGCTGATCCCGCCCACCAGCAGACCGATATTCAGGAACAGCTCACGGGGGAGGCCGAGGTTCTGCGTGGAATAGTTGAGGGCAAACGCGGTGACGATATACATCGTCAGCAGCTCGCACAGGCGCAGGGCGATAATTTTCAGAAAAGCGCCAGGATGACGAATGAGCGCCTCCATCACCGGCAGCCGTTTTCTGGCAACGGGGTTTTCCCGCTGCTGTTCAAACTCGGCGGACTCTTCCATTCCGTTACGGATCCACAGCGCGGCGATAACCAGCACGATGCTGAAGATGAAGGGAATGCGCCAGCCCCAGCTCAGAAACTGCTCATCGGTCGTGAAGTGGCTGATAAGCGACACCAGCCCGGTGGAGAGCAACAGACCCACGCCGTACCCAACCTGAACACCGCTGCTGTAGAACGCCTTTTTATTTTTCGGTGCGTTTTCGACCGATAACAGCGCCGCGCCGCCCCATTCGCCGCCCACCGCAAAACCCTGAATGGCGCGCAGGGTGACCAGCAGTACCGGAGCCCACCAGCCAATCGTGGCAAACGACGGCAAAATACCGATGAGCGCAGTGGCGATCCCCATCATCCAGACGGTGAGCATCAGCATGCGTTTGCGGCCAAGTCGGTCGCCAAAGTGGCCGAAGATCACCCCGCCCAGCGGGCGGAACAGGAAGCCGACGCCAAAGGTGGCAAACGCGGCGAGCGTGCCCATGGCGGGGCTAATTTGCGGAAAGAATTCGCGGTTAAAGACCAGAGCGGCGGTGATGCCGTAGAGCAAAAAATCATACCAGTCCACGACGGCCCCCGCGAAGCTGCCAAAGGCGGCGCGGCGGGCACGGTTAAGGCAAGGCGTCCCCTCGCCGGGACGTGTGGAGATGAGGGTGGAGTCCATAGTTGTCCTGTCTGCACTGATTTTTTATTTATTGGTATAAGAAAAGGTTACTCACAAAGCCATCGTCATAACGACGCGATCTATGAGACTACCGCGACGGGCGGCACGAGGAAACTGATTTTATTTCCTGATGGGTAATGCAAAGCGGCTACGCTATGCTTAGCAAATAGTGAAGCGACTAAGGAAGGGAATATGCGTCGTAGAAATGTGCTGGGCTGTCTGGCTGCCTTGCTCATAAGCCAGAGTGTCCAGGCGGTGAGTTATCCTTTGCCGCCCGCCGGGAGTCGGCTGGTGGGCAGCACGCAGGTTATTACCGTACCGGACCACAACACCTTGCCGCTTGAAGCGTTTGCCGCGCAGCACGGGCAGGGGCTGAGCAACATGCTTGAGGCAAACCCCGGTGTTGATCCGTTTTTACCGCAATCCGGTACCCGACTGGTGGTACCTCAGCAGCTCATTCTTCCCGATACGGTTCGCAAAGGCATCGTGGTGAACGTGGCGGAAATGCGCCTTTACTATTATCCGCCAGGCAGCAATACCGTTGAGGTGTTTCCCATTGGTATTGGCCAGGCCGGGCGCGAAACGCCACGCAACTGGGTGACAGCCGTCGAGCGCAAGCAGGAAGGACCAACCTGGTCGCCCACGCCAAACACCCGGCGTGAATATGCAAAAGAGGGAAAAACGTTGCCCGCATTCGTGCCCGCCGGGCCGGATAACCCGATGGGGTTGTATGCGCTCTATATTGGCAGGCTTTATGCCATTCACGGTACCAACTCGAATTTCGGCATCGGCCTGCGCGTCAGTCAGGGCTGCATTCGTCTGCGTAATAACGATATCAAATACCTTTTCGACAATGTGTCGCCAGGCACGCGCGTGCAGCTTATCGATCAGCCTGTAAAAGTGACGACGGAGCCAGACGGCAGCCGCTGGGTGGAAGTGCACGAACCGCTGTCGCGTAACCGCGCAGAATTTGAATCAACCAATAAAGTGCCGCTGCCGATTACCCCCGCGTTGCGGGCACAGCTAATAAACGAGGGGGCGGGCGCAGAGCTGGAACGTCGATCCGGGATGCCGGTTAAGCTTGCTTTGCCCGGTGGCGCTGCGCTTACCGGGCCTACAGTCCCGTAGGCCGGGTAAGGCGAAGCCGCCACCCGGCAGTTTTCCAGAACGCACAAAAGCAAAAAGCCTGCTTCAAAAGCAGGCTTTTCAAATTTGGCTCCTCTGACTGGACTCGAACCAGTGACATACGGA
>NZ_LOMM01000066.1:80930-143566 GCF_001605945.1 Enterobacter sp. SENG-6
GTAACGACCTGCGTACGCCTTGTCAAAGGGTGAAACCACGCTTTGCGTCTGTTTGCTGACAATTTCAGCAAAGTGGCGATTTTGCCAACGTAATGCACCGTTGTGGTGCGGATATACCTCTTATGGGGCAGATCATAAACCGCTGTTTCAGTAATAAATCCGGCGTCTATGATTAGATTTCCTTATTTTCAGGCGCTTAGCGAACAAATCAGACCTGCTGGTAAAACTGGCATTCATATTGCAAAACCTGTTCAACAACAACAGCCAGTACCGGCACAGCATTTCGAACAGGGGGCAAAATGAACTTAAGACGACTGAAATACTTCGTAAAAATCGTCGATATCGGCAGCCTGACTCAAGCGGCGGAAGTGCTGCATATCGCGCAGCCTGCGCTGAGCCAGCAGGTGGCTACTCTGGAAGGCGAAATGGATCAGCAGCTGTTGATCCGCACCAAACGCGGCGTGACCCCAACGGAAGCAGGCAAGATCCTGTATACCCACGCGCGCACCATTCTTCGTCAGTGCGAACAGGCGCAGCTGGCGGTAAATAATGTTGGTCAGACGCTGAGCGGACACGTTTCCATCGGGCTGGCACCGGGGACCGCAGCGTCTTCAATCACCATGCCACTGCTGCAGGCGGTGCGCGCTGAACTGCCGGAAGTGCTGGTCTATCTGCACGAGAACAGCGGCTCTGTCCTGAATGACAAGCTGCTTAATGGCCAGCTGGATATGGCGGTGCTTTACGATCGCTCTCCGGTTGCGGGGATCACCAGCCAGCCGCTGCTGAAAGAAGATCTGTATCTCGTGGGCACCCGCGATTGTCCGGGGCAGAGCGTTGACCTCACTGCGGTTGCAGAGATGAATCTTTTCCTGCCGCGTGATTACAGCGCCGTGCGCGTACGCGTGGACGAAGCGTTCTCCCTGCGCCGCCTGACGGCGAAAATCATCGGTGAAATTGACTCCATCTCCACGCTGACTGCGGCGATCGCCAGTGGGATGGGCGTCACGGTGCTGCCAGAATCCGCCGCCCGCTCGCTGTGCAGCGCAGCAAACGGCTGGATGGCGCGCATCACCACGCCATCAATGAGTTTACCGCTGTCGCTGAACATGTCCGCCCGCGGCTCGCTGTCGCCACAGGCGCAGGCGGTGAAAGAAATTTTAATGTCACTGGTCAGTAAGCCATCGCTGGAGAATCGAGAACTGCAGCTCGTGAGTTAATATTCCAGAAAAGCATAAGATGCTGGTTTTTATTATTTGTTCTGCAGCTCAGCTGACTCTAACAATAGAGCTATGTCAGATGCGCCGGAGTGAATCGTGAATTTCCAGCAACTTAAAATTATCCGTGAGGCGGCCAGGCGGGACTATAACCTGACCGAAGTCGCCAATATGCTTTACACCTCCCAGTCGGGCGTCAGCCGCCATATTCGCGAGCTGGAAGAGGAACTTGGCATTGAGATTTTTATCCGTCGCGGCAAGCGCCTGCTTGGCATGACGGAGCCAGGTAAAGCGTTGCTGACCATCGCTGAGCGGATCCTCAACGAGGCCAGCAATGTCCGTCGCCTGGCGGATCTCTTTACCAATGATGCCTCCGGCGTGCTCACCATCGCCACTACCCATACTCAGGCACGTTACAGCCTGCCGCCGGTGATAAAAGCGTTTCGTGAAATTTTCCCTGACGTTCGCCTGGAGCTTATTCAGGGCACGCCGCAGGAAATTGAAATGCTGCTGCAAAACGGTGGGGCGGATATTGGTATCGCCAGTGAACGCCTGAGCAACGACCCGCTGCTGGTGGCCTTTCCCTGGTTCCGCTGGTACCACAGCCTGTTGCTCCCGCTCGATCATCCGTTGAATCAGGTTTCACCGCTAACGCTGGAAGCGATCGCGAAATGGCCGCTGATTACGTATCGCCAAGGTATTACCGGGCGTTCGCGCATCGATGAAGCATTCAACCGCAAAGGGTTAACGCCGGATGTGGTGCTGAGCGCACAGGATTCCGATGTGATCAAAACCTACGTTGAGCTGGGGCTGGGCATTGGCCTGGTCGCGGAACAGTCCGGCGGCGAGGGCGATACCGGGAACCTGGTGCGTCTGGATACACGTCATCTGTTTGACGCCAATACCGTATGGCTCGGCCTCAAGCGCGGACAGCTACAGCGCAACTACGTGTGGCGCTTTATCGAACTCTGTAACGCCGGGCTGTCCGTTGACGAAATCAAACGCCAGGTGATGGAGCCGGAAGAAGTGGCGATTGATTATCAGATATAGCTGCTGGCTTGCCCGGTAGCGCTGCGCTGACAACGTGTGGGATCATCGATTGACTAAACGTCCAGACTACCGTACTGGCTAGTGACATCGACGTTAACAGAGGCAAGCCAGAGATGGCCCATTTCGTCGAATGGCTGGATGAGGAAGTGGCGGCCTGGCGGCCGTTAACGTAGTCCCGAACTCTTTTTTACGATACTGCTCGCAGTGCGGTGAGCACCTGATGGGGGATTCACCGAAATACTCCTGCACGTCTTCAGCTTTCGCGTAACAACACAAGAATAACGCTCATTCTCTCAGGATAATCGCTGCTATAGCTTTACAGCTATATAGTTTGTGATCTATATTTTATGGAGGGAGTGTGTGGACAATTAACACGACGGACAGGTTCGATTGCTGGTTTCGTTCACTTGACGATACTGATCGGGCCAGCGTGCTGGCAGCACTGCTTGTTTTGCGAGAAAAGGGGCCTGCTTTGTCGAGGCCCTATGCCGATACGCTTAAAGGCTCTCGTCACAGCAACATGAAAGAGCTGCGCATTCAGAGTAAGGGCGATCCGTTGCGGGCATTTTTCGCGTTTGACCCAAACCGTACCGGCATTGTGCTCTGTGCCGGCAATAAGGTCGGCAACGAAAGACGCTTTTACGATGAAATGCTTCTGGTGGCCGACCGGGAATTCACTCACTGGTTGAATACATTAAAAGAGAGGACGTTACGCGATGGGCAGAAACCTTGAGCAGCTTATAGCGGATGAAAAATCGGATGTTGTTGCCAGCGCTCAGGCAATGGCTGCCGACATTTTGCTTAATATCCATCTGGCAGAGCTACGTGAAAAGGTGCAAAAAACGCAGGTTGAAATGGCGCAGGCGCTGGGTATCCGACAGCCCACCATCGCGGTCATGGAAAAGCCCGGGCGCGATCTGAAACTCTCTTCACTCAAGCGCTACGTTGAGGCTGCGGGTGGAAAGCTTACGCTTGACGTTGAGTTACCGGATGGTTCGCATTATGAGTTTGTGCTGTAGGGCACAAAAGCAAAAAGCCTGCTTCAAAAGCAGGCTTTTCAAATTTGGTTCCCTTCAATCGCTCGAGCGCTGTCACTTCGCCGACACGGCTTCAATTCTGAAACCGCCTCGCATTTCGTTTATCCGATCCACCATATTCCTTTGAAGCACATTAACAATTTTCTATTATCGGCCTTCCTGGCACGAGCAACGTTCCCGCCTGCTTTCTTCACATTTTTTACGCAAAGGAAATCGCCATGAATCTGATTAATAATTGTGCACATTCTGCCGTGGATGTTATATTAAAATATAATATCCGGAGGTGCTCTATGTATACAACTCGCCTGAAAAAGGTTGGCGGTTCCATCATGCTGGCGGTTCCTCCCGCCGTGCTGAAGACGCTGGAGCTGTCGATAGACAGCGAAGTGGGCATGACGATTGATAATGGCTGCCTGATAATTGAACCCCAGAAACGGCCACATTATTCGCTGGAGGAGCTGCTGGCGCAGTGCGATCCGCATGCTGAAATGAGCGAAGAGGATCGGGAATGGATTGATGCGCCTGCAACAGGAAAGGAGATCCTGTAAATGGACCGAGGGGAAATCTGGCTTGTTTCACTGGATCCGATTGCTGGCCACGAGCAAAGTGGAAAACGTCCGGTACTCATCGTATCGAAGGCATCGTTTAACAAGGTGACCCGGCTACCGGTAGTGGTTCCCGTCACTAGCGGCGGTAACTTTGCTCGTACAGCAGGTTTCACCGTTTCACTGGATGGGGCAGGGACAAAAACAATGGGCGTTATTCGCTGCGACCAGCCCAGAACCATCGATATAGTGGCCCGGAACGGGAAACGGCTGGAACGCGTACCTGACGCCGTCGTAAATGAGGTGCTTGCCAGGCTGGATGCGATTTTGAGTTAATCGTCAGAGACGCACAAAAGCAAAAAGCCTGCTTCAAAAGCAGGCTTTTCAAATTTGGCTCCTCTGACTGGACTCGAACCAGTGACATACGGATTAACAGTCCGCCGTTCTACCGACTGAACTACAGAGGAATCGTGTGAACGAGGCGCATAGTAGCGACCTCGGTTCGGCTTGTCAAAGGGTGAAAACACCGTTTTTGATCGTTTGCCGACAATTTCAGCAAATCGCTGATTTTATAGCAAATTTGCGCTGAAATTACACAGCAGGATGCGCCGCCCGCGGGCAGGCGGCGCAGTTGTTTAGAACAGTACGGAGTAGTTCAGACCAAACGTGCGGCCACGGCCTTTATAGGTATACAGACCCGGAGCGCCATACGTTGGGCTATACAGCCCCGGTGCGCGCTGTCCCCAGGCGGTGGTGTAGTCTTTGTCCAGCACGTTTTCCACGCTGAAGCTCACTTTACCCACCGGCAGGGCGTAGCTGCCCAGGAAATCTACCGTGTTATAGCCATCGATCTTCTTACCGTCGGCATCAGAGACGTCAAAGGTCTGGGTACTCTGCACGCGCAGGGTCCAGTCGCCCGGCGCCCAGTTGATCCAGGCGCTGGCTTTCGACGGGCTGGCGCTGTCTACCGTCAGCTTCTCCCATTTACCGTTTTCACGGGTTTCAGACTTAATGGCGTTAAAGTTTGCGCCGGTGCTCCAGTCGCTGTCGGTGAAGAAATAGTCCACCTGACCTTCCACCCCGTAGATACGACGCTTGTCGTCTTCCAGGTTGATGGTCATATCGGTTTTGTTGATGGTGATGGTTTTATCCGAGAGCGAGTAGTACGCCGCAACCTGCGTGCGCAGGTTATCACCGGTGTAGCGCCAGCCCAGCTCGTAAGCGTTAACCTTAATGCCGTCCAGCGTCGAGTCGTTAACGTTCACGCTGTTCAGCAGGCGATAGTGCCCGTCGACAAGCTGATAGGTGCCGGAGCCGTAGTACTTCGCCAGGTCCGGAATTTCAAAGCCCTGAGAGAAGTTAAACCACAGCTGCTGCTGTTCGGTCAGGCGGCCAAGGATCCCGGCGTTAAACAGGAAGTTGTTGTAATCGGTCTTCCCGCCCGGCACCGCGTCTGCTGAGGTGGCTTTCCCGGTGGCAATGGCCTGCTGCTGGGCGTAGCCAACAAAATCATCCACCTTGTTTTCGGTGTACTGGTAACGCACGCCGCCGCTCAGGGTGATGGCGTCAATGTCGTAGCTCGCCTGCAGGAACGGGGCGAGGTTGGTAATGCTGTAACCCGGATAACGCCCCACGTTGTACGCATTGTCCAGCTTCATGCCGCCGCTCGCTGCCGCTTTACTCAGGTCGAAGAACTGCTGGTTGGCGTCGAAGGTTTCATGGTCGGCGTCCACACCCCAGGTGAGCGTCAAATCATCCACCGGCTTGCTGTTCAGCGTTAGCTTGCCGCCGTAAAAATCGGTTTTCTGCTGGGAGGCACCGATGCTGGTCACCGTCCCTTTGCTCAGGGTCGGGAACGGGTAGTAGGTCAGGCTCTCGTCACGATAGTAGATCTGCGCGACCAGGTCCTGACCCCAGAAATCGGTATTAGAGTACTGCAGGTTAATCAGATGGCGCTCGGTACCGGGAATACGGTCAGAATCCAGGTTGTTTTTGTTATACGCGGTGGCATCACCCGTTACTGCCGAGAAGTTCTTCCCGAGGTACAGGCCGTGTTTGCCATCAGATTCGCTCTTGTAGTACTGGGTGGTTAACTGCAACTGCTGATGATCGTCAATATTGATGGTGCCTGTGCCCATCACATCAATACGGTCCGAATACTGTAAGCCGGTCTGGGTGTTATCGATAATCACCTCGTCGCCGTTGCCGTCATACCAGCCGCCGTAACGCTGATAAGACACGGACAGACGACCAGACGCATTATCATTGCCGCCGCTGACCGCCGCCGACACGTTCTCATCGTGGTCGTTGTGGCTGTTAAACCCGCTTTTTGCCCCGGTCTGGAATTCGACTTCCGTCTCCGGCTGACCTTTTTTGGTGACGATGTTCACCAGGCCGCCGGTACTGCCGCCGCCGTACAGTGAAGTAGCGCCGGAAATCACTTCAATTCGGTCGATGTTGAACGGATCGATAGAGTCAAGCTGACGGCTGTCGCTGCGGGAGGAGTTCAGACGCACGCCGTCCACCATCACCATCATTGAACGGCCGCGCAGGTTCATACCGTAGTTGGTGCGCCCCTGGCTGCTGACGTCCATGCCCGGGATCAGCTGCGCCAGCACGTCTTTAATCTCTTTCCCGCCCTGAACCTGCTGCTCAATTTCCGCACGCTCGATAACCCAGGTGGTCTGCGCCATCTCCGCCACGCTGCGGTGTGCGCGGCTGGCGGAGACAACGATATTTTCTTCCTTTTGTTCTTCTGCCCACGCAGAGGTCGAAAGCATGGCAAGCAAGCACGGATTTAAAACCCAAAGATGAGAACGTTTCATTGTTATGTTGATCCTGATTGTGTGTGTCAGTACTCGGTGGTCTGTGCTAATGATTTAAAAACCTGGCTGTTATCCGTGCTGGTGGTGCTACGCCAGTGGATCACGCCGGGGGTAGTAGCCAGCTCAAACGGCTCGTCGTCGTGCGCGCGATTGAGAATTCGCGCGGCGCGCCAGGCCATCAGGCTGAGCTGGGGTTCGGCAATACCGAGACGGTGCATCCCGGCATTCACGGCAAACAGGCGGTTGCTCTGCGGGCCGTCCCATTCAAGGGTGAAATCGTTGTTGATGTGAAAAGCTTCGTCGGCATCCAGGTGCAGACGATGGGAGAGTGGCGCCAGAAACGCAGGCTGCGCGGCGCGGTAGCCCGTGGCAAAGATCACCACGTCGCTCTCCAGCTGTTCACGGCCACTGTCGAGGTGATGCTGTAGCGTCAGGCGTTGCCCGTTTTGCAGCCGCGTGAGTGCGGTTACCGAGCGGGACGGCATCAGGTGCGCCCAGGGTTTTTCACGCAGCACTTCAAAGCGGTGGTACATGGCGCGGTAAATCGCCAGTAGGGACTCGGTGGTGATACCGTCAGAGGTCATCTTCTGCTCGTGCAGCATCTGCCGACGGGCCTCTTCACCAAGTGTGGAAAAGCTGTCCACGTACTCCGGCGTGAAATACTCGTTGGCAAATGCGGCCTCATCCAGGGCGTTGTAGTTGTTGCGGCGCGACACCCAGTTCAGGCTCAGCGGCTGACCCCACTCCCCGCGGAAGATATTCAAAAACAGATCGGCACCGCTCTGGCCGCCGCCAACGACGGTCACCCGTTTGCCCGCCAAATCTGGCGTGCGCAGCATCATCTCGCTGGCGTGGAAGCAGCTGTCATCCTGCGAGGTCACACAGTCGGGGAGGTTGATCTGTTTACCAATCCCCACGCAGACGTGGCGCGCCAGGAAGCGATCGCGCTGGGTTACTACCTCAAACAGGCCCTTTTTCTCATCAAAACTCACCTGCTGTACCTGCTGGCTGAAGGCGAGGTTGGTGAGGTTTTCCGCCGCCCAGCTCAGGTAATCAGCAAACTCCTCGCGGGAGACGGTGCGCTGCTCGGTGGTCAGAAAACGGTAGAACTTTTTACGCTGTACCAGGTAGTTCAGAAAGCTGTGGCGGTTGGTCGGCTCCACGGCGCTGACCAGATCCTTCAGGAAGCTGGTTTGCATGTGGCAGTCCGGCACCATCATCCCCGGGTGCCAGGAGAAATGCGGCTTACGTTCAAGAAACAGTGAACTGAATCCGTCCAGCCCCTCTGCAAGGGCAGCGATGCTGAGGTTAAACGGGCCAATACCAATGCCGATGAAATCATACGTTTTCATTGCGCTGACTCCTGGGAGACCAGAAAAAGGGGGTTATCGAGATCGCAGACGTAGTTCGGCAGCATGCGGCTGCCACCGTCGTGTTCGGAGAAGGTGAGTTTGACCGGGTTGAGGATCACGCGAATGATCTGCGGCTTAAACAGGTCGAACTTCGCGAAGCGCCCGGCAAGATCCGGATGTGCGGCCATATAACGGCGTAAAACCTGCGCCAGGATCTGGTAGAAGCGGGTTTCGCTGACGCCGCTTTGCTGCGTGAGACGCGAGATAAAACGCAGCACCGTCACGAAGTTGCCGGTTTGCAGGTCATGGATGATGTACTCCGCGCTCAGGCGCGCCGTGACGGCTTTCACCTGTTGCGGCAGGCTTTCCGCCTGCGGGAAATCTTCATCGACCAGCCGCATATCACCCTGGAAATCCTTCAGCAGGATGCGCTGCGGCACGTAGTCTTTCATCACCAGCGTCACGTTCTGGCCGTGGGCGATGAGCGCCACGCCGTAGCGGCAGAGCAGGTGATAGAACGGGATCACCGTGGCATCGAACAGTTTTTCCAGCCAGGCTTCGGCAGTTAATCCCGAATGGGCAATCCACGCGTCAATCAGCGGGCGTCCGGCGTTGTCGGTCTCCATCAGCGCCGCCATCAGCACCGCCTGCTCGCCGTCCTGCAAATAGCAGGACGGGTTTTCGCGCCAGATCACGCCCAGCATCTCCTGATAGCGATAGGGCGCTTTCGGTAATGCGGCGTAACCGGTATGCGCCAGATATCCGGCGGCGGGTTCGCCAAGCACCTGCGCGCCAGAGCGGGTGAGGGTGGCGTCGCTGGCAAACTGCTGCTGTAACCAGCGCGAAGCCAGCGGACCGGCGGCAATGTACTTGCCCGGAATACCGCGATAGCAGGAGGTGTTGTAGATGGTCAGCGGCAGCTTGATGTCATACGGCGCGCGGCGGCTGGCGTTGGTCAGCGTGCGCAGGGACTGTTGGGCCAGATACTCATCGCCAAATTCCCCCAGCTCTACCATCTCACCGCGCGCGAGCTGGGCCAGGAAATGGACGGCAATTTTTTGCTGCCACTGCCACGGGTGCAACGGCACCGGTAGCCAGCTGTCGTCAAGCTTCAGCGCCTGCCAATGGGCGTCAAAGCGCGCGCGCTCGGCACTGTCCATGGTGCTGGCCAGCAGGGTGTTGATATCGCAATCGACATCGCTGCTCCAGACCAGATGCTCGCGCTGCACGGCAACCCAGTGCAGGCGAAAACGGCCACGGTATTCCGGCGCGTACTGGCGCAGCGCCTCCAGCCCCCAGCCGCGGCGTCCTTTGTTAAAAATGAACTTGGGATGGCCGCTCATCAGACACTGGAGTTCGTCCGGGTCGAGATGAATAAGCGCGTCGGCATCCAGCGTCTCTCGCGCCTGCAGCAGCTGCATGTCGCCCCGCAGCGTGGCGTAAAGATCTTCCAGATGCTCTGCCGTTTGTGCGTCGCTCATCTCCAGCACCGTCGCCAGCTGCAGAAACGCGCTTTCCGCTTCCACGGCGGCACCGCTGGTGGTGGTCAGACTGGCGGGATCGATATGTAACCAGCCCCAGATGCCGCGCGTGGCGCGAAACTGCCAAGTTTCGCTGTCCATGGTGATTTGCCAGCGGTCAGCGGCCAGCGGCTCGGCGCTCAGGGTACGTTCGTATTCCAGCTCGGCGAGGATCTTCGCCACCATCTCGCGGTTCACTTTTTGCCAGAGTGCGTTCACAGTCCCACCTCGCTGAAGAAGCGGTGACGCTCGCTCATGATGAGGCGCGAACGTTTATGCGGGAAGTCGAACTCTTTAACGGTGTCGAAACCGGCAGAAGCCAGATGACGGAACAGGCGCTGATTGTCGAAACGTGGCTCAGCGACAATGCGCGTCGTGCGCGGTTCATCCAGCCACAGATAGTGGCTCAGACCGCGCAGCCAGCTACGGATATACTGCGCGCCGCGCCAGTTCTCTTCGCCGACCAGCATATGCAGCCCACGGTCAAACGGCTGCCAGCGATAGTGGCGTCCGATACGGTCTTCTGCGGCCCAGTAGAGTTCAAAATAGCCGAACGGCTGATCGTCAAAGCAGCCGATAACCGGATAGCAGTACGTCGAGTCGAGCTGACGGCGCAGGTAGTTTTCCTGCTCTTCCTGAGGACCGGCCATCTCCCAGAACGCGTTGACGCGCGGGTTGTTCATCCACTGGGTAAAACGCTCACCGTCCAGCGCCACGTCGGCCACGCGGAAGCTCAGGGTGCGTTTAATTTGTGCATCGTAACGGCGATAGACTTCCCCTTGCGGACGGTGAGGGCGCAGCGGGAAGTAAAGCTGACGGCTCTCATCGAACTGCATGCCACCGCTGGCCTGCGGACGCTCCCCCTGCAGCCACAGCGGCAGCTGCCAGAAGGTCTCACGGGCCAGATAATCGCCGCTGGCAAGCGCGAATAACGCCTGCGCCTGCGGTTCATCCTGCCAGGCTGCCCACGGCAGCGTGATGCCGGTCAGTGCCGGTGCGGCGACAAACAGCTGATCCATTGCCTCGACCAGCCAGCCGTCCGGGATATCGCGCAGGCGCTCCAGCACCGCGCTGCCGTCGAGGCCTAAGGTCAGCGGCAGGGACGTGTCCGTTGCGGTGCAACGAAAGCCGTAGCCGGAATGGACGATATTCGCGTTAGCCATCACGCCTTCTCCTTGTAAAACGGGTTGCTAAAGTCGAAATAGATCACTGCCGGATCGGCAATCGTGTTTTCGTTGCGATCGTGCAGGTAGCAGAAAAAGTTGCCTTTACAGTTCCAGGTCGGGCTGTCCAGCACGTAGTCGAGGCAGCGGGTCTGCTTCGCGGTCTGGCGCAGGTTGGCCAGCGCGTCACGCACCCGTGACATCAGGCTCTCTTCGCTGTCGAAACCTGCGGCAGCGAGGGCGGCGGTGACGGCGAGTGTGGAGTTCAGCAGCAGGTAATAGGGGAAGTAGCGCAGCAGCTGGCTCTCGCCGAAGCGGTTTTCCACCTCGCTTTCACCTGCCTCTTTCAGCCACGCGTCGGCCCCTTCGGTCCAGGCGCTGCCCTGGCAATCACGGTAGATAAGCCCGACCGGGAAGTCCTGCTGCATCTCCACAAGAATGTTTTGCTGATGTGCCAGCAGGACCAGACCGTAATCGGCTTCGGCGCTGAACAGCGGAAGGAGAACGCGGTCGCAATAGGCGTCCAGCCAGCAACGCGCGGCCTGGGCAAGGGGGAGATCCAGACGCTGGCTGAGACGGCGGACCGCAGCCGCCAGCAGGCTGTCACCGCCGTCCGGCGCGGCCTGCGTCAGGCTCACCAGCACGTTGGTTTGCGTATCCGGCGTATCAAACAGCAGGTTCACGCGCAGCGCCATCAGGCTCTCTTCCTGAATGGCGCCGCTTTCGTCACGCAGACCCGCCCAGCCGTCTTCCTGCATCACGCGCATGGTGGGGTAGCGCGCCTGGAGCTCCTGCCAGCGCGCCGTCTTCGCCAGACGCGCCAGACGCATCCCGCGCTTAACCTCTTTCACCGACAGCGTGCGCACGGAGTTTGTCAGGCGCACGCTCAGGGAAAACTTAATCATGTCACTGTTGGTTTCGCTGTACAGCGAGCGGGAGGAGCTGGTGGGCAGCCACTGCGCGCCCGCTTCGCCCAGATCCTGCAGGGCTCCCTTCGCCACCAGTCGCTGGCACCAGTCCTGACCGAGCAGGTACTCCGCCTGCCACGGGTGCATCGGCAGCAGCCAGCGGGTGTCGGTGAAATGACCGAGCAGTTCAGGGGCGCTCTGGGCCGCGAAGCGCAGCAGGCGTTCACGCAGGGAGACGTTCAGACTCTCGCCAGCGATCAGTTCACTCTCAACCGCAAACCAGCGCAGCGGAAAGCGGGAGGCGAAATCGGGCAAATAGCGGCGGGCTTCGGCTTCGTTAAACGGCTCGTGTGACTTCGGGGCCGGATGGAATGCGTGGCCGACCAGCAGCGCCTGTTCCGCCTCGGCGAATGTCAGCGGCGTGTCGCGCAGGTTTGCCCAGCGGTGACGCAAGTCGATCGCCTGCCAGGTATGGGCATGGCTTTCAAGGGCGCGCTGCTTAAAACGCGCCAGCGTATCGGCATCCAGTGAGCCTTTTACAGCAGGTTTTTCAAGAATTAAATCAACCAGTTGAAGAAAGGTGACGGCGTCACTACGGTCGCTGTCGGTCTGGATGAGCGTTGCCGGGAAGCGATACTGATGATGCTGGGTTGTGGAGAAATAGTGTACTGAAACCCGGATGGCCTGGGTTTGCGAGAGCGGGATATGGATCTGCGATAGCTCATCCGCAGCGGTAGCGGGGAGATAGCGCCAGTCCTTCGTTTCGCGCAACAGGGCGTTTAAAAAACACTGGGCCGCAACGTCTGTACCGGCAGAGCGGGGCAGAGTACGCATAGATGTACCTCATTCCATGACTGATAATAATTCTCGTTATGATATTCATTCTGTTTACAGTCGCAACTATTTTTGCAATATTTGTTTTCATAAACTTCATGATTTCCACACATTTATTGACACTATGTTCACAATTCTATGCGCTCACTTTCCGACACTCTGACCGACAATCTCGCCCCGAAAGCGAACTGGCCCCTGGCATTGTGTGCCGGTTTACTGGGGATCGGGCAAAACGGTTTGCTGGTTATGCTGCCGCAGCTGGTCACGATGACCGGGCTATCGCTCTCCGTTTGGGCGGGTCTGTTGATGTTCGGTTCGATGCTCTTTTTACCGGCTTCGCCCTGGTGGGGACGCCAGAGCGAGCGGCACGGCTGTAAAAACGTGATGCTGGCCTCGCTGAGCGGCTATCTGGCAAGTTTCTTCGTCATGGCGCTGGTGGTCTGGGCAATGGCTAACGGGATGCTTAATGCCGCCTGGGGGCTGGCAGGGCTTATCCTCTCGCGCACCCTGTACGGCCTGACGGTCTCTGGTCTGGTGCCGGCGGCTCAGACATGGGCCATTCAACGTGCGGGTCTGGAGAAAAGAATGGCCGCGCTGGCGACGATAAGCTCGGGCCTCAGCTGCGGGCGTCTGCTGGGGCCGCCGCTGGCAGCGCTGATGCTCAGTGTTAACCCAGTGGCACCGCTGTGGCTGATGGCTATGGCTCCGTTTATCGCCCTGCTGATGGTGCTGCGTGAAGTGGCCGATCCGCCTTTACCGCCAGTGGCGCAACAGGCGACGCGGCTGCAGGCATCAATGCTGCCTTATCTTATGCTGGCGCTGTTGCTTGCCGCGCTGGTGAGCCTGATGCAGCTTGGCCTGTCACCCCATCTCCGTCCGTTGCTGGACGGCAATGCGGCGCAAATCAGCCATCACGTTGCGCTGCTGCTGAGCCTGGCCGCGCTGGCAACGCTCGCTGCCCAGTTTCTGGTGGTGCGTCCGCAGCACTTTCGCCCGATGACGTTACTTTGCCTGGCAGCGGTGCTGATGGTGGTCGGGCTTGGGGTGATGTGTCTCGCGGATGTGGCGCTGTTCTATGTGGGGATCGTCATTACCTCGCTGGGGGCGGCGATGGCAACGCCCGGCTATCAGCTGCTGCTGAACGACAGGTTAACGACAGGCAAAGGGGCGGGGGTGATCGCCACCAGCCATACGCTGGGCTACGGCGTCAGCGCGTTGCTGGTGCCGCTGGTGACGCGCGCATTCGGTGAAACGTTTTTAATCGTGGCCGCCTGGGCAATGGCGCTGCTGTTTTTAGCCTTGAGCTTAGGGGTACGGTCGGTTGAGCGTACCCCAGAAACAGGGGCCTAGTGGACGTGACGGGAGGCGGTGCTGCCGGAACCCTCACTCTGGCGCAGACGCTGCAGGGGATCCTGCTGATAAAAATGACAAAAACGTTGCCACAGGGCCGGGAAACGCGGGGCGAACAGCTCCGGGGCGCTAAAGAAATACTCTGACAGCACCGCAAAACACTCGGCCGGATCGGTTGCCGCATAGGCATCAATGCTGGCCGCGCTTTCCCCGACAAGGTCAATCTCATCCTGGATATTTTCCATCGCTGCATGCAGGTCGTGCTCCCAACCGGCGACTTCACGCAGCGGGATCAGCGGAACACCGCTGGCGCGATCGCCGTTGCGGGTATCAAGCTTATGCGCCACTTCGTGAACAATCAGGTTAAACCCGGACGCGTCGAACGAGTCCTGAATATCCAGCCAGTTGAGGATGATGGGGCCTTGCTGCCAGCTTTGCCCGGACTGCACCACGCGCTGGTTATGCACCAGACCAATGTCATCTTCCCACTCGTCATCAACAATAAACGGCGCGGGGTAGATCAGCACTTCGTGGAAGCCATCCAGCCACTCGATACCCAGTTCGAGCACCGGCAGGCAGAAAAGCAGGGCGATACGCGCGCTTTTAAGTGCATCCAGCTCAAACCCCTGCAGCGGAACCAGCCGCTTTTGCTGCAAAAAGCGATCCGCCAGTTGAATGAGCTTTGACTGTTCATCCGGCTGGAGGTTGGCCAGCACGGGGATCGCCAGCGCGTCATCCCACGGCAGCGCCACATGTTGACCAGCGTCATTTGATTTCCAGGGCCACTTAATCATCGCTGTGCTCGCAAACTCGTCACGTGTACAAAATTGAAAGGTCAGGTTCCGTTAACATGCCAAAGAACCCGGCATGAAGGCAACTATAAAACGTAGAGATGTGGGAATGGCAGGAGAGGCCAGCCCTCTGCCATTATTCAAACACTTATCCCGTTTCCTTTCAGTGACAAAAATCCCATTGAGACGATCCCCAGCGGAAAACATGGCACAACGGGTGACAAAGGGCGTTTATCGACGTTTGATTTCCCCGAGCGCGTCGATCAGTTGCGCCTTCTCCAGCGCTGAGATCTGCTTATCGTTCAGCAACCCGGAGAGCTGGCGGTCCTGCTCTTCACCAAATCCGCCACCGGTCATGATTTGCCGGCTAATCAGGTTCAGGATGGTGTTATCCAGTTGAAGAATTTGTGCTCTTACTTCTGCCAGCGGGCGGGGCTGCCACGCTTTTTCAGGCTGCAAACGCCAGCGATCGAGATAGCGGTACTGGATGTTTTTACTGACGGCCATCTGTGTCTGGATAAACGCATCAATACTCTGCGGATCCAGCATGACGTCACGCGCAGCATCCTGTGCTTTCAGCAGAACATTTTTTTCTCGAGGGAGATCCTCAACGGGAAGATGGTTCGCCGCCTTATAACCCGCCACATCCTTCATCACCTCGAATCGTGTATTTAATGCCTCAGCCAGCTCAGGAAGGGTTGCCGAATTCACGGAAGCAGCCAGCGATGAACCACACATTAAAATTGACGAAACCACAACTGCGAAATAGCGCACGGTTATTCTCCCGCAAAGATGAATTGAGCATCTATTATCGCAGCCTGTTTATTACAGGCAATCGTTTATAACGTTAATAAACGGCCATATTTGTAAGCATTTCAGGGGACGGATAGAAAATAAAAAATCCTGATGAATAAAGTCATCGATAGCGCAAATGTCTTTAATCTTATTGCCAAATTTCGCATTTCCAATTGCTATGCCTGGAATATGCTACCGAGCGACATCTTATTCCCCATTTCAGAAATAACATGAAAAATAACCACCCTATGTTCGGACGAAAATGAAGAAAATTTATAAAAATGAGTCAGACAAATCACCGACGGCAACGTATGGGATACGCTTAACCCCGGTTGCGATAACTCACCGTCACCTGATTACTCAGCACATGCAGCGGTGCGTCGAAACGCCCCCCCGCGCTGGAATAATATTCAAAACGAAACGGGCCGCCAGCCGGCATCCCGGCAGGCAGGGGCAGCTCCCCGGCAAAGCCGGGCAGCGTCAGGCAGCGCGTGGTGCTGCACAGGCGAATGCGAAACCCCGGTGGGGTCAGGCCGTCTGTCTGAATCTTCCAGTACACGCGTGAGGCCACTGCGCCAGCGGGCAGGGGAGAGGGGCTTTGCACCGGTTTGCTTTTCAATACCAGCTGGCCGCGGGTCATCACACCGCCAAAGCTCTCTCCGCTCCAGGAACCGTCCGCCGCGACAGCCAGCGGCGACACCAGAAACAGTGCAAGCGCTGCTCTCCTCATCCTTTGCCCCCAATCAGATACGTCATCCGCACGTTGCGCTGGGTATTGATCTCCTGGCTGGAGAGCACCGCCAGCTGCGGGAAGATGCGGCGCAGGTAGCGCGACAGCATCAGACGCAGGGCCGGGTTCACCAGCAGCACCGGCGGTGCGCCCAAACCTTCCTGGTGCTGCAGCGCCTTTTCGGTCTGCTTCATCAGGTTTTCAGCTATGCCCGGCTCAATTGCGCTGCCGCTCTGGGTCGCCTGGATCAACAGCTGCTCCAGGGAGAGATCCAGGCCAATCAGCTGAATGTCCTCCTCACCCGGGAACCACTGCTGGGTTATCGCCCGGGAAAGGCGCGCCCGCACGCGGGTGGTCAGCTCATCAGCATCGCTCTGGGCGGTGGCAAACTCTGCCAGCGTATCGATGATGGTACGCATATCGCGGATCGGCACGCGCTCGGCCAGCAGATTCTGCAGCACCTTATGCAGCGTGGTCAGGCTGATGACCGCCGGGATCAAATCTTCCACCAGTTTCGGTGAATGTTTGGTGATCTGGTCGAGCAGCTGCTGCGCCTCCTGACGACCAAACAGCTCCTCGGTATGGGTGGTGATCAGATGGTTAAGGTGCGTTGCCACCACTGAACTCGGATCCACCACCGTGTAGCCCAGCGTCTGCGCCAGTTCGCGGTGGACTTCGTCAATCCACAGCGCAGGCAGACCAAAGGTGGGCTCGGTGCACGGCGTGCCGGGCACTTCCCCCTCGGCGCAGCCGGGGTTGATCGCCATCCAGCGATCCGGCTGCACTTCCCCGGAACCAATGGTGACCCCTTTAAGCAGGATGCGATAGTGCGTTGGTGCCAGATCCAGGTTGTCACGGATATGCACGGCAGGCGGCAGGAAGCCCATCTGCTGGGCAAACTTCTTGCGAATGCCGCGCACGCGGGTCAGCAACTGGCCCTGCTGTTCGTGATCCACCATCGGGATCAGGCGATAGCCCACTTCAAGACCCAGAGTATCTTCCATCTGAACATCAGACCAGGAGGCTTCGTTCACCTGCGCCACCTCCGCGTCTGCCGCATCGGCATCCGCCTGTGTGCCGCCGGTTTTTTTCGCTTCACCTTCGCGGCCGCGCAGCCACCAGGCGACACCCAGCAGCGTGGCGGTAAACAGCAGGAAGACGAAGTTAGGCATGCCGGGGATCAGGCCCAGCAGACCAATCACGCCTGCCGCCAGCACAATCACGCGCGGAGAGGTAAACAGCTGGCCCACCATCTGCTCGCCCACATCCTGGTCGTTGGCAACGCGGGTCACCACCACGCCAGCCGCGGTGGAGATCACCAGACCCGGGATCTGTGCCACCAGACCATCACCGATGGTCAGCAGGGTATAAGTCTCACCGGCTACGCCCACGGACATGTCGTGCTGCATCACACCGATCACCAGGCCACCAATAATATTGATCGCCATAATCAGCAGCCCGGCGATGGCATCGCCACGCACAAACTTACTTGCACCGTCCATCGAACCGTAGAAGTCGGCCTCCTGCGTCACCTCTTTACGGCGGCGTTTTGCCTCTTCTTCACCGATCAGTCCGGCATTAAGATCGGCGTCAATCGCCATCTGCTTACCCGGCATCCCGTCGAGAGAAAAGCGCGCGCCCACTTCTGCAATACGTCCGGCACCCTTGGTGATCACCATAAAGTTAATGATGATCAGAATGATGAACACGATGATACCAATGGCGAAATTACCGCCCACCAGGAAGTGGCCGAAGGCCTCCACCACCTGACCCGCGGCTTCCGAACCGGTATGGCCGTTCATCAGGATCACGCGCGTTGAGGCGACGTTAAGCGCCAGACGCAGCAGGGTGGAGAACAGCAGCACCGTCGGGAACGCCGAGAACTCCAGCGTGTTCTGGGTAAACATCGCGACCAGCAGGATCATGATCGACAGCACGATGTTGAAGGTAAACAGCAGATCCAGCACAAAGGTCGGCAGCGGCAGGATCATCATCGCGAGGATGGTCATGATCAGTACCGGCCCGGCCAGTACCTGCCACTGGGTTTCCTTCATGTTGGGTAATCGTAATTTGGTGGCGATATTGGCCATCACTCTCTACTCTCTTGTGCAAAATCCATCCCCGCCGGAACGGGAAGATCTTTAGGTGTCAGCGGACGTAAGCCATAGCCTTTACGCCAGCGCTTAAGGCCATAAACCCAGGCCAGCACTTCCGCCACCGCGCTGTACAGCTCGGCGGGAACCGGTGTGCCGGGGTCACAGTGGCGATACAGGGCGCGCGCCAGCGGCGGCGCCTCAAGCATGGGGACCCGGTTCTCTTCGGCCAGTTCGCGGATGCGCAGGGCGATAAGCCCGCTGCCGCTGGCAACCACCATCGGCGCGCCCATGGCGCCTTCCTGGTACTTCAGGGCGACCGAATAGTGGGTCGGGTTATTCACCACCACGTCAGCGGTGGGGACGTCGCTCATCATTCGCTGCTGCGCCATCTGACGCTGCAGTTGGCGAACCTTGCTTTTAATCAGCGGGTCGCCTTCCTGATTTTTGAATTCGTCTTTGATTTCCTTCAGGCTCATGCGCAGCTTTTTGAAGTTGCTCCAGAGCTGGTACACCACGTCGAACGCCACCATCGGGATCAGCGATAAAATAATGACCAGCATGCAGCCCATCAGCAGGGCGCTGATATCACCCAGCGCCATGCGCAGCGGTTCATACATCAGGCTGATAAACTTCCCTTTGTTGAACCACAAAAAAAGCCCGCCGCCGATGCCCGCAAGCGTTACCTTCAGAATGCTTTTCACCATCTCCGACACCATCTGCCCGGAAAACAGGCGTTTGATGCCGCTGATCGGATTGAGCTTTTTGACGTTAAATTTGAGGGCTTTGGCGCTCATATTCAGGCCGCCAATCAGCGACGGTGTGGCGACGGCGGTCAGAAACAGGCCACCGACGAACGGCAGCAGCGCCATAAACGCCATTCCCAGCAGCGATCCGGCGTGATGCAGCATCTGCTGCGGATCGCTGACTAACAGCCTGTCAAACGTTAAGCCGTTATGCAGCAGATGCTGCAGCTGTTTTGCCAGCCAGGCGCCCGCCACCAGCAGCAACCCCCAGCCTGCCAGCAGCATCAGGAGGCTCGTCAGCTCGCGCGATCGGGGAACCTGTCCCTCTTCGCGCGCTTTTTGCTTTCGGTGGGGTGTGGGGTCTTCTGTTTTTTCGCTGTCGTTTTGTTCTGACATGACGTTTGCCCGGCGGGATTAGAAGCCGAGTGACTCCAGCAGGTCGTCCACCTGCTCCTGAGAGGCCACAATGCCTTCGGCGCGGGTATCGATCTGCGGACCGTTCTTCAGATGCGTGTCACCGGTGGCGGCGCTGGCGTCGCGCTCGTTCATGTTTTCCACCAGCACGCTGATAAGCTCTTTCTCAACGGTCTCAATCACATGCATCAGGCTTTGCAGCACCTGTCCGGTGAGATCCTGGAAGTCCTGCGCCATCATGATTTCGGTCAGCTGGCGGTTGGTCTGCTGGGTTTTCTCCGGCACGTCGTGCAGGAAGGCGCGGGTGGCTTTGACCAGCTCGCGGGCATCCTCCAGCGGCTGCGGATGTTCAAACCAGGCGTCCCAGCGCGCGCTCAGCGCAGTGGCGTTATCGCTCAGCCCTTCCTGCAGAGGGCGCGCCACTTCCACGCTGGTCAGCGCGCGATCGGCGGCCTGTGAGGTCTTGCCGACCACATAGTTCAGGCGGTCGCGGGTGTTCGGAAAAGCGTCGGCGACTTCCATAATCGCCTGTTCAAGACCGAGGTTGGCCATGCTGTCGCGCAGCAGACGGGTCAACTGTCCGATGCGAACGAAAATCTCAGTGGCGTTATCCGCCTGCATATTTAACGGGGAGTTCATAAGCGTTACCCGAGTTTTTCAAAGATTTTGCCAAGCTTTTCTTCCAGCGTGGCGGCGGTAAATGGCTTAACGATGTAACCATTGGCCCCCGCCTGCGCGGCAGCGATGATATTCTCTTTCTTTGCCTCAGCGGTCACCATTAGCACCGGCAGCTTTGCCATGGTGGCATCGCTGCGAATGGTTTTCAGCAGCTCCAGACCGTCGATGTTTGGCATGTTCCAGTCGCTGACGACGAAATCAAAACCTCCGGCACGCAGCTTGTTTAGCGCGTCCTGACCGTCTTCGGCCTCGTCAATGTGCTTGTAGCCCAGATCCTGCAGCAGGTTGCGTACGATGCGTCGCATGGTGGCGAAGTCGTCCACCACCAGAAAACGCAAATTTTTATCCGACATGGGGGGTATCTCCTGAACGTGAGTCGGTTTTGGATGAATTATGTTTATGGAAACTGTCCAGTAGGCACTGGCTGATATCGTCGAGGTCGACGACCTTCTTCGCCGCACCTAACGCAATCGCCTCGCGCGGCATGCCGAACACCACGCAGGTGGCTTCGCTCTGCGCGAGGGTAAACGCTCCGGTCTGGCGCAGATGCAGCAGGCCGCGCGCGCCGTCCGCGCCCATGCCGGTCAGCAGGGCGGCGCTGGCATGCTTGCTGGCCTGACGCGCCACGGAGTCAAACAGCACATCCACTGACGGACGATGACGATTCACCGGTGGGGCATCGCTGAGCCGGACCCGGTAGCCGTAGTCCTGACAGATAACCTCCATATGACGATCGCCCGGCGCAATCAGGGCGGTTCCTGGCCGCACGGGTTCGCCATCCTGCGCTTCACGCACCGCAATCTGACACAGTGAGTCGAGTCGCTGGGCGAAAGAGTGGGTGAAACCGGCGGGCATGTGCTGGGCTATTACAATCCCTGGAGTACTGACCGGCAGCGGCATCAGTACCCGACGCAATGCCTCCGTGCCGCCGGTAGAGGAGCCGATAGCGATGAGGCTCTGCTGGCGCACAGGGATCCCGGCGAGCACCGGTCTGGCGTCGGGGGCATGTTGCGCCAGCTTCGCGCGAGCGGCGACGCGGATCTTCTCCGCCACCAGCTGGCTCCAGCTGTCGATATTCTCTGCGCCGCGATGCTCCGGCTTGGGCAGAAAATCGACCGCACCGCGCTCCAGCGCAGTCATGGTGGCTTTCGAGCCGCGGGTGGTCAGGGAGGAGATCATCACGACGGGCATCGGGCGCAGGCGCATCAGGCGGGAGAGAAACTCCAGCCCGTCCATCCGCGGCATGTCGATATCCAGCGTCAGCACGTCCGGGTTGAGCTGTTTAATCAGCTCGCGCGCAATAAACGCGTCCGGCGCCGTGCCGACCATTTCCATATCAGGCTGCTGATTGACGACCGCGCTGAGCATGTTACGCATCAGGGCGGAATCATCGACCGCCAGCACACGAATCGACTTCACCGTGTGGCCTCCGTCAGTTCATACACCGACTGCCCTCGCAGGCGCAGCGGAATATGTGCATGGTTAAAATGTTCCGAATGGCCGACAAACAGCAGGCCGCCCGGCTTGAGCAGACGCGCAAAGCGCTGCAACAGGCGCTGTTGCGTCGGCGCATCGAAATAAATCATCACGTTGCGGCAGAAAATGGCGTCGAACGGCCCGGGAACGGACCACTTTTCATCGAGTAAATTCAGCTGCTGGTAGTGAATGGCGGACAGCAACTCCTGTCGGGCTTTCACCCATTCGCTGTTATCACCCGCCCCGCGCAGAAAATAGTGACGCTTTTGCGCCAGCGTCAGCGCGTCCAGATCGCTCAGGCGGTAGATGCCCGCTTCCGCTTTTGCCAGCACCTCGGTGTCGATATCCGACGCCCAGATCCGCGGTCCGGCCACCGACGCGCCCAGCTGTTCATTCAGCGTCATGGCGATAGAGCAGGGCTCTTCCCCCGTGGACGCCGCGGTACACCAGACGCGGTAGCCGTTAGCACGCTGACGCGCATGTTCCGCGAGGATCGGAAAGTGATACGCCTCGCGGAAAAAAGAGGTCAGGTTGGTGGTCAGCGCGTTGATAAAGTTCTGCCATTCCGGATGCTCTGAGTGTGACTCAAGCAGGGCGATATAGTCGCTGAACGTGGCAAGCCCCAGCGTGCGCACGCGACGGGAAAGACGATTAAAAATCATCTCTCGCTTCTGCGCGTTAACGACAATTCCGGCGCGCTTATAGATTAATTTCCCGACACGCTGTAATTCGCTGTCAGTCAGAGAAAGCGTATTCAGGGATAAGCGTGCAGAAGTGCTGATAATTTCACTCATAGAATTGGGGCAGACCTTAAACCGGTGTATTCATTATTTCCTGATACGCACTAATCATCTTATTTCGTGCCTGCATGCCAAAGCTGAATGAAATAGACGATTTCTGCATCGCCAGCATCACGTCATTCAGGGCAATATCGCCACTGCCGGACATCCACTGCTGTGTTTTGCTCTTCGCTTCAACCTGGGTTTTATTTATTTCATTAATGCTGTTAAATAAAACGTCAGAAAAGGAGGGGGCGTCGCCGCGAGAGGTCTGCAGCCGGTGAGACGGGCCGCTGACCTGCTGCGCCTGGCTCTGAATTTGATCGAGTACGCCACGCATTAATGTCGCTGACATTCTTTTTATTCCTGGTAATTAAGATAAAAACGGCGGTTTGTTGCATATCTTTTAAACGTTGACAGCTTAACACGCGTTTAAAAACCTCAGAAAATCCAATAAGCCGACAGAACTTTGAGCTTATTTATCCTTAAAAAAAACGCCTTTCAGACGATAATGCCCGCCTGAAAAATTCTTATATTTTTGAAATCGTCGACATCACTCTCGCGAATTTCGTGAGCTGACGCGCATCGTTGATGCGTGCTATTTCATACAGGAATACGGCATGAGTGCCACACTAAATGAGTTAACCAACAATCCGGCAGAGCGAATCAAATCGATGCTGTCCTCACTTCGCGGCAGCCCGAAGCTTTTGCTGGTGATTTGCGGCGCTGCGGCGCTTTCCGTCATCATCGCGTTAATGTTCTGGGCAAAGGAGCCGGATTACCGGGTGCTGTTCAGTAATATCAGTGATGAAGAAGGCGGCGCCATCGTGGCGCAGCTGTCGCAGCTCAATATCCCTTACCGCATCGACACGCCAGGGGGCGTGATCATGGTGCCGGCCTCACAGGTGCATGAGGTGCGCATGAAGCTGGCCCAGCAGGGGCTGCCGAAGGGTGGCGGCGTGGGCTTTGAACTGCTCGATCAGGAGAAGTTTGGCGTCAGCCAGTTCACCGAGCAGGTGAACTATCAGCGCGCCCTGGAAGGCGAGCTGGCGCGTACGATTGAAAATCTCGGGCCGATCCAGAGCGCGCGCGTACATCTGGCCACGCCAAAACCGTCGATGTTTGTCCGCGAACAGAAAAAACCGACCGCATCCGTCACCGTTAACCTGTTGCAGGGTCGTACCCTTGACGACAGCCAGGTGGTGGCGATCACCCATCTTATTTCCAGCGCAGTGACTGGCCTTGCAGCCGGGAGCGTGACCATTGTCGATCAGCGCGGCAACCTGCTGACCCAGAGCGGCCTGCGTGGTTTGCAGACGGCGCACCTGAAATACACCAGTGAAATTGAAACCGACTATCAGCAGCGCATTCAGCGTATTCTGGCCCCGCTGGTGGGGGATGAAAACATCCGCGCTCAGGTCACCGCGCAGATCGATTTCACCGAGCAGGAACAAACTCAGGAGCAGTATCAGCCGAACAGCGACCCTGAAAAAATGGCGATCCGCAGCCGTCAGGCCAGCCTCTCCGAGCAGGGGAATAGCCGTGGCGCGAGTGGCGTGCCGGGGGCGTTGAGCAATACGCCACCGGCACCGGCCACCGCACCGCTGACCCAGCCCCTCAATACCCCGGCGGATGACAAAAAAGAGAAAACCACCGGTAACAGCGCGAACCGTGAGCCAGCACAGCCGTACAACAACCGCAGCGACGAAACCACCAACTTTGAGGTCGATCGCACTTTAATCCACACCAAATCCAGTGCCGGGCGTATCCAGCGCCTGTCGGTCGCGGTGGTCATCAACCATCTGCCGCAGGGGGAAGAGGGCAAGCCGGGGCCGATTAGCGAGGCTGAACTGACCCGCATTAACGCGCTGGTGAAAGAGGCGATTGGCTATAACGCGGCGCGCGGTGACAGCGTCAATATTCTCAACTCCGCCTTTAACGGCGTGGTGGAAGAGCCGGTGCCGCCGTTCTGGGAACAGGATCGTTTCTACGCGCTGTTGATGGCTATCGCCCGCTATCTGGTCATCGCCATTATCGCCTGGGTCATGTGGCGCAAGCTGGTACAGCCTGCCTGGATCCGTCACCAGGAGACCACCCTGCGCCGTCTGGAGATGGAAAAAGAGGCGCGGGAGGAAGAGATTGCCGCGAAAAAACGTGCAGCGGAGAAAATCAACCGCGACCGTGCCCAGCAGCGCGTGGATACGGAACTCAATGGTCAACAGCTGCGTGAGCTGGCAGAGCAGGAGCCGCGCGTTATTGCCCTGGTGATCCGCCAGTGGATGAGTAAGGAGCCGAAACAATGAATGCCTCAGAAAAAAGCGCCATCGTCATGCTGACGCTGGGAGATGTCCTGGCTGCGGAGGTGTTCAAGCACCTCAACGCCCACGAGGTGAAGCAGATCAGTGCCTCAATGGTCAACATGGCGGGCTTTACCCACGATCAGATGGCCATGGTGCTGGAGGAGTTTAAGAAAGACTCCAGCGAATATGCGGCGCTCAGCCTCAACACCAACGATTATCTGCGCAGCGTGCTGGTCAAGGCGCTGGGCGAAGAGCGTGCCTCCTCGCTGCTGGAAGATCTGCTGGATACCCACCAGGGCACCAACGGCATCGAAACGCTCAACTTTATGGATCCGCAGGCGGTGTTCGACCTTATCCGCGAAGAGCACCCGCAGATCATCGCCACCATTCTGGTTCACCTCAAACGTAACCAGGCGGCGGACGTGCTGGGCAAATTCGACGAGCGCGAACGTAACGACATCATGCTGCGTATCGCCACCTTCGGCGGCGTACAGCCGGCCGCGCTGCAGGAGTTGACGGAAGTCCTCAACAACCTGCTGCACGGTCAGAACCTCAAGCGCAGCAAGATGGGCGGTGTCCGTCCGGCGGCGGAGATCCTTAACCTGATGAAATCGCACCAGGAAGAGGCGGCCATTGAGGCGGTACGTGAGTTCGACGGCGAGCTGGCGCAAAAAATTATCGACGAGATGTTCCTGTTCGAAAACCTGGTGGAGGTGGAAGACCGCAGCATCCAGCGCCTGCTGCAGGAGATCGAGAGCGAAACGCTGATCATCGCCCTGAAAGGGGCCGACGAGCCGCTGCGCATGAAGTTCTTCCGCAATATGTCGCGCCGTCAGGCCGAGCTGATGACCGACGATCTGGCCTCCCGTGGCCCGGTGCGTCTGTCCCAGGTGGAAGCCGAACAGAAGACCATCCTCAACGTGGTGCGTCGTCTGGCCGAGGCTGGCGAGATCCTGATTGGAGGCAGCGACGATGCCTACGTTTGATGAACATAACGCCACCGGGTGGCGCGCCTGGCAGCCTGAAAACCTGCTGGGAGAGCCGCAGGATACCCCGCTGCCGACGATGGATAACACCCAGTCTGAGGCGCAGCTGAAAGCCGAACTGGCGCGTCTGCGCAAGCAGGCGGAGCAGCAGGGGTTTGCCCAGGGGCAGCAGCAGGGCCAGGAAGAGGGCCGCAAACAGGGCTATGAGGCCGGGCTGAAAGAGGGCCGCGACGCCGGGTATGCCCAGGGCGTGGAGCAGGCACGCGTGGAGCAGCAGGCGCTGCTGCGCGAGGCAGAAACCTGGGTCAGCAACTTTAAGCTGGCGCTGGAAAACCTCGAAGGGCTGATCCCGGCGCGTCTGGTGCAGCTGTCCCTGACGGCGGTGCAGCAACTCTACGGTACGTCTCGTGTGGCAGATAACCATGCTCTGGTCACGCAGATCCGCAGCCTGATGCAGCAGGACGCGCTGCTGCACGGCACCATTCAGCTGTATGTCAGCCCGGAGGCGTTTGCGGCAGTGCAGGCGGCGCTGGGTGAAACGCTTGCCGCAATGGGCTGGGAGCTGCACCGTGATGCCAGCCTGGCCGCCGGGGGATGCCGGGTGGTCTCCCCGGATGTGGAAGTGGACGCCAGCATGGAAACCCGCTGGCAGGCGCTGTGTCAGCTGGCGCGCGAGGAGCTCTCGCAATGAGCCAGCAGCTAAAAAAGTGGCTCTCCGCCCTTGACCGGGTGGAGGAAAAACTCACCCAGGTGCCCGATTTTCGCCAGTACGGCAAACTGACGCGCGCCACCGGGCTGGTAATGGAGGCCGTGGGGTTGAAGCTGCCCATTGGTGCGCTGTGCATCGTTGAGCGTCAGACGGAGCAGGGCATTATCCCGGTTGAGAGCGAAGTGGTGGGCTTTAACGGCCAGACGCTGTTCCTGATGCCGCTGGAGCATGTCGACGGCATCCTGCCCGGGGCGCGCATTTATGCCCTGCAAAGCGACAGCCACGCCGGTAAACAACTGCCCGTGGGGCCGCATCTGTTGGGCCGCGTGCTGGATGCGCAGGGTCGACCGCTGGATGGCCGCCCCGCGCCGGGGAAACCGGCGGCGGGGCTCTTTACCCCAACGCTCAATCCCCTGCACCGCGATCCGATCAAAAACGTGCTCGACGTTGGCGTACGCGCCATCAATGGCCTGCTGACGGTGGGCCGTGGTCAGCGTATGGGCCTGTTCGCCGGTTCCGGCGTCGGTAAAAGCGTGCTGCTCGGCATGATGGCCCGCTTTACCACCGCGGACGTCATCGTGGTGGGGCTGATCGGCGAGCGTGGCCGCGAGGTGAAAGATTTTATCGAGAATATCCTCGGCGAGCAGGGGCTGGCGCGTGCGGTGGTGGTTGCCGCCCCGGCTGATGTTTCGCCGATTTTGCGTATGCAGGGTGCCGTTTACGCCACGCGCATCGCGGAAGATTTCCGTGAACGCGGTCTTAATGTGCTGCTGATCATGGACTCCCTGACCCGCTACGCCATGGCGCAGCGTGAAGTGGCTCTGGCGATTGGTGAACCGCCCGCGACCAAAGGCTATCCGCCGTCGGTCTTTGCCCGTCTGCCCGCGCTGGTCGAACGGACCGGTAACGGCGTGAAAGGGGGCGGCTCAATCACCGCGTTTTATACGGTGCTGACGGAGGGGGATGACCAGCAGGATCCGATTGCCGACTCCGCGCGCGCAATCCTCGACGGCCACATCGTGCTGTCGCGTCGTCTTGCCGAGGCGGGGCACTATCCGGCGATTGATATTGAAGCCTCGATCAGCCGTGCCATGACCGAGCTTATCCCCCATGCCCAGTACCGCAAGGTGCAACGCTTTAAACAGTTGCTATCCGCGTATCAGCGCAACCGCGACCTGGTGAGCGTGGGGGCGTACGTCAAAGGGAGCGATGCGATGCTGGATCAGGCTATCGACAAATATCCGTCCCTGGAGGCGTTCCTCCATCAGGCGATCCACGAGCGCAGCGGCTATGACGACGCCATTCGCGCCCTGTCCGGGCTTTTCCCGGATATTAAAGACTAAGCCGGAGGTGTGATGAAAGCACATAACCCCATGGTTCTGCTGCGCGACAAGGCGCAGGAGACGCTAACGCAGACCACACGCGCGCTGGGCGGTGCGCAGCAGCAGCTCCAGCAGGCGATGACTCAGCACGAACAGCTTCAGCACTATGAGCAGGAGTACCAGCAGTCCCTGCGTCAGGGGATGATGGGCGGCGGTATGTCGGTGGCGGATCTGGTGAATCACCAGTCGTTTATTTTGTCGCTGAAGCAGGTTGTAAAGCAGCAGGCAGGCCACGTGAACGCCTGCGAAAAAGCGGTAGACGAGGTGAAAAAGAACTGGGTGCAAAACAAGCAGCGCCTGAACGCGTTTGAAACGCTGATTGAACGCCGGGCGACGGCGCAGGCGTTAGTTCAGAGCCGACATGAACAAAAGCTGATGGATGAATTTGCTCAGCGTGCCGGACAAAAGAGAGAAAGGCTATGAACATTGATATTGCCGCCCTGTTACTGGGTGGGGGAGCGCAGGGCAAACCGAAGGGCGGTTTACTGGCTGACGACGGCTTTAGCCTGCAACTGGATGACAAGCTGGCAGAACTGGTGCAGCTTTTCCCGGGGCTCGACCCGCAGGCGCTGGCAGCCATGCCGGAAGCCGCGCTGGCGGGGTTGTCCGCAGATTTACTGCCGCAACAGCTTGCCGACGACGCGCCGGTAACGGATGCCGACGGTCTGCTGCTCGCCGCGCCACCGGGGCTGGCAGAGGTCCTGAACGGGGTTTCGCTCACCAACGGTGAGGGTGAAGAGAGCCCGCAGTGGCAGCTGCAACAGCTGGTGACCCGCAGCGTCACGGGGACAGAAACGGTCAACCCCGCGAAGGGCGTAGCAAACGGGAAGGCTCCTGAGCCTGAGGGCAAAACTGTTTCTGTGCTCATGACCGCTGCCGATAAAACCCCTGCGGCCAATGCCACGCCGCTGACGGCGCAGTCTGCACCGCTCACCAGTGAGACGATGGTCACGCCAGAGATGCCTGCGGCCACATCGGCGAATGCCGTGGCGCTGCCTGCCGCCGTACGCACCAGCGTCGCGCACGCCCCACAGCAGGTAGTCACCGTCAACCATCCGCCGGAAACGCCGGAGTGGAAGCAGTCGGTCAGCCAGCATATCGCCATCTTTAGCCGTAACGGGCTTCACAGCGCGGAGATCCGCCTGCACCCGGAAGATCTGGGGTCGCTGCAGATTTCCCTGCGCGTGCAGCAGGATCAGGCGCAGATCCATATCGTCAGCGAGCATGCCCACATTCGTCACGCCATGGAGCAGGCCATGCCGCAGCTGCGTGCCGCGATGGCGGAGTCGGGTATTCAGCTTGGCCAGGCCAACGTGAGCGCGGAAGGACAGCAGTTTGCCGCCGGTGAGCAGGGCCAAAACGCATCGGGTGACGAGCACGGTGCACAGGAAGGGGAAGAGCAGTCGCTTGAAGAGGAGATCGTGCCGACTCTATTAACCACCACCCCCGGAAATATATACGGAATAAATACCTTTGCCTGAAGTGTTGAATTAGCTTCAGGAATGAAATTTTATCACCTGATTATCAGGGTGATGATATGGACTACAATGTCCGCCATATTGACCCGAGGGTAATACGCTGCCCTCTCTTATTTTCAGGTGTACGTTCAATGAGTAATAAAAATAAAAAGGTCGCCAGCGGCGGAGGCTCTCGCTCGCTTCTGATGACGTTCATGTTTTTGACTGCCGTTGCGGCGTGCGGCGTTTCCGGCTACCTGTTCTGGGAAATGAAATTTGCGAAACCGGCAGCAGAGGTTGCCCAAGGGGAAGTGGAAACAGCACCGGCACCCGCGCAGGTAGAGCCGCTGTACGCCTCAATGAATACCTTTACCGTGAGCCTGAAGCCCACGGCGAACGAATCGGATCGGGTATTGTACCTGGGCTTGTCCATTCGCGTGGCAGAACAAAAATCGCTGGCGGTGCTGGAAAAATATTTGCCGGAATATCGCAGCCGCTTATTTATGTTGTTAACCCATCAGACTTATGAAGATTTAGCCACCGATGAAGGTAAACGCCGTCTGATGACCAATATTAAGAGTGAGCTGGATAAACCGCTGGCATTTAACCAGTCCATTCGCGTCACCGACGTGCTTATTAACGAATTTATTCTGCGGTAATTATTATGGCTGACAGCTTTTTATCTCAGGATGAGATCGACCGTTTGCTAAACGCCGATGCGGAAAGCAACAGTGAACATCATAAAAACGGCGCCGACGCGGGGATTAAACCTTACGATCCGCACACCCAGCGCCGGGTTATTCGCGAGCGTCTGCATTCGCTGGAAATTATTAACGAGCGCTTTGCCCGTCAGTTCCGTATGGGGTTGTTTAACCTGCTGCGCCGTAGCCCGGACATTACCGCGGGGAACATTAAGATCCAGCCGTATCACGAGTTTGCCCGCAACCTGCCGGTGCCGACAAACCTGAACCTGCTGCACCTTAACCCGCTGCGCGGCACCTCGCTGATGGCGTTCTCGCCGGGGCTGGTGTTTATGGCCGTGGATAACCTGTTTGGCGGCGACGGTCGTTTCCCGACCAAGGCCGACGGGCGCGAGTTTACGCCAACCGAGCAGCGCGTGATCCACCGCATGCTGTCGATGGCGCGCGAGGCCTACGAATTTGCCTGGAGCTCAATCTATAAAATCAAAACGGAGTATATCCGTTCCGAAATCCAGGTGAAGTTCACCAATATCACCTCATCGCCGAATGACGTGGTGGTCACTACGCCGTTTTCGGTGGAGATCGGCTCGCATCGCGGGGAGTTCAATATCTGTATTCCCTTCAGCACCATCGAGCCGCTGCGCGAGCTGCTGAGTAACCCGCCAATGGACAACTCCCGGCACGAGGACTCCCACTGGCGCGGCCTGCTGGCCAGCCAGATGCGGGAAACGGAGCTGGAGCTTACGGCGCGTTTCGCGGACATCGGCACCCGGCTCTCCCGCGTGATGCAGATGAAAAAAGGCGACATTATCGCGCTGGATAAGCAGGAGTTTATCGAAGCCAGCGTCGGCGGTGTGCCGGTCTTCACGGCCCGCTACGGCGCTGTTAACAATCAATATGCCCTGAAGGTCGAGCAGATGATTCAGCCTTCATTACTTTCATTAAACAAGGAGTAATTTCCCCATGAGCGATATGAACACCTCATCGGGTACTGACGATCAGTCCATCGATAATCTTTGGGGTGAGGCCATGACCGAACAGCACGCGGCGGGAATTACCGACACCATGGCTGCACCGCAATTTTCTGACGAGATGAACCTGATCCTGGATATCCCGGTAAAAATGACCGTGGAGCTGGGACGCACCAAAATGACCATTAAAGAGCTGCTGCGCTTAAGCCAGGGCTCGGTGGTCTCGCTGGATGGTCTGGCGGGGGAACCGCTGGATATTCTGATCAACGGTTACCTGATTGCGCAGGGTGAAGTGGTGGTGGTCTCCGATAAGTTCGGTATCCGCATCACGGATATCATCACCCCGTCCGAGCGCATGCACCGTCTGAGCCGCTAATGAACGCCACTGACTCCCTTCCGGCCACTGGCTCGGTGCTGATGACGGTCAGCGGCGCGCTGGCGTTGATTATCCTGCTGATAGTGGTGATGGCCTGGGCCGCCCGCCGCAGCGGACTGGCGCGTCGGCTCAACAACGCCCAGGGCAACATGACCCTGGTGGCGAACCAGTCGCTGGGGCCGCGTGAGCGCCTGGTGCTGGTTGACGTGGGTGAACAGCGTCTGGTGCTGGGCGTCACCGCCTCGCAGATTACCTGCCTCGCCACGCAGGCGCGCCCGGAAAACGCCCCACAGGCCTCCGCGCCCGCGACGTTCCCGCTGATGCTGGAAAAGCTGCGTCAGAAATACCGTCCGGGAGGTGAGCAGTGAAACCTCGTCTGCTGCTGGCGCTCGGCCTGATGTTACCCGCCGCCGGTGCGCTGGCGGCCAACGGTGACATCACCCTCGGCCAGCCTTCCGGGGAAGGGGGCTGGACGCTGCCGGTACAAACCCTGCTGCTGCTGAGCGGCTTTACCTTCATCCCCGCCGTACTGCTGATGATGACCGGGTTTACCCGCATCATCATTGTGCTGGGGTTAATGCGTAACGCGCTGGGCACGCCTACCGCGCCGCCAAACCAGGTGCTGGTGGGGCTGTCGCTGTTTTTGACCTTTTTCGTTATGTCGCCGGTGTTCAGCCAGATCTACGAAAAAGCCTGGCAACCGCTGCAGGAAAACAAAATCACCATGGAGGTGGCCCTGACGGAAGGAGTGAAACCGCTGCGCGCGTTTATGCTCGACCAGACCCGTGAAAGCGATCTGGCGATGTTTGCCCGTATCGCCAAAACCCCGGATATCGCCACGCCGGAAGAGGTACCGCTCAGCATTCTGGTGCCGGCATTTATCACCAGCGAGCTGAAAACCGCCTTCCAGATTGGCTTCACCATCTTTATTCCGTTTCTGATTATCGACCTGGTGGTCGCCAGTATCCTGATGGCGCTGGGGATGATGATGGTCCCGCCGACCACCATTGCCCTGCCGTTCAAGCTGATGCTGTTTGTGCTGGTCGACGGCTGGCAGCTGCTGGTGGGTTCGCTGGCGCAGAGCTTTTACAGTTAGGAGAGCCCCATGACCCCGGAAAGCGTAATGGTGATTGGCATGCAGGCGATCAAGGTGGGACTGATGGTATCAGCCCCGCTGCTGGTGGCCGCGCTGGTCACCGGTCTTATCATCAGCATTTTGCAGGCCGCCACCCAGGTCAACGAAATGACCATGACCTTCATCCCGAAAATCCTGATGATTGTCGGCGTCGCGGTGGCGCTTGGCCCGTGGATGATGAAAATCTTTATTGAATACACCCGCGCGGTGTTCGCCAGCATTCCGTTCGTGATCGGCTGATGGCCTTCGGACTTCCTCTCGACCAGCTCTACGGGCTGGTCAGCCACTATTTTTTCATTATGGTGCGCATTGCCGCGCTGCTGCACGTTGCCCCGGTGTTTGGTGAGAAGGCGGTCAGTGCCAGGCTGCGTGCCGGTCTGGCGCTGTTGATCGCCATTTTGATTGGCGGCACGCTGCCCGATGCGCAGGTGGGCCTTTACGCCTGGGAAGGGGTCTGGGTGCTGGCAAAACAGGTGATTATCGGTGCGGCGATGGGGCTGACGCTGCAATTGCTGTTTGCCGCCGTGCGCATGGCCGGGGAGATCATCGGTATGCAGATGGGGCTGTCGTTCGCCACCTTCTTTGACCCGGGTGCCGGGAACAGCCCGGTGATCTCACGCTTTCTCAACCTGCTGGTGACGCTGCTGTTTCTCGCTTTTAACGGTCATCTCTGGTTGCTGGCGCTGCTGGCGGACACCTTCCAGACGCTGCCGATAGACGCCACGCCGCTGCACGCGGGCGGGTTTATGTACCTGGTCACCCATGCGGGGATGATCTTCAGCCAGGGGCTGATGCTGGGGCTGCCCGTCATTGCGCTGCTGCTGTGCATCAACTTTATCCTCGGGTTGTTAAACCGCCTGACGCCGCAGCTCTCTATCTTTGTGATTGGCTTCCCGCTGACGCTCACCTTCGGCATGCTGGCGCTGTTTCTGATTGCCGAAACGCTGGCCCCATTCTTTGAGCGCCTGATGGCTACCGGGTTTGATATCCTTGCCGGGCTGATTCAGGCGCTGGTATAACCCTTAGTTCATGCAGGCGATGCGGGCGACGGTTTCTGTACCGGAGGCGAGCACTTTGTCATCCAGCAGGTAGGCGGTGCTGGTGGCGACTTCACCCGGTTTAATCTGTGGGAAAATATAATCCGTCACGTCTTGATCCGGGGCCTGGCCGCCAAGTTTGCGGTGTTGGCTGGTGACAGTCAGATGGATCCGTTTGCCCGACAGTTCAACATCGTAACGCACTTCACGGTTCACCGCTTTGGGCAGTCCGTCGCGCTTGCCGTCTTTGAAGTGGCTGATAGTGCCGATATAGGTGGTATGCCCGCTAAACAGACCGTCGCGGTAGGAGCGGTAGATACCGCGTGCCAGCGTCGCGTTGTTGTCGTCCTCAATCACGTAGTAGGAGGTGGGGGCGATACACTGCGATGCGTACGGCGAGGTCTGAAATCCGTACAGCGCCATACCGCCCAGCCCGACGACCATCCCGCCCAGAAACAGCAGCGCGAGCGGGGATTTAATAAAGGCGAAAATAGAACGATTCGCAGTCATTCCCTGAATCCTTAAAGGGTTGTTGGCAGGCAATAAGCCCCTGGAACTGGCTCATTTTTTCAGAGCCGGTGGTGACGTAAAGCACGGCGGCCGGTTTTTCGTTGGGGCGGCGGTCCAGCACGTGACGGGAATAGGTTTGCAGCGTGGATTCAATCAGCGCTTGCTGCGACTGTTTATCCTCCTGAACCATCACCATTGAGCCCGGCGGCACGCCAGGGCCATTCCAGCGCACAAAGTGAACCGGCTGCGGGCTAAAGTCGACAATGCCGCGCAGGAGGAGCGCAATCACCAGCCCGACGAGCACGCCGCTAAGCGTGACGCAGAGCTTTTGCTTAAGCGTGTTGCCCCCACGGGCAGGCGCGTGGGTGACCACCGGCTGTGCTTCTGCTGTGTCTGCCTGTACCGGTTCATCCTGCAGGGGCAGGGGTTCCGCTTGTGGCAGTTCGCTGTTTGCCTCCCGCACCAGCAGGCGGTAGCCGCTGCGCGTCACGGCGATGAGCGTGATCGCTTCCTGCAGGTTCAGTTGAGTAAACGCGCGGCGCAGTTTGGTGATCATCACCCGCACGCTGTTGTCCGTGACTTCTACCCCGGCGCTACGCCAGCCGATCTCCATCAGCTGTTCCTGGGAAAGTACCTCGCCCTGCGCCTCGGCCAGTGCGGCGAGACACAGGCACGCGCTTTGAGGAAGGGTAACGGTCTGTTGCGTATCCGTACGGGTAAGCATGCGGGTCTGCAAATCCAGCGTGACGGACGTTCCAATCGCGATATGGTTTAGCATAGTTATTTGATTCTTCTGGTGTATTGGGTATCGCTTCTGGTTACTGTAATTAATAGTAATGAATGCCCCTTATTGCTAGCCGAAGGCCAGAGCGACATGCTTTTTATGTCTTACGTCATATTTTTGCAACCACTACGTAATAACAGCCTTAATGTTTTTAAGGTTATTAAATAGGGGGATATTAACCGCATTAAAAGTAATGCCTTGGGTGGTTTTACTTTAATTATATTAAAACCAGATACTTGCGGAATTGATGTCGCGGATGGGTCATCTGTCGCAGTGATAATGAGACGCTGTTATTATTTCGAATTAACAATTTTTAATCTGTATATAATTATTAATTGTGTCGGGAAGGGAACGGGAGCGGTTGCTAATGAGGTCTGCGAATTTATACTGCGCAAAGACAGATTATTGAATTTATTACACAGTATGAATTTTCTTTACAAGGATGGATGATGTTCTCTCTGAAAAGTTTTATGCAAACGTCCGCGCTGCCAGCGATGTTTCCCGTATTTATTTGCCGTCTGGTGGTGGGGGTATTTTTCTTTACCGCCGGGTTTAATAAATTATTTGTGACGGAAAACCAGCTGCTGATGGTCGATACGATGCACGATGCGGGGATCCCGTTTCCGGCCGTGATGGCGATCGTTGTCGCTTTCCTGGAGTGCAGCATGGGGCTGCTGTTGACGCTGGGGCTATTCAGCCGTTTTAGCGCGCTGGTACTGATAATTATTAGTACCGTAGCGCTGGCCACCATTGGCATCTATACCATTCCACGCGGGCTTAATCTGATTGCATGGCTGAGCTGGCTTTTTTATCTGCCTGAAACGCTGTATATCGTGCTCTGCCTGTTCCCGTTGACCTGGGGCGGCACGCTTTGCAGTCTTGACGGCTGGCTGGTCAAACGCTGGGATAACGTGCGCAAAATTGTTTTTGTGGAGGGGTAACACAAGTGTGCGGTTATCAACGGTTTGAAGAGCATATTTACTGACGCCTGCATAATAAAATAGCCCTGTAGAGGTAGCGTTGTGCTGCCGTTAAAAGAACAGGGCTGTTGTCATGGTTTTTATCGTTATTTTAGTTGTTATTTTTATTACTCTGGTGATTCTGGTGCAGGCTGGGGTTATGCCCTGGTTTATTCGTACCGAGGGACAGCGTCTGCGCACGCAGGTTGATGCCCTGGCCACCCAGTTACGTGAGCAACTCGACAGGGTTGAAGCGCAGCAGCGTTCAATGACCGAAAGTGTGGTCACCCTGAAAAGCTTTGCGCTGGACAAAGGAGCCCCAGGCGATACCGATATCGCCGAAGAAACGGGTACCAGCCGTCAATTCTTCAATTCACTGGTCAAAGAGATCGGCGAGCGTCTTGGCGGTCGCGCCTGGATGGTGGATGACACCGGGCGCATCATCGGTGATGCCGCCGGTGCGCCGACGGTGCAATCTCTCAACGATGCCAGCCTGCCGATGGCGGTTCCGCTGCGTGGGCTGCTGGCCCAGCCGGGCGAAGGGTTACGGCATACCCGTTTTCGCAGCGCCAGCGGTGAACATACGCTGGTGGTAACGCCCATCGCTGAGACACCGTGGCTGCTGGCCATTGATGTTCCCACCCGTAGGCTGGGCGAACGCCCGGGCATACTCCTGCATAAACCGTGGCCGCTGGCGGCTTTGCTGCTGGTCTCCACGTTGACTCTTCTGCGCAGCGTTAACCTGCACCTTTCCCGCCTTAACGAAGAACTTCCGTCACAGCTGAAAACCGAGCAGGGTGCGCACTTGCCGCCGCTGATGCAGGAGATTGGCGAACAGGTGAGGGTGATTGCGCAGGCAGCCAGCACGATTGCTGAGGAAAACGAGCGTCTGCTGCGGGTACCTGAAGCGAACGGTAATCTCCTGGCCATGCTGAGCGAAAGCACCTCCGGCGTGGTTCAGGGGATGAATGCCCTGCATGACGCCGCGCTGCAAATTGCCGACAGTAGCGGCGCGCTGGTGCAACTGGCTAGCCGTGCTTACAGCTATTCGCTGCATAACGAAGAGGGTGTTTTTGCCGTCGAGTCACGCAACCTGGCCAGCCGCTGTGCGCGTTCGTCGAAAGAACTCCGGGCGCTGGTTGACGACGCGATGATGCAGGCGCAAAGCGGGGCACCGTCGGTGACGCAGAATAACAGCGTGTTGATAGAAGAGGTTTATACGGTGGCGAATACCCTGCTTCAGCGCACAGGCAGCTAGCCGGGTGACGCTGCGCTTACCCAGCCTACTTTCGGAGATTTTGTAGGCCGGGTAAGGCGTAGCCGACACCCGGCACAAATCTGGAAGCCGCCTCGCAATCCCATAAGTAACTCTCTGTAATACGTGATTTATCCTGTTATTCGTTTCTATCCCAACGTAAAGTGCCCACGTTGCGGCAATATCCGCAGCCGGGCGTGAGAACCTGAAAATACAAGGCGATACATTTTTGTATCGTACCTGCCCACACGTCGTTACAATCATGGCGGCGCTGGCGGAGCAACCATTGGTTGGTCGGCTCCCTTGTATGTCGATTCTCACCTCCGTCAGTGCCACCACCTATGAGCGTGAGAACTCTGGTGGTGGTTGTATGAATATACAAGGAGACTTTCATATGACTATTCTGTCCACTCTCTCTGACGCATCCCACGCGAGCTTTACCGAACAGCTTATCGCCTTACCCCTCCCGGCCTCTGCCGATCTTTTTGACGTGGTGGATCTCTGCGCTGCGTTTGCCAGCGCGTTGGTGGAAACCGATGAAATGAGCGAGCGTAACGCACTTTGCGGGCGTTTGCTGCATGCCCTTGGTGAGCTGGAGCGACTGTGCGATGACGATTTGCCGCCGCAGCTGATTGAGCAACTCATTGTCCGTGACGCCACGCCGTCGTGCATGCCGGACGGCTGGCAGGACACGCTTACGCCGGTTCACTATGCACAGGCACTGGCACAGGCAATTCTGGGAAATACCCTGCCGCAGGAGGTGAACAACATGTTGACGGGATTACTGCACGACCTGGTGTTCCTGCTGGCTGAGTTCGTGAAGGAACCTTACCTGCACGCTTAAAAACAAAGCCGGGTGGCGGCTTTGCCTGACCCGCCTACGTTTGCTTTATCGCTGGATATAAAAAAGCCCTCCGGGGAGGAGGGCAACCGCGCGTGAGGCACGCGCGTAATCACAATGTAAGGTGGTTTTGTCCGGATTAACGCAGCAGAGACAGCACGTTCTGCGGAACCTGGTTGGCCTGGGCCAGTACGGACACACCTGCCTGCTGCAGGATGTTCGCGCGGCTCATGGCGGACACTTCAACGGAGAAGTCGGCGTCCTGAATACGGGAGCGCGCTTCGGTGGTGTTGATGATGTTGGTGTTCAGGTTCGCAATGATGGAGCTGAAGCGGTTCTGAACGGCACCCAGGTCGGCACGGAAGTCAGAAACGACAGTCATTGCTTTATCGGTATTGTCCAGCAGCTTCTCCGCAGCCAGCTGTCCCGCTCCCTGCTGGATAGCTTCAGCGTCGCCGAAACGAGCCTCTGCTTGGGTGGCTACTGAACCATCGGCAGCCAGCGTGAAGGTTTTAACCGCACCATCTTTATCCATCGCATAGTAGGTACCGGCAGGCGCAGAACTGTCAGCGGCGAAAATTTTCATTTTCGAAGTTGCCATGTCTCCACCGAACAGCGAGGTGGAGATGTCTTCCATAATTTCTTTGGTGAGAGGGATATCCGTAGTGGCACCCGTTACGGTATCGCCCACGTCGAGGCGCTTCATGTTTGCCACATCAGTTTTACCGTTCAGCAGCATATCTTTATCGGCCTCGTTAACCTCAGTAACTGCAGCCGCCGTGATCTTACTGATTTCTGCGTGGACATCTGGCGCCGTACCGGCTTTTTTGAAGGTTACCTTATCGGTGTCAATCTTGAAGAGTTTGTCCTTAACCGTATCATAAGCAAAGACTTCACCCGTTTTTTCATTCAGACGGAATTCAACATCGGCAGCATTGGCCGCGCCGATTGCCGTCTTAACGACTGCTGAATCCCCTGCCTGGTTAATTTCCCACGTCAGCGTGTCGGCACCAACAGTCGCTTCAATGCCTGTGCTATCGCCGTCACCTTTCACAACTGCAGCCTGATCATACTGACTGGTGCTGCCCACTTTAACGCCGATAGAGGCAAAGTCATCCATGAAGGTATCCAGGCCCAAAGTTTCCAGGTCCAGCTTGTTCAGTTTGATGTTGATGGTGTCTGAATCTTTATCACCGATCTGGATGGTGATCTCTTCACGGGAGCCGTCAAACACGTTCACGCCGTTGAAATTAGTCACTTCTGCCACACGACCGATCTCTTCCAGACGGGTGCCGATTTCTTTCTTGATGGAGTCCAGATCGCTCTGGGAGTTGGTGCCGTTTTTTGCCTGTACGGTCAGTTCGCGGATACGCTGCATGTTTTCGGTCACTTCTTCCAGCGCACCTTCGGTGGTCTGCGCCAGGGAGATACCGTCGTTGGCGTTACGCGCCGCTTGGGTCATACCGCGAATAGAAGAGGTGAAGCGGTTAGAGATCGCCAGACCTGCTGCATCGTCTTTTGCGCTGTTAATACGCTTACCGGAAGAGAGACGCTGAATGGCGGTGCCGAGATCGGTCTGGGATTTGTTCAGGTTATTCTGAGCCATCAGGCTCAGTGCGTTGGTATTAATGACCTGTGCCATTATTTTATCCTTCTATATGATAACGGTAGTATGAGATATGCGTTCGTTGTTGCGCATACTTCTTTCATCGGGGGGAATAAAAAAGACTGAATTATTTTTTTGAGTTTTTTATTGATGGTGGGAATTGAGCGCAATGTTGTCGCCAATTAAATTAATCGCATAAGTTAATGCCGTAATAAGCGCTGAAAATTGGTTTTGTCTTTCACTCGCGTTGTTGTGAGGGTTATGAAAAATTAAACTTCCTTCTCTATTACCCGATGAAAATAGTGTTAGCTATCTCATTTCAGGAGGAACAATATTATGGCTTCAACCAATTTCTTAGGTATCGGCTCCGGGATGCCGTTCGATCAGTGGCTGGCGGACGAGCGTAAGGGGCTGTCCATGCAGCTCAACCCTTATCTGCAAAAGCAGAGCAGCTACAACGGACAAATCTCCGCCTGGGGGTCTATCTCGAGCTCGCTGAGCACGCTGAAAGATAATCTCAGTAAGCTGGAAGACGAGGGATTTAATGGCGTAAGCGTGAGCGACAACAAAACGTTCAAGGCGACGGCGGGGAAAGGGGCGTTTCCTAACAGCTACTCCATTGCAGTCAAACAGCTGGCGAAAGCGCATCAGCTTGCCATTGAGAATGACTCCCGTGATAAACCCATTGGCAGTGGTGGTGCGGAAATAACCATTACGCTGAAAGAGGGTGAAAAGCCGCTGGAGCTGCGGTTAGCAAATGGTGAAACCTCGCTCGATCAGATTGCCAAAAAGATCAACGAGGCGAAAGGTGATGTGGTTGCGGAAGTCATGACCATTGAGGACGGGAAGCATAAGCTGGTGCTCACCTCCAAAAAAACAGGCGATGACGGGGAAATGACCGTTAACGTGTCGAAGAATAGCGAACTGGAAAAGAGGTTTACTACCGCTGCAGCTAATCCAGAAACGGAGCCGCAACAGGCCATCATTTCACTGAACGGGAAGGACGACGTTAAGCGCAGTTCGAATACCATCACGGATTTAATCCCCAATGTGACGCTTGAATTGAAGGAAGTGTCGGAGAGCGAACCTGATCCCTCTGGGAAACCCATCTATAAAGAAGAATCCCTCACCATCACCGAAGATACCTCAAAGGTAAAAACGTTGATTGAGGAGTTCGTTAAGAACTACAACAGCTACCTCAGCACCGTGGCCAGCGCAACCAAATATACCCCACCGGATCGCGACAGCAATTCTGATCAACTGGCTCAGCCCGATCCCACGAACGGCGCGCTGTTTTCTGATGGCTCACTGCGCCGTCTGACCACCCAGCTTAAGGCCACCGTCACCGGCAGCTACCCGGAGGTAGGAGACGTCATTCAGACGTTGGGCAAAATCGGTATCACCGTAACGTTTGATGGCAAAACGGGGGATGAGCGCACCGGCACGCTGGGAACGCTCACTATCGATAACAAAAAACTCGATGCCGCACTGAAGGATAATCTCAAAGAGGTTGAAGCCCTGTTTCTCGGTAAAGGGGAGGCCGAGGGAATAAAAGATCGCATGGAGGGGATTTTCGATACCTATCTCGGCGATAAAGACAGCATAAAGAAAACGGAAGGGGTGATTGAAACCTCCCTTGAATCTCTGCGTGAGCAGGAAAAGCGGATTAAGAAACAAATTACGGCGGTCGAAAAACGTATCGAAGAGACCATGCTACGCCGGGAAAAAGAGTATCAGCGCATCGATAAGTACCTGAGCGACATGAAACAGATTGAGAACCGGCTGACGACGTCGCTGAGTCAGCTTGCCGCGAGTATGTAAACCCTTAGACACTAATTTCCCGGGCGGCAGGGCTGCCCGGCAGGATTTGACGATGTATACCAAAACAGGCAACAGTGCCTACACCGCTGTCTCTCTCGACAGCCAGATAAACGGCGCAACGCCGCATCAGCTGATTGTGTTGCTGTATGACGGGGCGATTAACGCCATGAAGCGGGCGGAAATTTATTTTCAGTCCGGGAATATTGCCCGCAGGGGAGAGATGCTCTCCCGCGCCATTAATATTATCGACAACGGATTGCGCGCCGGGCTTAACCACGAGAAGGGCGGTAAAATCGCCGAAGAGCTGGAGAGCCTGTACGAGTACATTTCGCGCACGCTGCTGGAGGCGAATCTCAACAAATCCGGCGAAAAGCTGCCGCATCTGATCGCGTTGATGACCGAGATGTCAGAAACCTGGCAGGCAATTGCCCCACAGAACAGGCAGGTGAAACATGGATAACAACGTGATTGCGCTGATTGAAGAACTGCTGCTTAGCAACACCAAACTGCAAAAGCAGGCCGATGCTGGCGAGTGGGATGTGTTTCTTGATGAATCTGTGGCCTACAGTATGGGAATGCGCACGTTGTGCGACATCGATTTGACCCAGTTGGCACAGCACAACAAACCGCAGGTGAGAACCCAGCTGGCTGCGCTGCTGGAGAACGATGCTATCCTGACACGCGTCATCCAGGGGCGTATGGCCACCATCCGCACCGAACTCTCCGCCATGCGCAAATCCAATACGATGCAAAAAGCCTACACGGCGGTTTAATTCCTTTCCCCCTCACCCTAACCCTCTCCCTCAAGGGCTGAGGGTTCCCCATAAAATAATGCCTGCACGGAGGACTCCCTCTCCCTTGAGGGAGAGGGCCGGGGTGAGGGGTGTCTTTATTCCAAAAAAAAGCCCACCAGAGGCGGGCAAAAGAGGACAACGCAGACAGGAACGATCAGATGCTGATGTTGTATTTGCGGCCAGCGGGTACCTGGCTGGATTCCCCCGCCGGACCGTAAAGCGTGTTAGCGTGGCTAACGTGGTCAATCGCTTTCTGAATATGCTGATTTTTCTTGATATGGCTTTGCAGCAGTGATTCCACTTTTTGATTCAATTCTTTAGTGCTGCGCACTTTTTCATGTACCTGCTGCCAGCTGGCAAACAGCTTACCGAGCCCCGGGTAGGGGGCTTCGGTGCCGTAGGTCTGCTCCTGCTGGCGGCGCATATCGTCGTAATACTGTAGCGTCGTCAGCAGCTGGTTTTTGTTATCCGCCAGCACCTGCAGCGACACAGGGTTGATCTGCGCGCGATTAAGCTGGTTGACCTCTTCAATCATGATCGCCTCCAGCTCATCCAGCGACGTTTTCATCTGGGCCAGTATCGGGTAAAGCTTGTCCATAGGGGTCCTGCTAATGGTTAAAACGCAAACATGTCCTGCACCATGGCCTGAGCAATTTTCTCAGGCTCGATGCGCAGGGTTCCTGCCGACAGCGCGGCGCGTAGTTCGTTGACCCGCGCGTAGTCCACGTCGCGGCTGTCATCGGTCTGGATCTTTTTCGTCAGCTCGCTCAGGGTGACGTTGGTTTTATCGCTTTTATCTGAACGTTTTGACGCCGCGTCCTGCTCCTGAGGCTGCGTGCGGGCGCGCAGATCCTGAGTCGGGGCGATTTTCGCAATCGGCGCGGTATTCTGGCTGCTATTGATGCTCATGGGTGTCCTCGCAAATCAATTTATGTACTCAATACTTCTTTCATCGGTGATTCACAGAAAACCTAAAATTTATTGTTGGGAAATAATCATCACCTGTCCGTCAGCCCCCACTTTGCCGCTCACGGTGCGCCCGCCAGCAGTTTTCACCTTCAGCACGTCGTCCACCGCCGCGTTGTTCAGCGCCTTGCCCTGGCTGCGAATACGAAAGCCGGAGCCGGTGGTGACCAGATCGACCGTCTGCCCGGCACGCAGCCGCCACTGCTGGCGCAGCTGGTTCTCTAACAGCGGTTTCCCGGCGTCGATGGCACGGGTCAGGCGCTGGCCAATAATCGCGTCGGCGTTGAAGATCAAGCCTGAAGGCTGGTGGTCGAGCGCGCCGGTAACCGGTTCGATATCGCTGCGCTGCACAATGGCCCCACCGGGCAGGCTCTGGCTGGCGACCCACCAGGTCCCCTGGGCACTGATGCGCACCGGCAGATAATGACGCCGTGCGCCGCACTGGGCCAGCACCGTGCGCTTGCCGGTCAGACGGCTGTCGCGCCCGACCAGGCTCAGCGTCGGGTTCTCGCAGACGGCGGCCAGTTGCGCCGGGGTGGCAAGAAGTTTTGCTGTGCGCACAATCTCGCTACCGGTCTCGGGTTGTTTGATCAGGGCATCCAGCTTGAGCATCAGTCGCTGCTTCGCCGTCTGGTCAGAGGGCACGCTGGCCGTGGCAGACGCAGAGCAGAGCAATGCGGCCACCGCCGCGCTGAATAATCGGAGCTTCATCTTATTGCCTTAATAATGAATTTACTCTATAAAACGTGGCTAAATTATATACGCACTGCCGTGGCTTTTATTGCTTTAAATAATGACACTTTTGTCTGCATTTAAATTCTTCGATGTTTTAACGCTCCCCTCATTATTTCTATTTCCCTAAATGGGCTTATTTCTGTCGGGTCTTTGCAGTGTGATATTTCACCAGCGCTGACTACACTATCGCAGTTTAAATAACGCGAGACAGGAGTCCTGTTGTCATGAATAAACTCGATGACGCCTTTCGCTTTCAACAGCAAGCGCTAGGTTTGCTTTCGCGCCGTCAGGATATTCTGGCATCGAATATTGCGAATGCCGACACGCCTGGCTACCAGGCGCGAGATATAGATTTTACTCAGCAGTTAAAAACCGCCATGGAAAATAACACCATGGCCAAATCGCCCGTATCCTTGGCCTTAACGTCAAATAAGCATATTGAAGGTAAAGCGATGCCATTTGACGACAGTCAGCTGCTTTATCGCATACCGGATCAACCGAGTGCGGATGGCAATACCGTGGATATGGATCGTGAGCGCGTCAATTTTGCGGATAACGCCGTGAAATATCAGTCTGGACTGACGTTCCTGGGCGCGGATATTAAGAAAATGATGACTGTGCTCAGTCAGGGGTAATAAACGATGTCGCTCTTTAGCGTATTTGATATTTCAGGCTCGGCGATGGCCGCCCAGTCCCGCCGGCTTAACGTCAGTGCCAGCAATATGGCCAACGCCGACAGCGTGGCGGGGCCAGACGGTCAGCCGTACCGCGCCCGTCAGGTGGTGTTTCAGGTCGACAACCAGGTCGGTCAGGAGATTGGCGGCGTACAGGTCAGCGAGGTGGTGGAGAGCAGCGCGCCGGATCGTCTGGTCTATGAGCCTGGTAATCCTATGGCGGATGAACAGGGCTACGTGCGCATGCCCAACGTCAACGTGATGAACGAGATGGTGAACACCATTTCGGCCTCCCGCAGCTACCAGGCCAACGTGGAAGTGATGAACTCCGCCAAAAGCCTGATGCTGAAAACATTAACCCTTGGGCAGTAAGGACGCATATGGCGGTCTCTTCGATTAACAACAACAGCGGTACGGGCGGTACCGGTACGGGCAACAGCGCGGCGGACTTGTCGAATCAGTTTATGACGATGCTGGTGGCGCAGATGAAAAACCAGGATCCCACCAACCCGATGGACAACAACCAGCTCACCACGCAGCTGGCGCAGTTCAACATGGCGGCAGGGGTCGAGAACCTCAACAAATCGGTAGCGGGCGTGCAGGCGATGATGATCAATCTCAGCAGCATGAGCGCCTCCTCCTGGATAGGGCGCAGCGTGCTGATTGAGGGAGATCCGAAAGTCTCCTTCGGTAATTCTGAAATCGGTATCCATCAGGTCGGTGTAGAGCCTGAGGCCTCGGACGACTTCCAGTTCGCGCTGGTAGGCGATGCCGCGACCGTCACCGTGACGCTGGAAGATTCTGAGGGCAATGCGTACACCGCAGAGATTAAGAACGTGAAGTCGGGGATGAACAAATTCAATCTCGACGATCTGGAAAACTTCAAGCCGGAGCCGGGCCCGCCGCGCGATCGCGAATACACCCTCTCTTTTGACGCCAGCAACCCGGAAGGTGAGAAGCCGCAAATCTTCGGGCTGGTTCAGGAGCAGGTGCAAGGGGTCACCATGAGCGAAACCGGGCCGATCCTGCATCTGCTCAATCACGATCCGATTGACCTGAGTCAGGTGTTTGTTGTTCAAAAATAGTCATTACTTACTTCTGGAAATTAATTATGGGTTTTTCACAAGGTCTTAGCGGCCTCAGCGCCGCGGCAAAAGCACTTGATGTGGTGGGTAACAACATCGCCAACTCGCAGACAGTCGGTTTTAAAGCGGGTTCCGTCTCCTTCTCCGATATTTTTGCCGGTTCGGTGGGGATGGGGGTGCAGGTGGGGGGCGTGAGCCAGAACTTTACTCAGGGTGGTCCTGGGATGGGCGGTTCTGCTCTGGATATGATGATCAATGGCCGGGGCTTTTTCCGCATGACGGATGAAGCGGGCAGCGTTTTCTACGGGCGTAATGGCGAGTTCACCGAGAACGAAAACGGCGCCATTATTAATAAAGTGAACGGCATGTTTTTAACCGGCTATCAGGCCATTAACGGGGTCATTAACCCGGGTTCCCAGGTGGGGCCGATCCGCATTCCGAAGGACGATATGCCGCCAGTGGCCTCGACTACAGGGTCGGTGAATGGCAACCTGAAGTCGGATGACAAGATCATTCCTGGGACGCCTGGTTTTGACCCTACCGATAAAGAGACCTATAACCATATCAGTGAAGTGACGGCTACCGACAGCCTGGGTAATAAGCACACGATTAAGATGTACTACGTGCATACCGGTGAAGGTAAGTGGGACGTGTATGCGGAAGACTCCACTGCGCCAGACGGAGCAATGACTCCTGTGCCAATTGAGTTCAACCCCGATGGCTCGATGAAAACGCCGACAACATTGACCGTTAAAGGTAAGGAGTACAACGGTTCTAACGCGCTTGAAGTGGATATCGATCTTAGCGCCCTCACCCAAAACGCCGGCGATACTCAGGTGATGCTGGGTGAAATTGACGGCCAGGCACCGGGCAAATTCAACAGCTACCAGGTCAGCGACACCGGTGAAGTCATCGCCATCTACAGCAACGGCAAACGTCAGACCGTGGCGCAGGTAGTACTGGCAGACTTTGCCAACGTGGGTGGTCTGGCGCAGCAGGGTAACAACCTGTGGGCGGAGACCGTGCAGTCCGGCCAGCCGTTTTTCGGCACCTCGGGTTCTGGCAGCTTCGGTAGCATGAAGGGCGGTATGCTGGAATCCTCCAACGTCAACCTCGGGGACGAGATGGTCAACATGATCGTCTACCAGCGCAACTACCAGTCCAACTCACAAACCATCAAAACCCAGTCTGAAGTTCTGCAGACGCTGGTTAACCTGCGTTAAGGCTGAACGATGGATCGCGCTATCTATACCGCCATGAGTGCCGCGAACGCGGCGCTCAACCGCCAGGCGGTCACCTCAAACAATCTGGCGAACAGCTCCACTGCGGGCTTTCGCGCCCAGCTGGCGGCCTTCCGTTCGGTACCCATTGAAGGGGAAACCCTGCGCACCCGCGCGCTGGTGGCGGAGTCTACGCCGTTTCACGACACCACCATGGGGCCGATCACCCACACCGGGCGCAGCCTGGACGTGGCTTTGCCGCAGAACGGCTGGCTGGCGGTAGCGATGGACGACGGCAGCGAAGGCTACACCCGTAACGGCGCAATTGACGTGGATCAGGACGGGGCGCTCAGCGTCAACGGCCGTCCGCTGATGGGCGACGGCGGGCCGCTCGAAGTACCGCCGCAGTCTCACGTCACCATCGGCAGCGATGGCACCGTGTCGGCGCTCGGTATGGGCGATGACCCGACGATGCTGGTGCCGGTTGGTCGCCTCAAGCTGGTCAACGCGGAGATGAACAGCATGGTTCACGGCGATGACGGACTGTTCCGCACCGTGGACGGCGAGAGGCTGGCGCAGGACGAAACCCTGCGTCTGACGCCGGAGGCCATCGAGGGCAGCAACGTCAGCCCGGTGCAGGCCATGACGCAGATGATCGCCAACTCCCGCGGCTTCGACATGAATATGAAGGTGATCCGCACCGCCGACGAAAATGCCCAGAAGGCCAACCAGCTATTAAGCGTGAGCTAAGGCCGCGCAAGGAGTCACTATGATTCGTTCTTTATGGATCGCAAAAACCGGGCTGGAAGCACAGCAGCTCAATATGGACGTCATCTCCAATAACCTGGCGAACGTCAACACCAACGGCTTTAAGCGTCAGCGCGCCGTGTTTCAGGATCTGCTCTATCAGAACATGCGCCAGCCTGGCGCGCAGGCGACCGAGCAGAACACCCTGCCGAGCGGCCTGCAGCTGGGTACCGGCGTCCGTCCGGTCTCTACCCAGCGCATTCATACTCAGGGTGTGCCGAACATGACCGGTGATGAATACGACGTAGCCATAGAAGGGGAAGGCTTTTTCCAGGTGCAGATGCCGGACGGCAGCACGGCGTATACCCGTGACGGTAAGTTAGGCAAAAATGCTGATGGACAGCTGGTCACCGCGGAAGGTTACCCCATTCAGCCGGGGATTGTTATCCCTGCTGACGCCACGAGCCTGACCATTGGCAGCGATGGCATTGTCAGCGTCAAGGTGCCAGGCCAGGCGGAAGAGCAGCAAATTGGTCAGCTTACGGTCACCACCTTTGTGAACAACTCCGGGCTGGAGAGCATCGGCGGCAACCTCTACAAAGAAACACAGTCCTCTGGTGCACCGAATGAGCTGAATCCGGGTATGGAAAGTGCGGGTACGCTGAAACAGAAGTATGTGGAAGGCTCCAACGTCAACGTGGCGGAAGAGCTGGTGACCATGATTCAGGTTCAGCGCGCCTATGAAATCAACAGCAAGGCGGTTTCGGCATCTGACCAGATGCTGCAGCGTCTTTCCCAGCTGTAATCCTCTCTCTGGCCGCTTACGCGGCCAGACATTTTATCGACACTGAAATGAAAATATTGTCTATGCACATTCCGGCGGCCGCGCTGCTGGCAAGCACACTGCTGCTCAGTGGCTGCGCGCACATTATGCAAAAGCCCCTCGTCGAGGGTCCTACCACGGCAACACCATTACCGATGGCACCGGCAGCGACCGGCGGTTCACTGTTTCAGGCAGGGCAGGGGATGAACTACGGCTATCAGCCGATGTTCGAAGACCGCCGCCCGCGTAACGTGGGCGATACGCTGACGATCCTGCTGCAGGAGAACGTGAGCGCCAGCAAAAGTTCCTCCGCCAGTGCCAACCGTAATGGATCGGCCGGTATGGGGCTGATCGCGGTACCCTCGAAACTCAACAGCTGGCTGGGTGATGGCAAAGCGGATTTTGAAGCCGAAGGTAAAAACGATTTCGCAGGCAAGGGCGGCGCGGCGGCGCGTAACACCTTTACCGGCACCATCACTGTGACCGTGAAAGAGCTGCTGCCCAACGGCAACCTCGGCGTGGTGGGTGAGAAGCAGATCGCCATCAACCAGGGCACCGAATTCATCCGCTTCTCCGGGGTGGTGAACCCGCGCACCATCAGCGGCAGCAACACCGTGCCGTCCACCCAGGTGGCGGATGCGCGCATTGAGTACGTCGGCAACGGCTACATCAACGAAGCGCAGAACATGGGCTGGCTGCAACGCCTGTTCCTGAACCTTTCTCCTTTCTGATATGACCATGAAAAAAGAATCTATCCTGTTTTTTCTCAGCATCCTGCTCTATGGCATGACGCTGGCGGTACCCAAAGTGGTCCACGCGGAACGTATCCGCGATCTGGCGACGGTACAGGGTGTGCGTTCCAACTCCCTGATGGGCTACGGCCTGATTGTCGGCCTTGACGGTACCGGCGACCAGACCATGCAGGCCCCGTTCACCGGCCAGAGCCTGAACAACATGCTCTCGCAGCTGGGGATCACCGTCCCGCCGGGCACCAATATGCAGCTGAAAAATATCGCGGCGGTGATGGTCACCGCCGAGTTGCCGCCGTTTGCCCGTCCGGGCGACAAGCTGGACATCGTGGTCTCTTCGGTGGGCAACGCTAAAAGCCTGCGCGGCGGCACGCTGCTGATGACCCCGCTGAAAGGGGCGGATAACCAGATCTACGCCATCGCCCAGGGCAACATTTTGATCTCCGGCGCAGGGGCGCAGGCGGGCGGCAGCCGCGTGCAGGTAAACCAGCTTAACGGTGGGCGCATCAGCAATGGTGCTACCGTCGAGCGGGAAGTGCCGAACGATTTCGCCACCCAGAGCATTGTGCGCCTGCAATTGAACGAGACCGATTTCTCGCTGGCGCAGCAGATCAGCGACGCCATTAACCAGCGCTACAGCGGCGGGGCGGCGTTGCCGGAAGATGCCCGCACCGTGCGCCTGTTCGCACCGCCGGACGGTCCGTCCCGCGTACGCTTCCTGGCCAACATTCAGGATATCCCGGTGAAGGTAAACGTGCAGGACGCGAAGGTGATTGTGAACTCGCGTACCGGCTCGGTGGTGATGAACCGCCATGTCTCGCTCGATTCCTGCGCCGTGGCACACGGCTCGCTGACGGTAGAGGTCATGCAGAACAACATTATCAGCCAGCCGGATACACCGTTTGGCGGCGGGGAGACGGTGGTGGTACCGCAGACCGATATCTCGGTGCGCGACAGCGGCGGTTCGCTGCAGCACGTGCGCAGCAGTACCGATCTGAACGCGGTGATCCGTGCCCTCAACAGCCTGGGCGCTACGCCAAACGAGCTGATGTCGGTTCTGCAGGCGATGAAAAACGCCGGTTGTCTGCGGGCGAAGCTGGAGGTCAACTGATGAACGCCTTCGACAAGCTCGATCAGCCCGCCTTTGATGTCCGTTCGCTGGATACCTTAAAACGTGAGGCCGGGCGGCAAACGCCCGGCGCACTGAAAGCGGCGGCAAAGCAGATGGAGGGCATTTTCGTGCAGATGATGATGAAGAGCATGCGCGATGCCACCTTTAAGGACGATCTGCTGAGCAGCCAGTCTTCCGAGATGTACACCGCGATGCACGATCAGCAGGTTGCACAGAATATTGCCGGGAGTGGTCAGCTCGGCTTTGCCGATCTTATCGTCCGCCAGCTGGGCGGCGAGCGTGAGGCACCTGCCGCAACGGTGAGCACGCCGGGACGCGACTTTATACGACCGGATCTTGCTTCGGCGCCGGCCACCGGGCCACTTCGCCTGCCTGCGCCGGTGTCGTTCGCTAAACCGGCTGAAGGGGCGCATCCGTTTATTGCCCGTCTGCTGCGCCCGGCCCAGGCGGCCGCGCAGCAGAGTGGGCTGCATCCGCACCTGATCCTCGCTCAGGCAGCGCTGGAGTCCGGCTGGGGCAAGCGCGAAATCCCGGCGGCGGATGGCCGCCCGAGCCACAACCTGTTCGGCATCAAGGCCACCGGCGACTGGCGCGGCAAAACTACCGAGATCACCACCACCGAATACCTCAACGGTGTGAAGCAGAAGGTGAAAGCCGCGTTCCGCGTTTACGACTCGTACGAACACGCGCTGGCGGATTACGCGAAGCTGCTGACTAAAAATCCGCGCTATCGTGGGGTTGTGCAGTCCGGTTCACCAGAGCAGGGGGCGAAGGCGCTGCAGGCGGGCGGCTATGCGACGGATCCGGCCTACGCCAAAAAGCTCATCTCCATTATTCAGAAGGTGAAAGGCTATATTCAGCAGGGTGTGAACGCCTATAAAAACGATATCGACACACTTTTCTGACAAAGAAGTTTTAGAGATTTTTTAAATCACCGATGAAATAACCAGAGCCATGAACTTTCTGGCCCGGAAAGAGAGACCGGGCCTGCAATCAGGAATGTCTATCTTATGAATAATCTTTATAACTTAGCGAGAAACGGCCTGAGCGTCGCGCAGGCCGCATTACGGGTGACAGGTGACAACCTGACCAACGGCATGTCCGCGGGCTACAGCCGCCGTAATTTGATCATTGGTGAAAGTGGCGGCATGTCGACGGGGCAGGGCTTTTTCGGCTATGGGGCAAAAGCTGTCGGCGTTGAACGTGCGTACGATGCCTTCGCCAATAACCAGCTGCGCGGCTCGCTGTCGAGCTGGTCTGCGTTAAACGGGCGCATGGAGCAGCTGTCGGATATCGACAACATGCTTGCCGATGAATCCGATAACGTGTCGGTATCCATGAACGATATGTTCAAAGCCATGGCGACACTAAGTGGGGACCCGTCTGACGGCCCCGCTCGTGCGGCGGTGTATAACTCGCTCGGCACGCTGAGCAACCGTTATAACGCCAGCGCCAAGCGTCTGACCGGGCTGGAAAAGAGCACCAACACGCAGATTGAGCGCAGTGCGAAAGATATCAACACCGCGACTCAGCAGCTAGCCGAGATCAACAGGCAGCTGGAACGCGCCCAGGGTAACGGCGCGCCGCCTGCCGACCTTCTCGATCAGCGCGACATGCTGCTGGAAGAGCTGAGCGCGCAAATGGGGATCACCGTTAACGAGGACCCCAATTCCGGACGCGTTGATGTGACGCTGTCGGATGGACGTCCGCTGGTTTCGGGTACCACCGCCTCTAAACTGCAAACCTCTCCATCGGATGCCGATCCCAATAAAATTATCGTCTCCTACGTGGATGCCAGCGGTAACGCCACGCCGCTTGATGAAAGCAGCATAACGAAAGGGCGTTTGGGCGGGCTGTTCAAATTCCGTAATGAAGACCTGACGGTAGCGCGCCAGGAGCTGGATCAGATCGCCTTTATGATGGCGCATCGTATGAATGAGCAGAACCGCGCGGGCTTTAAGCCGGATGGAACGCCGGGTGAAGATCTCTTCTCACTGCCGGATATCAAAGCCATTGCGAATGCGAAAAACCAGGGCCAGGATCGCTTAGAGCAGATAACGGTAACTGACTATAAAAAGGTGAAATCGGAAGATTACACCATCACCTTTAAGGCTCCCGATTGGGAAGTGACCGGGGCAGACGGGCGAAGTGTGGTGACTGGGCCTGGTCCCACACTCAATTTTGACGGCATTGAAATTACGCTGCCGAATCCCTCTACTGCCGTTGCTGGGGACACATTCACCTTGAACCCCATGGCAGGTGCCGCAGAAGGCCTGGCACGTAAGATTACCAGTGCGGAAGAATTTGCCGCTGCTGGTGATAAATTGGCAGAGCCTGGCGATAACGACAACCTTCAAAAGATGCTGGAGATTCAGAACGAAAAGCTGATCGGCAAAAACACCCTGAGTGAAGCTTATGCCAGCCTGGTCGGTACCATCGGCGATCGCGCACGAGTGGCGAAATCTGACGCGGCCAGCGCGGAAACCGATTTAAGAAGCAAATATGAAATAAAGCAAGAGATCTCGGGCGTGACGATGGACGAGGAGTACATCAACCTCGATATGTTTAAGCAGTATTACAATGCCAATGCGCAGCTCTTACAAACCGCGAACGCCATGTTTGACGCGCTGTTGTCGATCAGATAAGGAACAAAGAAATGCGATTAAGTACGCTTTATATGTACAAGCAAAGCGCTGAGTCGATGGCAAAGCGCATGAGCCAGAGTAATGATGCTTACATGCGGATGTCTGCCGGGAAAACCTTATTAAAGGCCTCTGACGATCCGGCTGCGGCGACCGAAGCGGTCAAACAACAGGATGCGCTGGCACAACTGGAGCTTTATAGCGGTGTGCGTACTCGCGTACGTAATTCACTGGAATATCAGGATCATATTTTGAGTGGTGCAGGCGACCTGTTAACCACCACTCTGAAAGAGAAACTTGTTGCTGCAAATAGTGATGCCTACTCGGACGAAGACCGCCGGGCGCTTGGCGAAGAGATCAAAGGTATCCGTGAAAATCTGCTGGATTTAGCGAACAGCCGTGACAGCAGTGGCCGCTATATTTTCTCCGGCTATAAAACAGATACCCCAGCCTTTGATGAGGTTGGCAACTACCGGGGTGGGAATGAGGTGCGTAAGCAGACCGTTGCGGATGGCGCGGAAATGCAAACCAGCCATCTCGGTGATGAAGTCTTCGGTGATATTTTCATGGTGTTAAATGATGCAGTGGCGGCACTAATCGCGGACCCTATCGATAAAAACGCACTGGACGCCGCGCTTAAAGCTGCCAGTCAGGCGGTGGATGAAGGCATTGACCGTCTGGGCAAGGTGCAGGCCGAGCTGGGGACCAACATGCAGCAAATTGCCGCCCTGGACTCAACCGGTGCCGTGCTGATTAACGACACCATCATTAAAGTCCAGGATGCGATTGGGTCTGATACCGGCATGCTGGTCTCCATGGTAGCTGAATCGCAGATGTCTGAGCTTGCCTTTAATGCCTCAATGTACGTCTACAAAAATATGCAGAAGATGAGTCTGTTTAATATGTGAAGTGAATAACTTCGCCATTTACTTTCCTTCAGGCGCCGCCGCGTACGGGTAAACCGTGCGCGGCAGGTGAGAATCTATGTTAAAGAAACTTAAAATCTACAGCACAGTCACGCTTATTATCGGACTGTTTGCCGTCATGCTGTTCGGCGTTACGGCCTATTCCGTTTATAACGCCGTGGCGAACAACAGCAATTTTAAAAGTATTGTCGTCGCCGCTGAAAATAACGATCAGATGCGCGATGCCGCCTATAACATCAGCGCAGTCATGGCGAATACGAACGGCCTGATGCTGCAGGCGGCGCTGGGTAATCCGGTATCGGAGAACGTGGCGAAGCACACCCTGAACGTGGTGAAAATGGCCCGCCGCAATATGGATGACTTTATGTCCTCGCCGTTTAATACCCCGGAAGAGGAGCGTCTGGCCGCCGAGGTTAATGCGGCGTTTAACGCGGTCTATAACGTCGCGGAAGTGAAGCTGGGTTATCTGCATAATCCGACGGGCTATACCGGTTCTCTGGAACAGGATATGGAGCTGCGTACCACCCTGCGTAATAAGGTTGAGCAATATACCGATGCCAGCGCCCGCGTCAGCGAAGGGTATATTCTTGCTTCCGAACGCGGCTACAAGATTATGGTGGGCGTGGGTCTTGTGGTCGTGTTGCTGGCCATTGGACTGCTGTTCGTGATCCGCTTCTGGCTGCGCCAGACTCTGGTTCAGCGCATGGCAATGACGGTGGGCGTACTGAAGCGTATTTCCGGCGGTGACCTGAGTAAAGCGATTGAGGCCGGCAGTGAGAATGAAATCGGCAACATGCTTAACGAGATGGAGAAGATGCGTACTTCCCTGGCGGAAACCGTGTCCGGGATTCGTGAGAGCGTGTTACGCATCCACACCAACGCCCAGGAGATTGCCCACGGCAATAACGATCTCTCCTCCCGTACGGAAGAGCAGGCGGCCGCGTTGCAGGAGACGGCGGCCAGCATGGAGCAGATCAAAACCACCGTACGTCAGAATGCTGACAACGCCCATGCGGCGCGTGAACTGGCGGAAAGCGCCAGCACCAATGCCCATAACGGCGGGGAAGTGATGCAGAGCCTGGAACAGATCATGGCTCAGATCACCACCAGCTCGCGCCAGATTGCCGATATCAACGGTGTGATCGACAGCATTGCCAATCAGACCAACATCCTGGCCCTGAACGCGGCTGTAGAAGCGGCGCGTGCCGGAGAGCAGGGACGTGGCTTTGCGGTTGTTGCCGAAGAAGTGCGTAACCTGGCAAAACGCAGCGCCGATGCGGCCAAAGAGATCAACCAGCTGATCAATACCAGCGTGAACAATATCGATATCGGTTCACGTCAGGTGGGGCAGGCCAGCACGGTGATGCAGGAGATTGTGACCTCGGTTTCGCAGGTGACGCAGATCATGGGGGAAATTACCTCTGCATCGGACGAGCAGAGTGCGGGTATTAATCAGATTTCGCAGGCTGTTAACGAAATGGATCTGGTGACCCAGCAGAATGCGGCGATGGTGGAAGAGGCGGCGCTGGCGGCGAGCGAACTGGAAGCCCAGTCTGATGCCCTGGAAAAACTGGTCGCGCAATTCCAGCTTAATCAGGAAAGCGCCAGGGTGAAAACTGCCGCTGAGCCGAATAACGTTAAGCGTCAGAAAGAGCCGGACCTGGCCCAGTGGGAAACCTTTTAATCCCGTTAATTAGCCGCATTAATAACGCTATATTTCAGCAGCGATGATTAATAAAAGCGAAGTAACAGAAAGCGCATTTTTATACAGGCTTATTGCACTATTTGAATGCGCCATTTCACCGGATAATTCTTTAAGAGAATAGCAGGTGGAATGCAATCGTGGATGGTATTTACACGGCCGAAGGGCTGGAAAATAAATCGGTAGTCTGGTCTAAATATCACTATCTGGTGCGGCAGGAAGCATTGCGTTTACATAAGCGACTTCCTGCCAGCGTCGAGCTGGATGATTTAATTCAGGCGGGCTCAATCGGTTTTTTAAGTGCAGTCGAGAGTTTTGACCCCAAAAAAGGGGTAACGCTTACGGCGTGGATCGCCCAGCGGGTGAAATGGGCATTATTAGATGAGCTGAGAGAAAGTGACTGGGTTCCACGTCGGGTACGCACCCATACGCGTGAAATTGTCGCGCTTATTCAGCAAATCGAGCAGGAAAAAGGGGGCGAAGCTACTGAAGCTGAAATCGCCGAACGCATGGGCGTCTCGTTGCAGGAATTTCAGCAGATGCTGGCAGATAATAACGCCAGCCAGATGTACTCGGTTGATGAGCTGCAGGAGAATTATGCCGACAGCTGGGAGACAAACGGCGATGAGAATGAACAGCTTAATCCACTGAATGACGCTATCAAAGAAAATTTGATAGAACGGATCGCTGAGCATATTCAGTATATACCCGAAAGGGAACAAGTGCTTTTACAGCTCTATTATCTGCAGGATTTGAATATGAAAGAGATTGGGCTGGTGCTGGGGATTACGGAAACACGCGTGAGTCAGTTACATAGTCTGGCCGTGAAAAGGTTAAGAAGCCGTATGGAATCAGCTTAACGTGAATTACAGGATATTAACATTTATATTGTTAATACTGGTTTCTCTGCAGGATTAATCATTAAAATCAAGGTTTAATAACGTTTAATAATGCTTTATTAACTTATAAAATCAACGAGTTAACATCAATTTGTGGATTTGAGGAAATTTCTGTCGCTTGTTCGGAAAATACTTAGTGTTTATGATTTTGCCAGTTTTGAGATGCAGCCTCCTTTGGCATTGACTCATTTACTGAGGAAGAATGACTTACCTTGGTGAATATCAATACCAAAAGACTCTCTGCATCAGTTCGGAAACGTTATCTATCTTAACTGACATGCCAGCTTTTGGCTAAATAACATTGGGAGTTTTCGCCTGTGTCCAATTTTGACGAGTATCTGCAAAATATTCACGATATTAACCTGTCCTATCTTCTGCTGGCGCAGCAGCTGATCCGTCAGGATAAATTTGCGGCGGGTTTTCGCCTTGGATTGTCTGAAGGCACAATTGATAACCTGAAAGAACTTTCGCTGCCACAATTAATGAAGCTGGCCACCACTAATCAGCTTATCTGTCGTCTGCGGGTTGACGATGAAGTTGTGATTGAAAATCTGACCAAGGATTCGCGTATTGAAGCGCTGCAGCAAATTCACACCGGCATTATTTTGTCGACCAATCTTCTTAATGCCTTAAGCGAAGAAGATGCCATTACCGCGGAGGAGGCATAATCATGTGTGGTGAAAAGAGTCTGCTGCAGGAAATTGACGAAGTAAATATCGCCATGGGGTTAATTTCTCTCGGGGCGAGAATGCAGGTGCTGGAATCGGAAACATCACTCAGCCGCCGTCGCCTGCTTCGTTTATATAAAGAGTTGCGCGGCTGTCCGCCGCCAAAAGGGATGCTGCCCTTTTCCGAAGACTGGTTTATGTCATGGGAGCAGAATATTCATTCTTCCATGTTCTACAACATCTATCTGTATTTGCAAAAGACCGAACAGGGGCGCTCCATTGAAATGCTGATGAAGACCTATCGTCTTTATCTGGAACAGTGCAGTACCTGTTCTGATGAGAAGCCGGTGCTGGGTCTGACCCGAGCCTGGACATTATTACGCTTTATCGACTGCGGCATTATTTCGCGTAAAGCCTGCAGCGTGTGTGGCGGTGGTTTTATCGTCACCACCGAATTTATTAAAAACCCATTTACCTGCAGCTTGTGCAGCCCGCCGTCGCGCGCGCTTAAAAAATCCCAGGTGAGTAATACCGGGCTTCTGGGCTCGTTTGCCGCGCCGGAAATCATGACGGCGTAACCCCAGACGGACGGCTGTGCGCAAGATGGCGTTTACCTGATGCCGGGACAGCCGGCATCGGTCAAAAAAGTAAAAGGAGAGAGTGTGTTAGTTATTGTTGGCTATCTTGTTGTCATATTGACCGTTTTTGGTGGTTTTCTTCTGTCCGGCGGTAACCTGATGGCGCTGTTTCAGCCGCTGGAGCTGTTGATTATCGGCGGTGCCGGGGTTGGGGCGTTTATTGTCGGCAACAATATTAAATCCCTGAAGTCGACGGGGAAGGCGCTGGTTAAAATCTTTGTCGGTAAGCGCTACAACAAAGCGGTGTATATGGATTTGATGGCGCTGATGTTTCTGCTGCTCTCCCAGAGCCGCGTTCACGGGCTGATGTCGCTGGAAAAGGACATTGAAGACCCGCAGAACAGCGATATTTTTAGCGCCTATCCCCGCCTGATGAGCGACCCGATGCTCGCCAATTTTATCCTCGACTACTTCCGTCTGATGATTGGCGGCAGCATGAATTCCCATGAAATCGAAGCCCTGATGGACGAGGAGATAGAAACCTGTGAAGAAGAGCTGGAAGTGCCCGCCCACAGCCTGAACACGGTAGGCGATGCGTTTCCGGCGTTCGGTATTGTAGCGGCGGTGATGGGGGTGGTTAACGCGCTGGGGTCGGCGGATCGTCCGGCGGCGGAGCTGGGTATGCTGATTGGCCATGCACTGGTGGGCACCTTCCTCGGGATCCTTATTGCTTATGGTTTTGTCTTGCCGCTGGCGACATTGCTGCGCCAGAAGAGTTCTGACCAGGTCAAAATTTTGCAGTGCATTAAGGTGACGCTGCTCTCCAGCCTGAATGGTTATGCCCCGCAGATTGCGGTTGAGTTTGGTCGTAAAACCATCTTTACCAGCGAACGTCCATCGTTTGAAGAGCTGGAAGAGCACGTGCGTGAAGTCAAATCTAACGCCACGCTGAAAACCAAAACCTCGGACGGCGCCGCATGAAGAACGTCACGCCTGTCATCATTTCACGTAAGCGTAAGAAAAAGAAACATGCCCACCACGGTGGGACATGGAAGATTGCCTATGCCGATTTTATGACCGCGATGATGGCGTTCTTTCTGGTGATGTGGCTGCTGTCGCAGTCCACGGACATGGAAAGGGAGCTCATTGCCGATTACTTCCGTATGCCGCTGAAGCCCTCGATGGCCAACGGCGATAAAACCAGCCTGAGCGACAGCGTCATTCCCGGCGGAGGGGATGACATTCTCAAGCGGCAGGGTGAGGTGTTTAAAGGACAAATTGCCAGTATCGATAAGCACAAGCGCTTCGAAAGCCTGAAGCAGGCGAAAGAGAAGCTGCAGAAGATGATCGAAACCGATCCGCGGCTGAATAACTTTAAATCCAACATTCTGCTCAACCTCACCAACGACGGTCTGCTGATCCAGATCACCGACTCGCACGACCGCCCGATGTTCCGCGTCGGCAGCGAACTGCCGGAATCCTACATGAACGGCATTCTGCAGGCGCTGGTGCCGCTGCTGCAGGAGTTGCCAAACGCGTTGAGCCTGACGGGGCACACCGATTCGCTGCTGTATGCCGGTGGCGACGGCGGATACAGCAACTGGGAGCTATCCGCCGGGCGCGCAAATGCCGCCCGCCGGGTGTTGGTCCGGGGCGGCCTTAACGATGAACGCTTCTTACGCGTGATTGGCACCGCCAGCCGAATGCCGCTGGAGAACACATCCCCGGACAGTGCGGTGAACCGCCGCATCAGCATCCTGGTGCTCAGCCGCTCGAAAGAGCAGGAGATCCGTCTGGAAGATACGCAGGCTCAGCGTGCAGATAGCGTGCTGAGCGATATCAATCTGCAAAATGTGCAGGGCTATACCGATGGACATGAATGATTTTTCGCAGATCTTCTTTACCGAGGCGGAAGAACTGCTGACTGAGATGGAGCAGCTTTTGCTGCAGCTTGACATAGAAGCACCGGACCAGGAGCAACTGAACGCCATCTTTCGTGCGGCGCACTCGCTGAAAGGCGGCGCGGCCACCTTTGGCTTTACCGCATTACAGGAGACGACCCACCTGCTGGAGAACCTCCTTGACCAGGCGCGGGCAGGGGAGAGAACGCTCAGTCGCTCAATCATCAACCTTTTTCTGGAATGTAAGGACATTATGCAAGCGCAGCTGGAAGCCTATCAGTCTTCGCAGGAGCCTGATGAAGCCCGTTATCGCTATATCTGTGAAGCCCTGAGGGAGATTGCTCTTGAAGGCCAGCAGCCTGTGACGCCAGCCGAACCCGCGCCAGCGTCGGCCAGCACGATGCAGGAAACGGAAACCACACTGGTGGTGACCCTGCGTAACGTCGGGGCGCGCGAACAGACGACGCTGCGCGACGAGCTGACCAACATGGGCGAGGTGACAGACGTTGAGGCGACGTCAGACAGCATGACGGTCACGCTACAGACCACCGCCTCGGCGGAGGATATCACTGCCGTGCTCTGCTTTGTGCTTGACAGCAAGCAGATTGAGATACGTTCTGCAGAAGCCACTCCGCCGGTACCAACGCCTGCTGCGCTACCTCAAACCGTTATTAAAAAAGCGCCACCCGCACCACGCGCAGCCAGTCAGGAGTCGGGCAGCATTCGCGTGGCGGTGAGTAAAGTCGACCAGATCATCAACCAGGTCGGGGAGCTGATTATCACCCAGGCAATGCTCTCCCAGCTGTCGAAAACCCTCGATCCGGCCAGCTACGATCTGCTGTCCGGCTGCGTGGCGCAGATGGAGCGCAACACCCGCGAGCTGCAGGAGTCGGTGATGTCCATCCGTATGATGCCGATGGACTACGTCTTTAGCCGCTTTCCGCGTCTGGTGCACGACCTGGGCGCTCGCCTGAATAAAGAGGAGGAACTGACCCTGAAAGGCGGCTCCGCCGAGCTGGATAAGAGCCTGATTGAGCGCATTATCGACCCGCTTACCCACCTGGTGCGTAACAGCCTCGACCATGGCATTGAAGAGAAAGAGGTGCGCGCCGCAAAAGGCAAACCGGTGACCGGGAACCTGACGCTTTCAGCCGAACACCACGGCGGCAATATCGTGATTGAGGTTAGCGACGACGGTGCGGGGCTGAACCGGGAGAAAATTCTCGCCAAAGCCCGCTCTCAGGGGATGACCATCAGCGACACCATGAGTGATGACGACGTATGGATGCTGATCTTCGCCGCCGGTTTCTCTACCGCCGAGAGCGTGACGGATGTCTCCGGGCGTGGCGTCGGCATGGACGTAGTGCGACGCAACATCCTGGCGATGGGCGGCCACGTGGACGTGCTCTCGACGCCGGGGGCCGGGACCACCATTCGCATTATTCTGCCGCTGACGCTGGCGATCCTCGACGGCATGCTGGTGAAGGTGGCGGACGAGATTTACGTCCTGCCGCTGGGCGCGGTGATGGAGTCGCTGCGGCCGACCGACGACATGCTGTGCCGCTTTGTCGGCGAAGAGCGCCTTTTACAGGTGCGCGGCGAATATCTGCCGCTGGTGCTGCTACGCCAGCGTCTCTCGGTGGCGGGCGAAGCGCCTGCCGATGACGGCATTGTGGTTATTGTGCAAAGCGCGGGCTGCCGCTATGCGCTGTGGGTCGATCAGCTTATCGGCCAGCAGCAGGTTGTGGTTAAGAACCTCGAACATAACTATCGCAAAGTGCCTGGCGTCTCTGCAGCGACCATCCTCGGTGATGGCAGCGTGGCGCTGATCCTTGATGTGGTTGAGCTTTCAACGCTCAACCCTCCACAACCCCAGAGGGAGGGGGTAAATGCATGACTGTAGCAACCGCCAGTAAACCCGCCGCAACCGACGCCATCGCCCAGGAGTACCTCGTATTCCGCCTGGGCGATGAAGAGTACGGCATTGATATTCTTAAAGTGCAGGAGATCCGAGGCTGCGATCGCCTCACGCGCATTCCGAACGCGCCGAACTTTATTACCGGCGTAACCAACCTGCGCGGCGTGATTGTGCCGATTGTCGATCTGCGCGTACGCTTTGATCTGCCCGACCCGTCACAGGACGACAAAACAGTGGTCATCGTGCTCAATCTGAACGATCGCGTGGTAGGTATCGTGGTTGACGGTGTGGCAGACGTGCTGTCGATAGATGTGGATAACATCAAGCCGACCCCGGACGTGGCCTCGGTGCTCTCTGGCCGCTACCTGCTTGGGCTGGGCGTGCTCGACAGTCGAATGATTATTCTGGTGAATATTGAGATGCTGCTGAGCCGCGAAGAGATGGCGCTGGTGGATTCGGTGACCGAGTCATATATCGACTCCCACTAAGGCGCATCGCGCTTTCTGGATATGCATCAGCGGTGGAGGTTGCCGCTGATTCATAAGTCGCTATTATGAATATTCGAGTTTCCAGAAAGCGCTAAGGATTGCCAGAATCTATGCCCGTCAATTTCGACCTCAACGATCTTTATGCCTTCCGAGCGCTGGTGGAGTACGGTAACTTCCGTATTGCCGCGGAATCTATCTGCCTCTCCCAGTCCGCCTTAAGCCGCCGCATTGAAAAGCTGGAGACCGCCGTCGGCGCGAAACTGTTCGACAGAACCACCCGGCGCGTGACGCTGACGCTCTTCGGGCAGACCTTTGCCGACCGCTGCGGGCAGCTTCTGGAAAATGTGGAAACGATGCTGGCGGATATCGACAAGGTGAGCGAGGAGCGCACCGGGCTAATTACCGTTGCCACCGTGCCTTCGGCGGCCTGCCATTTTATGCCGGAGGTGATCCGCCAGTTTCATCGCCGCTATCCGCGCGTGCGCATCAAGCTTATCGACAGCAGCGCGGGCAATGTCATTGACGCGGTGGCCAGCGGGCAGGCGGATTTTGGTATCTGTTTTGCGAGGAGCCTGCAGCCAGATCTCACCTTTATTCCGCTGGTGGAGGATGTGTATGTCGCCGCGTGTCGTCGCGATCATCCGCTGGCGGGACGCAAAAGTCTGACCTGGCAGGCGTTTTATCAGCAGGATTACATCAGCCTGGACATTACATCGGGCAACCGGAATCTGCTCGATCAGATGCTCGGCCATATTAAGCCGGAGCGCCCGGGGATCTGCGAGACGCGCCACGTCACCACGATGCTGGGAATGGTGGAGGCGGGGATTGGTATTGCTGCCGTCCCCGCCATGTCAATGCC